>CAZVNP010000058.1:0-16865 GCA_964628285.1 uncultured Lentimicrobiaceae bacterium
CAATATAACAATATAACAATATAACAATATAACAAGCAATTGAACAATTGAATCCGAATCAGCCAAAAATGTCTAAACGAGTATTAACGATATTACTCCTCTGTTCATACTTCGGGACAAACGCCGTCTCCGCCCAGGAAGCCACCGTTACCGCCACACTCGACACCTCGAGCATCCTCATCGGCGACCAGATACACCTGAGGCTCAATCTGACCGTTCCCAGGATCGCCGCCGTGGTCTGGGCCAGTGTGGCCGATACGATCACCTCAAAGATCGAAGTCATTAAACGATCGCCCATCGACTCGGTGCTGACCGGGCAACCCGAAGGGATGAAGACGCTGTCACAACTGCTCACGATCACCTCATTCGACTCCGGCTATATTGCTATCCCGCCCTTTGTCTTTCTATATAAAAATAAAGGCGATAACGATTATAAAAGCGCCGAAACCGAAGCCATGTTACTGGAGGTGCGCCAACCTGAAGTGAACCTCTCGGGTGAAATCAAAGACATCAAAGGGCCGATGAAAGCCCCGGTCACCTTCGCCGAGCTGCTGCCCTGGATACTGGCGGTCCTCGGTGCCGCTCTCCTGACATACGGTATCATATATTATATCAGGAAAAGAAAAAAAGCCGAACCTCTCATACCGTTGCGTCACAAAGCTGCACTGCCGCCTCATGTGATCGCACTGGAAGCCCTGGAGAACCTCCGGGCCAAGAAATTATGGCAAAGCGGAAAAATAAAGGAATACCACAGCGAACTGACTGAGATCATCAGGGTATACATCGAAGGGAAGTTCAAGGTCATGGCCCTGGAGATGGTCACAACCGATATTCTGGAATCATTGAAGTCCAAAGCCATTGAGCCGGGCACACAGGCCAAGCTGAAGGCCATGCTCGAACTCGCCGATATGGTGAAGTTCGCCAAGGAGCATCCCCTGCCCGAAGAGCAGGAACAAAGCATGAATTACGCCATCGACTTTGTGAAAGACACCATAAATGTCATTGAGCAGGAAAATGCCGTTCAACCTGATCATGAAGAAACGGTTGAGGCTGTTGCGGCACCCTCTGATGAACCGGCTGAAAAAGAACCGTGATGATGAATAACACTGAATTTGCACAGCCCTATTTCTTCTATTTCCTCGCGGTCATACCGTTGTTGATCGTCTGGTATTACTTCCGGCAGCGGCGTATTCATGCCGACATCCGCTTTTCAGCCACCCAGGCCTTTGAAAACAGGCATAAGAGCATCAAGGTTTACCTGTACCATGGTCTGTTCGTACTGCGTCTGCTGGTCCTCGCGTTGCTGATCGTGGCCATGGCGCGGCCGCAGTCGAGCCAGCGCCGTCAGAATGTCAACATCGAAGGGATCGATATCGTCATGACGCTGGACATTTCGGGCAGCATGCTGGCCGAGGACTTCAAGCCCAACCGGCTGGAGGCGGCCAAAGACGTGGCACAGGATTTCATCGACGGCCGACCCAACGACCGCATGGGCCTGGTGGTCTTCAGCGGCGAATCGTTCACGCAGTGTCCCCTGACCACCGACCATACCGTGTTGCTGAACCTTTTCAAGGACATCCACAGCGGCATGATCGACGACGGCACGGCCATCGGTGATGGCCTGGCAACAGCCATCAACCGTCTGAAGGAGAGCACCGCCCTCAGCAAGGTCATTATCCTGCTTACCGACGGCATCAACAACATGGGATCGATCGACCCCGTGTCGGCAGCCGAGATAGCCAAGCTCTATGGCATCCGCGTTTACACCATCGGCGTGGGGACTCTCGGCACCGCCCCCTACCCCGTTAAAACGCCCTTCGGCATCCAGTATCAGAATGTCGAGGTGAAGATCGACGAACCCATGCTCAGGAAAATAGCCGAGATGACCAATGGGAAGTACTTCAGGGCTACCGACAATGAAAAACTGAGGGAGATATACCAGCAGATCGACAAACTCGAGAAATCAAAGATCGACGTCACCGAATTCCGCAAGAAAAAAGAAGAGTTCATGCCCTTAGTGCTCATAGCGGCACTGCTGTTCATCTTTGAGATCGTGTTGAAAAATACGGTATTCCGTTCAATACCTTAAAACCACTGAAAATGATCCGTCTAGCACATCCATATTTCCTGTACGGGCTGGTTCTGGTGCCGGTGTTCATCATCCTCTTTGTGCTTGTGTTCCGGTGGAAGAAAAAGGCTCTGAGGCGTTTCGGCGAATTCTCGGTGGTGCAGCGGCTCATGCCTGATTCTTCCACGGGCAGGCCTGTGCTGAAGTTCATCATCCTGACCATGGCCTTTGTCTTTATCATCCTGGCACTGGCCGACCCGCAGGTAGGGTCCAAACTGGTCAAGATGCAACGCAAGGGCATCGACGTGATCATCGCCCTCGACGTGTCGAACAGCATGCTGGCCGAAGACATCAAACCAGACAGGCTCGAGAAAGCCAAGCTGGCCATGTCGAAACTGGTCGACGAGATGAAAAACGACCGCATAGGCATTGTCGTCTTTGCAGGAAAATCGTATGTGCAGCTGCCCATCACCACCGATTACCAGGCGGCCAAGCTCTATATCTCCACCATCAACACGAACCTGGTCCCGACGCAGGGTACCGCCATCGGTTCCGCCATCAGCCTCGCCGCCAATTCATTTGGTGAGAGTGATCACAGTAAGGCGATCATCCTGATCACCGACGGCGAGAACCACGAGGACGATGCCGTAAAGGCCTCACAGGATGCCGCAACCAAGGGCATCAGAGTGTACGCCATCGGCATGGGCTCACCCGAAGGCAGCCCCATACCCGTGTACAACGGCAGTGTGCAGGTGGGATATAAGAAAGACCGCCAGGGCAACACCATTATCACCCGACTGGATGAGAAACTCCTCGAACAAATCGCTTCGGCAGGTAACGGCATCTATGTCAGGGAAGATAATGCCAGCGTCGGACTCAAAAAAATATTCAGCAACATCAATTCCCTGGAAGAAAAAGAGATCGAAAGCCGGATTTTTTCGGACTATGAAGACCGTTTTCAATACTTCCTCGGCATTGCTGTCGTTTTAATTATAATCGAACGGATTATCATTGAAAGAAAAGGCAGGTGGGCCGGAATATTCAAATTCTCTGGCCGCACCTGAGCGTATAACCAAGCAAGGATAAAACCATGAAACTCGTCACGGCAGTCATATTGGTCGCTTCCCTGGCCATGACACTCCCGGTTATGGGCCAGGGCGAAAGAAAGTACATCCGTCATGGCAATAAACAATATGACGAAAAGAACTATGAAGGCGCCGAAATCGATTACCGTAAATCACTCATAAAAGAAGGTTCTTCGGTACCCGGGCGTTTCAATCTGGGTGATGCCGTGTACCGCCAAAATAATTATCCTGAGGCTATCCGGGCTTTTGACACCCTGAGAACGTCAAAGGCCGGCAAGGATGTTTTACCGCAGGCCTATTACAACCTGGGCAACTCACTGCTGAAATACGCCATGGATTCGGCCGGCAGACATACTCAAGCGCTCCCCGCCAGCATCGAGGCCTATAAAAACGCTCTCCGATATGATCCCAACGACCAGGATGCCAAATACAACCTGACGTACGCCCTTAAACTGGTGCAACAGCAACAGGATCAACAGAATCAACAAAATCAACAACAGAACGACCAGAAAAACCAGCAGCAGAAACAGGATCAACAGAAACAGGACCAGCAGAAACAGGACCAGCAACAGGTCAAGCAGCAACAGAACCAGCAACAACAGGATCAGCAGCAGGCTCAGCAGGATCAACAGCAAGGTCAACAGGGGCAGGCACGGCAACTGTCGAAGGAAGATGCAGCCAGGATGCTTGAAGCCATGCAAAACGACGAAAAAAACACCCTCAGGAAACTGAGAGAGAAAAACATTCAAGCGGTTCGGGTCAAAACTGATAAGGATTGGTGATCCATCAGCCGGATGTTAATTTATAATTTTGTAACCAGATAACGGTCATCCATTAATGAAGCTGTCATTCAGATATATTATCCTCATTCTTATTCTGACCTTGAGCTTCACTGCTCTTCAGGCGCAGGAGATTCAATTCACCGCTTCGGCCAGGCCGGTGGTAAGGGTTGGTGAACAGTTCCGTCTGACCTATGAGATCAATGTGGAGGGAAGGAATTTCATGGCTCCCGACCTGAGTGATTTCAACGTTTTGTCCGGTCCTAATCCTTCCTCCAGTCAGAGCATACAGATCATCAACGGGCAAGTCAGCAGGACCGTTTCCAACACCTATACCTATTACCTCCGTGCGGTGAAAGAAGGGGATTATAACATCGCTCCTGCCACGATCGTAGTGAAAGGACAGAGGATCACCTCCAACGCTCTGAGCATCAAGGTCATTGCAGGCAATGCCCAGCCGCCGCCCACCGCCGCCAGGCCTTCACAGCGTCAGAACCTCCAGGATAACAGCGGCACCGTTAAAGGTGAGGATGTCTTTATCCGGGCTTCCATTGACAATAAAAATCCATGGCAGGGGCAGCAGGTCATCGTCACCTACAAGATCTACACGAAAGTGCCCGTGTCGCAGTATTCGATGGATCAGATACCGTCCTATAACAATTTCTGGGCTCAGGACCTTCTCGACGACAATCAGAAACCGGTGCAGTACAACGAGGTCATCGACGGTCAGCAATATGTTGTGGCGGAAATAAAAAAGGTCGCCTTGTTCCCTATGACCAGCGGTGAGCTGACCATTGATCCCCTTAAAGTGGATGTCGTGGCCCAGATACAAACCATGACACGTCGGAGCATCGATCCCTTTTTCGATCATTTCTTCAATGATCCCTTTTTCGGTCAGAATTATCAAAATGTCCAGAAGACATTATACAGCAATACCCTCAAGCTCAATGTCAAGCCTTTGCCACTTCACAATAAGCCTTCCGACTTCAGTGGTGCCGTAGGGCAGTTCACCTTTAAATCGAACATCGACCGCACGAGTCTGAAAGCCAATGAAGCGGTGAACCTGAAGTTTGCCGTCACCGGCAAAGGTAATATCAAGCTCCTCGATAACCTCAAAGTCAATTTTCCTCCTGACTTCGAGGTATATGATCCTAAGATCAACAACAACATCAATAAGAACAGCTACGGTATTTCCGGTGCACGGACCATTGAATACCTTCTCATCCCGCGCAATGCGGGTGATTTCACCATTAAGCCTGTGACCTTCAGTTATTTTGATCCCGACAAAGCCGATTATGTGACCCTCACATCACCGTCCTATACCATTAATGTAGCCAAAAGCGAAGGCCAGACGGCCGCTGTCACATACAGCGGCGTCAATCAATCGGATATCGAATACATCGGAAGCGATATCCGCTTTATCAACACCCACCCGTTTGTTTTGCACCGGATCGGCTCGTTCTTCTTCGCATCACCCCAATATCTCCTTCTTCTCGCCGGGACCCTGCTGCTGGCCGTCGCCCTGACACTTTCATGGAATGCTTACAGCAAACAGAGAAGAAACGTGACACTCATCCGTAACAGGAAGGCGACAAAGGTAGCGCGGAAGAGACTGCTGAAAGCATCCGGTTTTCTTAAAACACTCGATGAGACGCTGTTTTATAATGAGATCTCACAGGCTTTATGGGGCTATATCAGCGATAAGTTTAACATACCCCTCTCGGAACTGTCCATGGATTCGGTGAGGGAAGCCCTCGTTTCGAAGAACGTACGGGAAGACATCATGAACCCGTTCATCGCCACCCTCGACCATTGCGAATATGCCAGGTTCGCACCGGGCGACAAAGCGGTGAACATGGATCATATATACCATGAAGCCCTTGACGTCATTACAAGAATTGAAAGGGAACTGAAATAAACCATCATCCATGAGCCACGGTGACAAATATATTATGAAAGTGTTCCGATCCATGAAAGGTTTAACAGGCGTATTGGTATTGATGTTTCTGTGTCTGACTTTATCAGCCCAGGACAACGCGGCACTCATCGGGAAAGGCAACAAGGACTATGCCGCCGGGCTTTACAACAATTCCATTGAGGATTATCTGAAGGTGGTGAGGAACGGATATGAGTCGCCTGAGCTGTATTATAATCTGGGTAATGCTTATTTTAAAGCCAACGATCTTCCGTCGGCCATTCTGTATTATGAGAAAGCCAAAAAGCTTAAACCCAACGATCCTGACATAAATTTCAACCTGCACATCGCCAACAGCCTTATCGTCGATAAAATTGATCCGGTGCCGCAGCTTTTCTATATCCGGTGGTGGAAGAGCCTGTACCATCTCTTTGACGTGAACGGATGGGCCTGGTTCAATGTCGCCTCTTTCATAGTCCTGCTGGCACTCATCATCACCGTCATCATTTCGCGGAAAGCACTCCTGAGACATGTGACGTCATGGCTGGCGGTCATCGTGCTGGTCATTTTCTTCTTCAGCCTGGGTTTTTCGTTACAGACCTACCACTCTTTTAAAAAAGCCAATGAAGCGATCGTCTTCAATCCTTCGGTGACGGTGAAAAGCTCACCGTCGGAGAACAGCATCGATCTTTTTGTCGTGCATGAAGGGACAAAGGTTAAAATTACCGATACCGTCGGCGACTGGTATGAGATACACATTGCCAACGGCAGTGTGGGCTGGATGAAAGCCGCCTCAGTGAAGAAGATTTAAATTCATCACAGCCTTCGGTAAGACTTGCTTTTCAGGATATCCCTTATTTCTGATAGTAATTTCTCCTCATTGGAGGGTGCGGGAGGTGGTGGGGGAACCTCTTTTTTCTTCCTTTCCAGCTTCTGTGCCACTTTCACTACGAGGAACACTGATGATGACGGCGACAGCCAGATCAAGGACATGGCCGCGCATGGCGAAATCACGAAAGTCTTTCAGGATGCTCATAGGTTTCTGGTGTTAGTTTGGTTATGCACAAATATATGAAATAACCCGACAAAACAAACAGCCTCATTTCTATCTCATTATCCTCCACACCCTGCCCCAAAAAAATAGATACAGGTTGACAATTCTTTTTTAATTTTAAAGGTTGATTTATACCTATGGATGAACAGCGGTTCCCTTCATCATCCTTTTTCAGGGCAGGACATTTGACGATGAAGGTCATCCTGACCATTTCCGCCGTCTTTTTTTCATCCCGGGTGTCTGCCCAGGAGTTCCTTGCGGCTGAACCTTATGGCGGTACGGCCGGTCTGAAGGATCTCATCAGGCTGGAGATGATTTATCCTGAAGAGGATATGAGGAAAGGAACTGAAGGAGAAGTGAAACTGCTTATCGCGACCGATGAGAAGGGAGCCGTGTCATCCATCAAAGTGACCCGGTCCGTAACCCCCGCCATGGATTCCGAAGCGGTCAGGATTCTGCGTAAAGTGTTGTGGAAACCGGCCCGGTATAACGGCAAAGCCGTCGCCGACAGTCAGACCGTCACCATACCCTTTAGCATCAAAAAATATAACAGAGCTTGTGCCGACAGGGGCTACACGGCCATCATCTACCCTTATGAACCGGTGGATGAAAGCGGTAAGGTCTGCAGCTTCAAAGATGTCAATGAACTCCCCAGGCTGCTGTTCAAGGATAAATCCATGACCCTTGGGGCATTCATCAACAAGGAGATACAATATCCGGAGGCGGCGGTCAAATTCAATATTATGGGTAAGGAGACCGTATGGTTCGTCGTCGAACCAAATGGGATCATCACCAACATTCAGCCCGAGAACTATGTCGGGGCGGGATGCTGGGAAGAAGCGGTACGGCTGGTCAGGATGCTCAGGTGGTACCCGGGCATTAAAAACGGCAAAGCCGTCCGCACCTCCATGACCATCAGCATCACCTTCAACCTGTCGGAAGGATCGGGATTGCACTATGTGCCTACGCAACTGAACAATACGGTACAGCAATGACATGACATGCAACCTTTATACTCATTAATATTAACTAAACAACGATGGCAATGAAAACAACTTTGACTTTGATTCTTGCGTTTGTCTTATGTTCTCACCTGCAGGCCCAGGAGGCTGACACGGTAAAGTACTGGAAAAAAGGAGGGCAGGCAGCCCTGAATTTCTCACAGGTGTCATTGACCAACTGGATCCAGGGTGGTGAAAACTCACTGGCCATCAATGGTTTTCTTAATGTCTTCGCCGATTATTCCCGTGGCAAATCGATCTGGACGAACCACCTCGACCTGGCTTATGGCACCCTGAAAAGCGGGGATATCGGCTTCAGAAAAAGTGATGATAAAATAGATTTCGCATCCAAATATGGCTACCAGGCAGCCAACAAATGGTACTACAGCGTTCTCCTTAATTTCAGGAGCCAATTTGCCAAGGGATATAACTATCCCAACGACTCGGTCATTATCTCCAAATTTCTGGCGCCGGCCTATGTGTCATTGGGTGTGGGTATGGACTATATTCCCATTGATTTTTTCTCTGTTTCCCTCTCCCCTGCCACCGGCCGCCTGATCATCGTCAATGATGCCACTCTGGCCAATGCCGGAGCCTTTGGAGTGGATCCCGCAAAGTACGATACCACAGGAAAACTGCTTAAGGCAGGCAAGAAAGTTAAACCTCAATTCGGTGCCCTCCTCAGGATAACTTTCGGTAAAGACATCTTCATCAATGTCAACCTTAAGACCAAATTTGAACTCTATTCCGATTACCTTGACCATCCTGAGAACCTCGATGTTTACTGGGATGTCTTTCTTGCCATGAAGATCAACAAATGGCTGGCCGCCAATCTCAACACCACACTTATCTATGAGGATAAGACGCTGATCACCGACAAGGAAGGCAAAACCGGCCCACGGACGCAGTTCAAGGAGGTGTTTGGCGTGGGGCTGACTTACATGTTTCCATGACACGCATAGGTATCCTTTCCGACACACACGGTCATTTTCATCCCCGCCTCATCACTCATCGCCGGCAACTCGCATATCCTGAAAGTCATCAACGACAAGGAATATGGATTGCTTCACATCAACCCCGGAGCGGCAGGTACGTTCGGGCTGCATAAGGTCATCACCGCCGTCAGGCTGGTCATCAACGTGAAAAACATCTCTAATCTCGAAATTCTGGAAATACAACGGTAAAACCTCACCCCCGAGGAGGGTGTATCAAAACCGTTTTTAACCACAGAGGCGTCGGAGGATAACGGAGAACACGGAGGCATAAAGAATTGATTTTCATTACTCTGCGTTCTTGGCGCCCCCTCTGCGAACTCTGTGGTTAATCTAAAAAAATAGTTTTGATACACCCTCAATACTGACGACTGACTACCGCAGCCGCTCCACCGACCGCACCAAACGCTCATCGCGGCGTATGGAACGGTTCGCCAGGACGAAAAAAACCAGAGAAATGAGAGGCAGAACCGAGCCGAACTCATATTTTGTGGGGACCTTGAAATCCTTTGAGATCTTATCGGTATAAAAAAACATTAAGACAATCAGAACAATGTTAAGAAGGATGCAGAAATTCACAAATTTAATTTGCGTCAACCGCTTCTTGTAATACAGGATCGAGAGGATATCAAAGACCATGATGGCGAGCACCACGATGACGAAGGGAATTGTAAACAGCTTGCCATAGGGCACAGGATTGCCAGGAACCATGCTTTTGATCTCCAGAACAAAAAACTTGACATAGCTTTCGCTGGACCAGAATGTCGCCAGGGGAAAGAAAAAGATCATGACAACCGCTACAAATGCGATAAAAAGAAACAGGGTATGAATACGTTGAATCATAAGTACTGAATATTTTGTGACAGGTTAAAAAGGAGACTGTCACAAATGTACAAATGATTTGCTGATCAGCACAGTAAACGACATATTTTTACATTAAGATTTTACACGGCAGGTAAAAAATTATATTTTTCTTTTTTTGGATAATTCATTTATATTGTTGTATCTTTGCACCATAATTCCTGAACTCTGTTCGTCAACTATTCATAAATTTTACATTCATACTTCAATCGGGTGAGAAGATAGACGATACGGACGGGAGAGATTAGACATCCGGTTTATTCCATTTAAATATCTGAGTTTCCTTTAAATTGTTATATAAATGTATGATATCATTGAACTTAACGGTAAGCTATTACCGGAGTTAAAAGAGATTGCGCGAAAATTCAACGTCCCCAAGTTCGAAGGCCTTAAAAAGCAGGAGCTGATCTATAAAATCCTTGACTACCAGGCTCTGAATTCTGTCGAAGACGAACCTGAGAAAGAGAGAAAAACACTTAAAAAAACAATTCGTGGTCGCCGGCAGCGGTTAGCGCGGGAGACTGTCAACACGGAAAACGCTCCTGACGCCAAAGGTGAAAAGATCGCCATGAAATCCGAGGACAAAGCAGAAGACAACGGCTTCCTGAACGATGCCATATTCTTTGACCAGGACACCGATGACTCCGAATCCAACGTGACATACACCGAAACGGCCGAAGAGGAGATGCCCGTCATTCCAGAGTTTAAGGAAACGGAAATGCCGACGGTAGAGAAAGAGACGGAGGGTGAGACCAAAAAATGGGCACCCCGCGAAAAACCGGTCAAGGAGATCACCTTCAGACCCAAGTACAATGACCGCCATAAGGATGAATATTCATTTGAATTCGAAGGGGTGGTCACCAGCGAAGGGGTGCTCGAGATCATGCCCGACGGTTACGGTTTCCTCAGATCCTCGGATTATAATTACCTGAACTCACCCGATGACATCTATGTATCACAGTCACAGATAAAACTTTTCGGACTGAAGACGGGCGACACGATCAGTGGCAGCATACGTCCTCCTAAAGAGGGAGAGAAATATTTCCCGCTCATCAAGGTCGAGATGATCAACGGGCGTCTGCCCGAGGAGGTGCGTGACCGTATCCCCTTCGATTTCCTGACGCCGTTGTTCCCCAATGAGAAGTTTAATCTCACAGGTCATCCTGGCAACTCGTTGTCGACGCGTGTCATAGATCTGTTCACACCCATCGGAAAGGGACAGCGGGGATTGATCGTGGCCCAGCCTAAAACAGGTAAGACCGTTCTCCTGCAAGAGATAGCCAACGCCATTGCCTATAACCATCCCGAAGCCTATCTCATCATCCTGCTGATCGATGAGCGGCCTGAGGAGGTGACCGACATGGAACGCAGCGTCAAGGCCGAGGTGATCTCCTCCACCTTTGATGAACCTGCCGAGCGCCATGTCCGCATCTCGAACATCGTGCTGGAGAAAGCCAAACGCATGGTGGAATCGGGTCATGATGTGGTCATCCTGCTTGACTCGATCACACGTCTGGCGCGTGCTCACAACACCATCATGCCGGCGTCGGGCAAGGTACTCTCCGGCGGCGTGGAAGCCAACGCCCTGCAGAAACCCAAACGTTTCTTCGGCGCCGCACGTAAGATCGAAGGCGGCGGCTCGCTGACCATCATCGCCACCGCTCTTATCGACACCGGATCGAAAATGGACGAGGTCATCTTCGAAGAGTTCAAAGGCACCGGCAACATGGAGCTGCAACTCGACCGCAAACTGGCTAACAAAAGGGTGTGGCCCGCCATCGACATTGTGGCGTCGAGCACACGCCGCGAAGAGCTCCTCCTCGATAAGGAAACGCTTCAAAGGATATGGATACTGCGTAACCACCTCGCCGACATGAATCCTCTCGAAGCCATGGAGTTCCTGAAAGATAAAATGAAATTCACCCAGACCAACGAGGAGTTCCTCATCTCGATGAACGGATAAAACTAACGGCTGCTGCCTGCAAGTGACATCACCTTCCCGGTCAGCGCACTGATGTCAATGCCGTCAAAATCCCCCGACGTCATCATCAACAGGTTGGCATTTCCCCATGCCAGGCTTTCCAAAGCTTGAATCATCTCTTTTGAGCCGGTGAAAACATACAGATTGTCATGACCGAATGCTTTCTTTATCATTTCTGGTGAAAGCGCCGGCAACCGTTTCAATGCCAGCACATGAGGGTTGAAATACACGAAAGCCGTATCGGCAAAGCGCATCGTATCATGGTATTGCGGCAGGAATGCGCTGTTAAGGCTGCTGTAAGTGTGCAGCTCCATGCACGCCACTAACTGACGCCCGGGATACTGTTCCTTCAAAGCACGCGCGGTGGCCTCCAGCTTGGAGGGGGAATGGGCGAAGTCACGGTAAACAGCCGTCTGAGGACCGGCAGCCACCAGCTCCAGCCGCTTCGAAGCCCCTTTAAAGGTGGTGACAGCCTCGTAAAACATCCCGTCGCTGACACCCAATAAATTGCAGATAACACGGGCACCGTTGATGTTGAGCAGATTGTGCCTGCCGAAGATCTTCAAAGGAAAATCTTTTTCACCATATCTGAGACAGGTTATCCCTCCTTCATTTTTGAAAGCCGGGAAAGAATACGGGATGATGGTGATGTCGTCGCGAATGTCGCGGCATAATTCCCTCACGGTCACATCGTCTTCACAGTACACCAGCGTACCTCCGGCTGGGATGAGGCCGATAAAGGTCTTGAATTGTTCACTGTAATCTTCAAAAGTCGGGAACACATTCATATGATCCCAGGCTATGCCGCTGATGAGGGCTATATCAGGACGATAGACATGGAATTTGGGCCGCGGGTCCAGGGCAGAGGTGAGGTACTCATCCCCTTCAAGGACCATGACAGGTGCTTCGTCCGACAGACGCACCATGACGTCGAAGTCGTCGAGCTGCGCCCCCACCATGTAATCGAAAGCCATGTTGTGATGCTTCAGTACATGCAGGATGAGGGCCGTAACGGTTGTCTTACCGTGGCTGCCGCCGATGACCACCCGTTTCTTGTTTTTCGAATGTTCGTAGAGAAATTCAGGATAAGAATAGATTTTCAATCCCAGCTTTTTTGCCTTGACCAGTTCGGGATTGTCAGCGTGGGCATGCATGCCCAGCACCACCGCCTCCAGGCCGCCATGGATGCGTTTCTCATCCCAGCCCGGCGTGGCAGGAAGAAGACCAAAGGCCGCCAGACGGCTCCGCGACGGCTCGAAGATATCATCATCGGAGCCGGTCACCGTCGCCCCTTTGAGATGCAGGGCTATGGCGAGGTTGTGCATGGCGCTGCCGCCGATAGCGATGAAATGAATCTTCATGAGTGGGGCGTTTTAGAACCGATGCCAAATTTAAAATACAATCCGGTTGGTAAAGGTTTTCTGATCAGAATATTTTCCTAATAAAATGGAAAAACGATTTTTAAGACTTAATAAATAAAGATTAAGTTTATAGATTTGTATCGCCTGCAATATCGTTCACTATCCCTGTTTTATTAAAATAAGACATATGAATGGAAAACTTGAAAAATGACTTCACCCGGGCTATTGAGCTGCTCCGGCATTCGGGTTACACCACCGCCTTTACCGGCGCCGGCATCTCCGTCGAGAGCGGCATTCCCCCGTTCCGGGGCGAAGGAGGCATCTGGACGAAGTATGACCCGATGTATCTTGACATTGGATATTATCTGGAACAGCCTGGGAAAGCATGGAAGATCATCCGGGAGATCTTTTACAACTATTTCGGCCATGCAAAGCCGAATATGGCCCATTACGGGCTGGCCTTACTGGAACGCAAAGGGCTGCTAGAGAATGTCATCACCCAAAACATCGACAACCTGCACCAGGAAGCCGGCAACAGGGTGGTCATCGAATTTCATGGCAACTCAAAATATTTCAGATGCCTGCGGTGCGATGAAAAATTCAGTGTCAACGACCTCACCCTGACCGAGACGCCACCCAATTGTGCACACTGTAACGGTTTGCTCAAACCCGACTTCATTTTCTTCGGTGAAGGCATCCCCGAGGAGGCTTACCGGGCCTCGCTGGAGGCAGCACAGCATGCCTCTGTATTCCTGCTGATAGGCACCTCGGGGCAGGTCGCCCCAGCCAACCAGATACCTTACCTCGCCAAACAAAACGGAGCCCACATCATTGAGATCAATCCCGACCCAACAGCATATACCTTCTCCATCACCGATGTTTTCTTAAGAGGCAAAGCAGCAGAGACTATGGAAACATTGATGAAGAAAATGTTCTCGTAATGCTAAATTTTAATCTTTGAATATGACTGTAACACGATGTCCGTGGTCCGGGGATAATCCTCTCATGATCGCCTATCATGACGAGGAATGGGGTGTGCCTCTCCACGATGACGATAAACTATTTGAGTTTCTGGTGCTGGATGCTTTCCAGGCAGGACTGAGTTGGCAAATGATCCTAAAGAAAAGAGAAAACCTGCGTCGGGCCTTTAACAATTTCAACCCTGCTATCATCGCGACCTATGATCAGCAAAAGCTCGACGCCCTGTTGAAAGATGAAAGCATCATCCGTAACAGGGTAAAGGTGAATGCAACAATCGTCAATGCACGTGCATTTCTCGATGTGAAAAAGGAATTCGGCACCTTCGACCGTTTCATCTGGAGCTTCACAGACGGTAAGACCATCAACAACAGACGGACTACGATCAGCGGGATACCTGCCACGACAAAGGAATCCGATGCCATGAGCCGGGAATTGAAAAAGAGGGGATTCAAATTCGTCGGCAGCACGATATGCTACTCGTTCATGCAGGCCTGTGGCATGGTCAATGACCATATTTTGGGATGCTTCAGGTATGACCTCACCCTCAACCCCCGAAAACCTCATCCCCCGGCCCCTTCTCCTTAAAAGGAGAAGGGGAGTATATATTATTCCCCCTCTCCTCCCAGGAGAGGGGGTCAGGGGGTGAGGTCATTTATCCGGCACTAATTTTAGCGCTGCCGAATTAATACAATACCTCAATCCTGTGGGTGGCGGCCCGTCGTTGAATACATGACCGAGGTGGCTGCCACAGTGCGCACACAGCACCTCTTCACGAGTCATCCCGTAACTCTTATCGATCTTGATATTGACATTATGCTCCAGCAACGGTGCATAGAACGAAGGCCATCCGCAACCGGCTTCGAACTTGGTGTCGGAGTTGAACAAGGCTTGGCCACAAGCCGCACAGTAATAGGTCCCCTTCTGGAAAAACTCATCGTAGATGCCTGTGAACGGCCTCTCCGTCCCTTTTTCCCTCAACACATGATATTGTTCCTGGGTTAGCTCTTTCTTCCATTCCGCATCCGATTTTTCAACTGCATATTTCATGGCCGAATCCTCCTTTGAAGCCTTCACGTCAGAGGTTTTTGCATTCTGGCATGAGGAGTATATAAACGGAGATAATAACAATGATGTCATTATCAGCACACGGTACTTTTTCATTGTAAATATTTAGTTTTATAACGGCAAATCTCATGATTTTGTTCATCCGGCGATACTTTTATACTTTTGCTGAAAACAAGCTTTCATGGACCTGTTATGGATTATCCGCGGTTGCATTCTCATGGTGGCGGCTGTTGTATGTGACCTGGAGGTTTCATCATGAAGCTTGTATCCAACGTCATCATGGCGTATCATCTCATTGCCGGTTTCTTTTAAAATCAGGATCATGCCATTCACAAAAATAAACGATGCCGCTGCGTTAAGGCAAATAGCAAAGGAGATGCGTAAAGACATCATCCGCAGCCTGGCGGCGGCAGGGTCGGGACATCTGGGCGGTTCCCTCGACCTGGCCGATATTTTCGCCGTGCTCTACTTCCATGTCCTCAACCATGATCCCTCCGACCCTGCCTGGGACGAGAGGGACCGTCTGATCCTCTCGATAGGTCATGTGGCGCCGGTGCTGTACACGGCGCTGGCGCATGCCGGCTATTTCCCCAGGGAAGAGCTGCTGACGTTACGGCGTCTGGGCAGCCGTCTGCAGGGCCATCCCGGCCGTGAGCACGGCCTTCCGGGCATCGAGCTGTCGGCAGGGTCACTGGGACAGGGACTGGCGGTGGGAGTGGGCCTGGCGCTGACAGCCAGGATGGATGGGAAAAAATGGCGTGTTTACACCATCCATGGCGACGGCGAGCTGCAGGAAGGAGCCGTCTGGGAAGCAGCGATGAGCGCCGCACACTATAAACTGGATAACCTCACCGCCCTCGTCGACCGTAACGGCGTCCAGATCGACGGCGCCACGTCGAAGGTCATGGGCCTCGAACCGCTGGCCGACAAATGGAGAGCCTTCGGATGGCATGTCATCACCTGCGACGGCCATGACCATGAAGACATCATCAAAGCGTATGATGAGGCGGTGAGCATAAAAGGAAGACCGTCGGTTATCCTCGCAAGAACAGTCATGGGTAAAGGCGTCAGAAGCATCGAGGGCGATCACCGCTGGCATGGCAGGGCACCGACGGCGGAGGAGGCGGAGCGGTTTATTGAGGAAGTGGACAGTTGAAGTTGACAGTCATCAGTCGGCAGTCGGCAGTCGGCCATCATGCAATCATTTTTTTATAAATTTTCCTGACACTACCTGCCCCTCGATTAAAGCCCTTACAATGTAAAGTCCTGTTGGTAATGTTCTAACGGTTATTTCCGTTTCTTTCACCCCATCCCGCATTATCTCTGAATACCATTTCTGGCCGTAGATATCATAGATTTCGAGCAGGACATCACCCTTGTAATTGTACTTCCAGGTCGTAACATTGAAACCTGAGGAACTTGAATGAGTCGTTATGACTTCGGGCAATTTTACTTGTACGCGATTAAAAGCCGGATTGGGACTTATTGTAAGCTGCGGTGATTCTTCCGTTTTTGTCTCTTCCACTCCAACGATATCACAGTCTAAGGGAATAGTGTCGGAAACAATGGGATGGTCGCATAAGCTGTCGTATACAAACGGCTGAGTGTAAATAGTGTCATACTCAAGGTCCTGGTTGAATTTGAACGCATAGATGTCCCAGTTATTACCAAAATAGAAGCCACCCATGATTAGAAGTTTATTATCAAATGTTTGAATACTTC
>CAZVNP010000059.1:0-14232 GCA_964628285.1 uncultured Lentimicrobiaceae bacterium
TCAGTTCGATAATACTTCAAAGGAATGCCCCGGAAGAGTTATCGTGATCATATGGTTTCTTGTCTCAAAGGGTGTTCCAAGGAGTGCTTTGAAGGACTGACCTTTGAATGGAGAGGGTATCTCAAAAGTGACGGTCCTGGTTTCCGGTCCTTTATTGAAAACGGCTATGCCGGCTTTGTCGAAATAAGATCTCATGTAGGCCAATGTTGTCTGTGACATTTCGAGCACACGGAAGTCACCAAAGAGGAACGGCATATTATGTGCCCTGAGCGCGATGAGTTTTTTGGTGATGTCTCTGAGTTCTTTTTCGTTGTCGTTCAGTCCGGTGAATTTCATCATGCGCCGGTTGTCGGGGTCATTGGCGCCGGGCATGCCGATCTCGTCGCCATAGAAGATGACGGGTATCCCGGGAATGGTCATGTTGAACGCTATGAGCTCCGCCATTTTCTTATACCCGACGGGATCTTTCACTTCGATATCGCGTGTCCATCCGGCTTTCTTGCTGTCTTCGGCGAAGGTCATCGCACCGCTGGCATAGGAGATGAAGCGTGCCCTGTCCTGGTTGTCGGTAATATACCCCATCAGGTTATGATGGCCATAATACATGAAGCTTTCCTGCAATGTATTGATCAGGTTGCCGAAGGGTTCATGATCGCGGACCAGGACTCCTATGGCGGCATCGTAGACATTGAAGTCGAACTGGCCGTCAAGTTCACCCGAGTTGACGTAGCTGCTGATCAGATCGCCGTTGCCATAGGTCTCGCCGATCTGGAATACGGGACGGTGCTCCGGAATGATGATTTCTTTCTTGATCTTACGGGTCAGTGTCCTCCAGAATATCTCAGGGATGTGCTTGGTGGCGTCATGGCGGAAGCCGTCCAGCTGGTATGTTTTGAGCCAGTAAACGGCCGAATCTGACAGCATGTTATACACTTCGGGACGCGACAGGTCGAGCGTGGGCAGGAAGACATCAAACCAGGTGGTCAGCCTGTATTCATCCCATCGTTCAGTATTTAGACGGCCGTCGGGGAGGTACAGGTTGGTCACCCAGTTGGGATGGGTCTTGTAAAAAGGATGATCCTTGTGAACATGGTGCGCTACAAAATCAAGCAGGATGTTCAGGTCATTATGGTGGGCCTCGCCGACCATCTCCTTGAAATCGGCAGAGGTACCGAAGTGGTCATCGACCTGAGTGAACGAAGTGGGCCAGTAACCATGATACCCTGAAAATTTGGTCCTGGGATCCGGATACAATCCCCACGCACCCCTGGCATTCTGCACTACCGGCGACATCCATATGGTGTTGACGCCCAGATCGCTGAAAAAACCTTCGTCGATCTTGGCGGTGATACCCTTGATATCGCCGCCCTGGTAATTGACCCTGGGAAGTATTTCAGGATCGGGGACAGGGTGGTCGTTGGAGGTATCGCCGTCATAAAACCTGTCGACCATGATGTTGTATATGATCATGGATTCTTTGTCACCACGTGTTAGCAGGGACGGGTCCTTAATGACCCGTCCCTGCTCAAGGGGTATCAAAATATCATTGCTTTCACCGGCGTCGTTGTAGGACCATATCCTGATATAGGAACGGTCGAACGCGGCAGCCTCCACAGGGATGAGGATATCCAGCCTGTTGTGATGCCGCCGGATATAACCTTCTCCGAGACGGTAATTCTGGAAGAAGACAAAGTATTTTGTCACGGGGTTGTGGCACCCGGTTGTGATGTGGTGGTCGTTGCAGGCGACCGAATACAGGAATGGCCTGTTCTTGCCCTGGACATCGCCTATTTTCAGGACAGAGTTATAACCGCCCATGTTGTTATCGGCCGAGTCAGGGTTGGCGGGGTCGAGGCGCCAATGACCGTCGGTGACCACCTGGTAGAAGTATGTGCCCGGATTGAGTGCCAGGGTCGTCTGCCACAGCCCGTTGCTGTTCTCCAGAGGTGTCGCCGCGGGATTCCATCCGTTGATGCTGCCGGCCAGACTGACATGGCCATAGTCCACACCTTTGGGATCGAAGGTGAAGGTGTGCATGATCCGCCGTGATTTCCTGACAAGAATGGAATAAGGATATCCCTTTTCCCAGACCTCCATCACACTTAAAACAGGCTCACGACCATCGGCAACATACATGATGACATCATCGCCTGCCGTGTAATGAACATTCTTCCCATTAATGAGAATGGAGTCGATCAATGACAGGTCCATAAAATAATCTTCCGGATGGATCAGGGTGGTATCGGATTGTAACAGGATGGGTGTGGCCAGGCCAACAATCTGAAGTCCGCTGTGGATGTGCAGTTCCGGAGCCCGGCGTACGCATCCCGAAAGGATGAGGATCGCTGAGAAAAGGAGGATCTTCGTTTTCATTTCAGTGAGATTGTGTTTTTAATTCAATTATCCGTACCGATTTGGATGGGACCGTAATGGTGCTCAAGTCATCGATCATGATGCCGTTCATTACATCGTACCCTCTTGAATAATCATCCATGCACTCGGAATAGTGCCCTGTTGTAACGTTTTTCTGTTCCGTTGTATTGTTCATGATCACCATGACCGTTCCGGATGAGTTGTATCTGAAGTAAGTATAGATGCCATCTTCAGGGACGAAATGTGTGAGCCGGCCGTTATGGATCATGGTTTTCATATGGCGCCATGTGATGAGTGTTTGAAGGAAGTTAAACGCTTCATTTTGCCGGGTTGTTCTGCCCGGTGCTGTGAAGGCGTTCAAGGTGTCGCCGGGCCAACCGCCTGGAAAATCGGCCCTGACATGACCGTGGCCCTCCTCGGCGCGGCCCGTCATCAGGATCTCGGTGCCGTAATAGATCACCGGGATGCCACGGGTGGTCAGTATGTATGCCATGCCCATCCTGAACTTATTGAAATCGTCACCCACGCTGGTGAAAAAACGGGTCAGGTCGTGGTTGTCGGCGAACACCAGGTTGCGTTCCGGATGGGCATAAACAAAGTCCTGGGCGATAACATCATAAAGTCCTGCCAGACCTGTAAAATAGCCCTCATTTTCATTAAAGACACGTGACAGAGCATAATACAGTGGGAAGTCGGTGACGCCGGGGATGAAGGAATTGTACCCGTCGCTGTTGTGCGCATCTTCCTGGAAATAGGCCGTCATGGACTCATCTTGCAGCCAGGCCTCGCCGACAATGGTGAAGAAGGGATACTCTTTTCTGATACGTTGCCCCCACTGTGCAATCATCTCCTTGTAAACATAAGGCTGGGTGTCGAGCCTGATACCGTCGAGCCCGGTATATTCGATCCACCAGATGCTGTTCTGAATGAGATAGTCCGTCAGAAAGACGTTTTTCTGGTTGAGATCGGCCATGTGCCTGTCGAACCATCCTGTGAGCATTTTGGTCCGGTCATAACCGGAGGCATGAGAGTCCATGAGAGTGGAAGCCCTGAAATTGGATGGTGTGTATTCGGGGAACTGATGAATCCAGTCGTAGGACGGCAGATCACGGATAAACCAGTGAAAGGTGCTGCAGTGGTTGAAGACCATGTCCATGATCACTTTGAGACCTCTGGCGTGGCAACTGTCGATGAGGTCAAGATACTCGTCATTGGTGCCCAGACGCGGGTCGGTTTTATAAAAGTCGGTGATGGCATAACCATGATAGGAATAGCTGGGGTTGTTGTTTTCCAGAACAGGGTTGAGCCAAAGGGCTGTCACGCCAAGGTCTGTGATATAATCAAGATGGTCGGTGATACCTTTCAGGTCACCGCCGTGGCGTCCGTTGGGGTCATGGCGGTCGGCTTTCTCCAGCATGCCCGGCATGTTGTCGTTGGTCGTATCGCCGTCGGCAAAGCGGTCGGGCATGATCAGGTATACGACATCTGAGGCGTCAAAGCCTTTTCGCTGCGATGATCCGTGACGGCGTTCATACAGGTGATAGCGGTAGCGGGCCACGACGGAGTCCCCGCGGCGGAAGGCGATGGTAAAGGCGCCATGTAAGGTATACTTGTCGATGATCAGGTCCAGGAAGAGATAATTGGGGTTGTCGATGCGGTTGGTCTTCACCAGGGTGACACCGTCGTAGTCAATGAAAGGATCGGTCGTGGCGATGTCACGGCCGTGAACCAGTAGTTGCAGCGAGGAGTCGTTCATGCCCGTCCACCAGAATGGAGGCTCCACATGATCAGGAACCGTATCCTGAGCATAAACAAAATGGGGTATCAGAAGGCTTAATATGAAAAAAAAGCTTCCAATCATTATCCGGATAGTCGTACCTGAACTGAACATTGAGTGTTGAGTGTTGAATATTGAATCTTTATCTGTCCTGCGGCTCGAAATGCACATGCACCTCGGCACGTTCTACTGCCACCCTGATCCTCTCTTCAATAAGGTCCACGATGTGGTGTGCCTCCTCCAGGCTTAGCTTCGAATCTACATGAATGGATATCTCAATAAAGACCTGAGCCCCTGCTTCCCTTACTTTCAGGTCGTGAAAATATAAAACTTCAGGCATTTCCCTGAGCATCCGGGTTACCTTTTCGGTGATATCCATCGGTGCCCTGTCGAGGAGAACGTCCACCGACTTCTTACCCAGGCGGAAGGATATGACGATGACAATAGCTGCCACGCCCAGGGCGGCTATCGCATCGGCGAAAAAGAAACCCAGGTGGGCACATATCAAACCGGCAAGAACAACCAGGGAACTCCAGATATCGGTGGAAAAATGCAGGGCATCGGCTTTCAGAGCCTGGCTGTTATGTTTAACGGCTGCTTTGTTCAGTGCCCTGGAACGCGAAAAATCCACAGCAATAGAGAACAGCACCACGATGTAACTCCAGGCATTGACCTCAATTTCAACCCTCCCGGTCGCCAGGCGGCGGACAGCTTCATAAATGATCCAGAGACAGGTCATGAAGAGCAGCAGGGTCTCCGCCAGGGCCGAGACATTCTCGAATTTACCGTGGCCATAATGATGATCCGCATCAACAGGCTTGTCGGAAATCCTGACCGCATAAAACGTAATGGCTGCCGCTACCAGATCCAGACCTGAGTGCAACGCTTCGGACAGTATGCCCAGGCTGCCTGTCAGTATCCCGATGATCAGCTTGAATGAGGTCAGGGATATGGCGGCCAACAGGGAGAGCAGGGTCACTCTTTTTTTCTCTCTGACGGCGACTGTTTCCATGTTTTAAGCTTATTGTCTGATAAGGATCATGCCCCACTTGGGAAGGACTCTAAGAGCCAGTTTCCTGTCAGATGTCACCACAGCGCCATGGTCGTTCAGTACATCGAGGTATTTCGCATCATCATGGATTCTGAATTCGGCATTCTGAACTTTATCGCTGTTATTGATGACGATCAGTGCCGACTGATCCTCGTAATTCCTTGAGAAAACATATATCTCTTTGCGGTCGTCCATAAAAACCGTTTGAAAGTCACCTTTTTGCAGGACCTTCCACCGGTTTCTGATACCGATCAGTTTTTTATAGTGGTCCATTAGGGGATGGTTGACGGCGACCGCCTCGGCGGGATTTCTGACTTTCCCGTCAGGCATATAGCGGGCGCTGTTGTAAACCATTTCATCCCACAGCATCGGTTTGCGGCAGCAGGGGTCTTTGGCGCCCCACATGCCGGCTTCATCGCCGTAAAAGATCATGGGAGCACCGGGATAGGTCATCTGGAAGAGGCTCATCAGGCGCAGGATGGCCTCAGCCCGGGCATCAGGGCGGCCGGTATTGTAATGAGGATTGGTGGCTTTGGATTCGTCAAAATAACTGTTTTTATCTGAGAAGCTGCAACTCCAGGTGTTCATGATTCGTGAGGAGGGCCTGTCGGTGTCATGGCTGCCCAGCAGGTTCTGCATGGCGAGGGTGACACCGGGGCGGCAGGCTTCCCTGAGGTTTTGCAGCAGGTTGTCGAACAGGCTCACGGGACAACGCGCGGGGCCATTGATGAAAAACTCGCTGGTGATGAACATGAAATTGTAATTCATCACCGCATCGAATTGGTCCCCTTTCAGATAGGGTACGATAATGTTCACCGGTTCGATGACCTCGCCGGTGATATAGGCTTCGGGATTGATCGACCTGACCAGTTTTCTGAACGCTTTCCAGAAACGATGGTTCACCTGGTCTGCCACGTCGAGACGCCAGCCGTCGATGCCGGCGACGGAGTTGCCGTCACCCTCAGGGTCCATCCAGCGCCGCACCGCAGCAAAGATATAGGCCTTGGGACCGGGCGCCATGCCTTTCCTGGTTTCCCTCAGCACAGGCATGTCCTTCACCCCCCACCAGCCTTCATATTCGAATTTGGTGCCCTTGCCGGGATCGTCCCAGGAGGTGATGACAAACCAGTCCTTAAAACGTGACCGCTGCTGATTCTTAATGACATCCTGAAAGGCAAAGCTCGTGACACCCATATGGTTGAAGACACCGTCGAAGATGATCTTCATGCCTCTTTGATGCACCTCCCTGATAAGCCGGAGCATCAGCCTGTCGGCAGCGGTCCACACCCATGTGGAAGGATCATCGGGAGTCTCCGTGGCGATGAGCTTTTTATCGCCGTCTCGGTCAGGGCCGAAGGTGGGGTCAATGTGATGGTAACACGACTGGTCATACTTATGCGACGAGGGCGCGGTGAACACAGGGTTCAGGTAAATAGCTCCGATACCGAGATATTTCAGGTAATCGAGCTTGTCGATGATACCCTGTATGTCACCGCCATAGCGGCGGCGGGTGATGTTGTACCAGATGTCCCTGCCGTTGGCTTTTTCGTAAGGCTGCAACTCATACCAGTCCGACGTCCAGGGATGCACCTGCCACGGCAGGATGCTGTCGTGGGGCCAGGCACCACGCAGGTCGGCAAAGGTGGGGTCGTTGGTTGTATCACCGTTGCGGAAACGCTCGGGGAAGATCTGATACCACACCACCTCACCGGCCCATGAGGGCACTGACCGCATATTTTTCGCTGTCTTACTCCAGCATCCTATGAATGAAACAATAAAAACGGCGAAAATAGAATTTAACAGAACACGGGATCTCATGGTTCCTTATAAACAAAAAACAGACGGTGACCTCAACCGTCTCCATTCACTGCAAAAATAAAGTTATATTATTCTCACCAGCTTGAATTTCACTTTAATTATTTCGCCGTTTCTCAATATTTTGAGACACAGGTTACGGCCGGGATGGGAGAACAGGGTGCGGTTGATCTGGTTGAGGGTAAGGTATTTGGTGTCGCTGCCGTTGACGCCGAGCAGGATGTCGCCGGGGCGGACACCTGCCTTGGCTGCCGGAGAGCCCTGGATGCAGGAGACCACCTCGAAGCGTCGCAGGTCAGGACCGGAGGCGATGACCTGCAGACCACTGAGATTGTATTCGAAAGGCCGGCGGAAGGTGTAATTCTTTTTCAGGAATATCCGCTTGCCGGCGTAATCAAAGATGATATTGAAACGGCTGAGGATATCGCCGCCAAGCGTGCCCTGAAGGATCTCATCGTGGATGGTGTCGCTGGCAGGGTATTCGTCGGCAAAGGAGGCCGTGATATCTTTCAGTGTATATCCGCCGAGGCCGAGGTCGTCTATCCTGCCGATACATCCGTCGATGTCACCACCCAGACCACGTCCCACAACGACGTGGAGGCACCTGTCCGGGACCGGGAGTAACTCTTTTTTGCCGGCACCCAGCAGGATGGAATGACTTGCCCCCAGGTCGATCATCAGCTTGCAGCGGTATTGCCGGCCGTCGTCCATAGTGATGGTGGTGTTGAAAAAAGGCTTGTTGTTTTCAATGCTCACGGGGATGACATGGTACCGCCGCGGCGGCCTGAAATGCCGGTTATCAATGAAAGTGACGAGTTTGGAGGTGTAATCGATCCGGACGGCAAAAAAATTGAAGATCTGGTTTCCCAGGATACCCTGGACATTCTCGCCGAGGTAACTTCTCAGATCCAGGTAATCCTCTTCAAGCACCAGCATGTTCATTCCTTTGCCCGCTATGTCCGGGAGATTCAGATCGGCGTTGTGACTGATGAAGACGTCGACGTTCTGCTTGGTTCCCACCACCGGTATGCTCACTTTGCGGTCAAGGGTGACATGCAGGAAATCGCACAGGATCTTGTCGGTCAGGATGGTGTTGCCGACACCTGAGTCAAGGATAAACTTTAATGTCAGGAGATGGTTGATCTGCACCGGGATCACAATGAGGTTGTTGAGGTTCTCGAAAGGCATCTCCACCTTTTTTTGACTGCCGTCGAAGGTGTAGCCTATTTGCTGTGGAATTGCGGCTTCAGTCATGAAGAAGAAAAGAGCCGGCAGAACAAAATAGTATGAGATTCCGTTAGCTGGCATTTATCTGAAAATATCGATCCATTGAATGGATAAATATAAGGCAGATTTTGATACGGTGGACGTTTTTTCACAAGATGTCGTAAGGGACTCCATCCCGGAAGATTCCGGGATGGAGTCCCATCACTTATATTTATTCGTACCTTTATCCCCTCATTTTATCAACACCATGGCCGATCCATCCCTCTTCGACAAGCTTAAGGATTACTGGACGGTACTCTATCCCAGCGCTTCCCTGCAGCCCCTGAAGGAGTTTATCGAAGAGATGGACGCTCTGAAAAAAAAAGTCGAACTTGAACCTCTGGAACCGTTATGGTATCAGGATGCCGTTGTTTATTCCCTGTATGTTGACCTGTTCAATAATGATTTCGGTGGTCTGACCGCCAAGCTGGATTATCTGAAAGATCTGGGTGTAAACTGTCTGTGGCTGTTGCCCATCCTGGATTCGCCCATGCGTGATGCCGGCTTCGACATCCGGGACTACCGCCGCATCCGCGCGGACTTGTCGGGACTGCCCCCCACTGCTTCCGATGCCGGGCGTGAGGCTGTGTTTATCCGTTTCCTCGGGCAGGCGCACCGTGCCGGCATCAGGGTCATCTTCGATGTGGCCATAAACCATACCTCCGATGAACACCCCTGGTTCACACAGGCCCGTTCATCACGCGACAATCCCTACCGCGATTATTACATCTGGAGCGACGATGACAGCCGTTATGGTGACGCCCGTATCATTTTTGAAGGCCTGTGCACCGGCAACTGGCAACAGGAGGGAGACCAGTTTTACTTTCACCGTTTCTTTGAGTTCCAGCCCGACCTCAACTACCACAACCCGCAGGTGCTCCTGGAGATGTCGCGTAATTTGCTGTACTGGCTGCAACGGGGTGTCGACGGCTTCCGTGCCGACGCCATCCCTTACCTCTGGAAGGAAGAGGGCACCAACTGCGAGAACCTGCCGCAGACACACCTGGTGGTCCGCTTCTTCAGGACGGTGCTGGACTTTTTCCGCCCCAACACCCTGCTTCTGGCCGAGGCGTGCCAGAAACCCAAAGAGGTAGTCAAATATTTCGGTGCAGGCGATGAATGTCATGCCGGGTATCATTTCCCTCTGATGCCACAGATGTTCAAGGCTCTCCATATGCATGACATCACACCCGTGCGTCATACCCTCGGCAGGTCGGTGACACCCGCCATACCTCCCGGCTGCCAGTGGTTCACCTTTCTCCGCTGTCATGATGAGTTGAGCCTTGAGCTGGTGTATGTGACGGAAGAGGACAGGAAATACATCCACGACGCCTATTGCAGGCGGCCGGAGTGGGATTTCAGGCTCGGCCAGGGCATCTCGGCACGCCTCGCCGAGATGATGGGACGCGATCCGGCCCGGATAGCCCTGATCTATTCACTCATGCTTACCCTGCCCGGAACACCGGTCATCTATTATGGTGATGAATTCGGGAAACTGAACGACGAAGAATATTATCATGAGATGATCAGGAAGACGGGGAAAAATGACACCCGTTTCCTGGTGCGGGGAAAGATTGACTGGAACCGCCTGGAAGCGGCCCTGAAAGATACACGAAGTTACTATAGCCGTGTTTATGTGGCACTGAGGCATCAGATCACCACACGACGTGCTCATCCCTGCTTTGGCCGCGGTGAAATGGAATGGCTCAAAGCCACCGGTCATGACAGGAACCCCATGGAAGGTGCCGCCATGTTCATCAGGACATTCCTGAATGAAAAAATATTGGTGATTCTCAACCTCACGACCTCGGAAAGGTGGGTGAAGACACCCGGTCAGATGTTGATCGGAGGTAAAAGCGATCTTCTCGGGAACAAAATAATGAGGGATGAAGACGGTTGCGTCCGTATTCGTCCTTACGGTTATCTTTGGATAAAACTGAACGCATAATAATCATGTGTAATTTTTAAAATGACCATGCAAAAGAACATAGACCCAAAGGCATTGGATGAACGGATGACCCTCCTGAAACAGGTCGGCATCTTCAGCGATGTGCCTGAGGCGGTGTTGAAAAACATTGCCGAAGTTTTAAAAGAGCACCGGGTGAAGAAAGAAGAGGTCATTTTCAGAATGGGCGAGCCTGGTCATTCGATGTTTATCATTGCCGATGGTTCTGTCCGTGTGCATGCGGGCGATTTTGTGATCACCCGTATGGGTGGCGGCAGGGTATTCGGCGAATACGCCCTGTTCGACAACGAAAGCCGCTCTGCCTCGGTCACCGCAGAGGCGGAGACCTGTCTGCTTGAACTGGAACGCTCCGATTTTGAGGGCCTCATGGCAGCCAATGTCAACATCATGCAGGGCGTCGTCAGAGTCGTCGTCAGGAGGATACGCGAGATGAACGAGATGGAGCGTAAGCTGGCACAGAGCTACCTGAAGATACAGAGACAGAATGAGGAGATAGCCGCACGCAACCTGAGCATAGAGCAACAGAGCAAAGAACTGGAACAGAAAAACGATCTGCTTAACCGGTTAAATGAAGAGAAACACCACCTCATCAACGTGCTGGCCCATGACCTGCGCAACCCCCTCACCAGCAGCCTCTGCCTGGCCGACCTTCTCAGCACACAGACCGAAGGCCTCTCAAAGGACCAGACGAGGTCACTCGAAGTGATCTATAATTCGCTCAAACGCATCAACCTGATCATCAGCCAGGTTCTCGATATCAACGAGATAGCGACAAAAAATATCGGCATCAAACCGGAGGTCATTAACCTGGAGTTGCTGCTGAAGGAAATGTCAGCCCTTTATAGCGCGGCCATGGCACAGAAAAATATCACCCTCAGGCTGGATACACATGAACTTTATTCCAACCTGGACAGGAACTACACGGGTCTGATCTTTGAAAACCTTCTGTCGAATGCCATCAAATTTTCTCCGCCCGACAAGACCATCACGGTGAAATTATCAGAGGCCGGTGATATGGTCCGTGTCGAGATCATCGACCAGGGTCCCGGCATCAGCGAGGAAGATATCCGCAAACTGTATGGCAAGTACCAGAAACAGACCGATAATCAGGCTGAGAAAACAAGCGCCAACGGCATCGGCCTCTCCATTGTCAAGAAATATGTCGATGCCATGAAGGGTAAAGTAAGATGCATCAGCGAACCCGGTAAGGGCGCCACCATTGTGGTGGAATTTAAGAAATATTCGGGTAAGTCAGGCTGACACCTTGTACTGACGATCCGGACGGTCCTTTTCAATCTTACATACATGACGGATTACGGTTTTGATGCGGTAATTTTCGATCTCGACGGTGTCATCACCACAACCGCTCTTGTTCACAGCGCGGCATGGAAGAAGATGTTCGATGTTTATCTTAAGGAGCGCGAAGTGCGTTACGGTGAGCCTTTCCGTCCTTTCAGCCATGAACAGGATTACCTGCCCTATGTCGACGGCAAGCCGAGGTATAAGGGGGTGCAGGATTTCCTGGCCTCACGAGGCATCCGTATACCTTATGGCAATCCTGAGGACAGCGTGGACAAGGAAACCGTCTGTGCCCTGGGCAACAGGAAAAATGAGGCCTTTAACGAGGTGCTTCGCACCGAAGGAGTGGAGGTCTTTCCTTCCACCGTGGCTTTGATGGAGCAACTGAAAGTGCGGGGTATAAGGGTGGGAGTGGCGTCGTCATCAAAAAACTGCCGGGCGGTGCTTGAACGTGCCGGCCTGCAGCATCTGATCGACACACGTGTGGACGGTGAGGTGTCGGTGGTCAGGAACCTGAAAGGCAAACCTGAACCAGATATTTTTACTGCTGCCTGTGATGACCTGGGCGTGACCTATGACCGTGCCGTGGTGGTGGAAGATGCCGTGTCGGGCGTGCAGGCCGGCAGGAAAGGCAATTTCGGACTGGTGCTGGGCATCGCACGCGAACATAATGAACAAGAGCTGGAACGCAATGGCGCCGACATTGTGGTGAACGATATCGGCGCCATAGGTTTTGAAGGAATAGCCGGCTGGTTTGAAAACGGACTCGTTAACGACGGATGGATGCTGAGCTACGATGATTATGTGCCGGCAGCCGAACGTACCCGTGAAACACTGCTGACCACCGGCAACGGTTATATGGCCACCAGAGGCGCCATGGAGGAAGCCCTCCCGGGGCAGATGAATTACCCCGGCACATACATGGCCGCCGTGTATAACCGGTTGACATCAAAGGTGGCCGGCAGGGATATCGAAAATGAGGACTTTGTCAACGGCATCAACTGGCATTTCATGACTTTCAGGATAGATGACGGGGAATGGTTCGATATCAACAAGACGGTTGTCGTGAATATCCACCGGTCGCTGGATTTCAGGAACGGCCTGCTGACGCGACAGATGGTGGTTCGCGATGAACGGGGAAGGGAAACGCGGCTTACGTCGCAGCGGATGATCAGCATGGCGATGCCTCATTTGGCTGCCGTCAGGTATTCGGTCACACCGCTGAATTATGCCGCTGAGATTGACGTCATGAGCGGATTATACGGCGATCATATCAACGGCGGCGTGGACCGTTACAAGGAACTTAACCAGCAGCATCTCAAGCCTGAGGCTGCGGGAGGTGACGGCAACCGGCAACACCTGGCGGTCACCACCACACAGTCGGGGATACGTCTGGCCGCCGCGGCCAAAATCACCGTGCGGAAGGATGGTCATGAGGTGATGCCCGGATGCCGCCATCATCATTCGCCGGGACGCTCCGAAATGGTGGTGGGAGAGGTGATGGCGACAGGCTCCACCCTGACGGTGGATAAAATCACGGCCCTTTATAAATCGACCGATCATAGTCACAACGATCCGCTGACCAATGCGCGGGATGCATTACAGTCCTGCCCTGATTTTGAACAGTTGATATCCGCTTCAGCGCGGCGCTGGAGTGACTTATGGGGTGACATGGACATCAAACTCGAAGGCGACCGTTTCGCTCAAAAGATGTTGCGCCTGCACATCTATCATACGCTGGTGACGGCCTCGCCGCACAACGCCTGGATCGATGCCGGCATTCCGGCGCGAGGCCTGCATGGCGAAGCCTACCGCGGCCACATCTTTTGGGATGAGCTTTTCATTCTGCCCTTTTATTTTGTGCATCTCCCCGCGGCAGCCCGTTCCGTCCTGATGTACCGCTACCGCCGCCTGGAAGCAGCCCGTACTTATGCCAAAGAGAACGGCTTTGAAGGAGCGATGTTCCCTTGGCAAAGCGGCAGCAGCGGCAGGGAAGAGACACAGGTCATACACCTCAACCCCGTCTCGGGCCGGTGGGATACTGATTACAGCTCACTGCAGCGTCACGTCTCCCTCGCCATAGCATACAACACCTGGTATTATTATTATATCACCGGTGATAAAGAGTTTATGAAAGAGGCAGGGCTCGAGCTGTTCTTCGACATCTCTCGCTTCTGGGCAAGCAAATGTCAGTTTAATCCTGAAACAGGACGCTACAGCATCGACAGGGTCATGGGCCCCGATGAGTTTCACGAGAAATACCGCGATGCCACGAAAGGCGGATTGAAAGATAATGCCTATACCAATCTGATGGTGGTATGGATGTTTAAAAAAGCGGAAGAGCTTTGGAAAGAATTCGGCGTGACATCCTTGCGCAGGATCCTCGATAAAATGGGTTTGGACGAGGAGGAAATGAAAAAGTGGAGCCATATGGCGCATCATCTTAACATCGTCATTTCTGAAGATGCTATCATCGCCCAGTACGACGGTTATTTTAACCTCAAGGAACTGGAATGGGATGCTTACCGGCAAAAATACGGTAATATCTCACGTCTTGACCGTATCCTGAAGGCCGAAGGCAAATCACCGGATGAGTTTAAAGTGGCCAAACAGGCTGACACATTGATGACCTTTTACAACCTCGACAAGGAGGAAGTGGATGAGATTTTGAAGGATTTGAATTAC
>CAZVNP010000059.1:14332-16281 GCA_964628285.1 uncultured Lentimicrobiaceae bacterium
ATGTTAGGTGACGTCTTATTGATCGAAGAAAAGCACCGCATAGCGGGGCAGAAGATTGTCGAGCGTATATTGCGCGACAGGAAACCGAAGATGATGGTCGGCATCTCAGGCGAATCGGGTTCCGGCAAGTCGGAGCTGGCCCATGTCATAGCCCGTAACCTGCGCAAGGAAGGCATCATGGCCAAACCGATACATATCGACAACTATTACCGTATCCTCCCTCTGGAACGAACGGAATGGCGAAAGGCACACGGCATCGAAAATGTCGTCGGTTATGGCGAGTATGACTGGGAGACTATCAATCATAACATCACCGACTTCAAAGAGGGGCGGAAAGCCACCATGCCGTGCGTCGACCTCGTGACGGAACAGGTCGACACCCTCATCACCGATTTCAAAGATACCGACATGCTGATCATCGACGGTCTGTATGCCATCAAAACTGACGGCCTCGACCTGAGAGTTTTTATCGAGCTGACCTATCACGAAACAAAAAAAGCACAGGTCATCCGCGGCAAAGAACCACAGAACGAATACCGCATGAGGGTTCTTGAGCAGGAACACAGGATGGTGCAGGGACTGCGACCCCTTGCTGATATTCTGGTGACGAAAGAGTATGCAGTTGTGGAGCGGAAAAAGAGAGATTCATTAAAGCTTTTGTAGTGATGAAACTTACAGAATAAAGATGGATAAAAAGATAGAAACTCCGGCAGTAAACTTCATAAATTTTTATAAATTTGTGAAGTTAATGTCATAAAATGAATTATACCAGGACTATACAAAAATCTATTGAGGCGAATCTTTTCAAAGGGAAAGTCATCGTCATTACGGGAGCAAGAAGAGTAGGCAAGACATTTCTATCAAAGCAATTAATTGAAAATGTCCCGAATTCTCGTTACGTGAATTGTGAATTGCTTCAAAATAAAACGGCATTGGAAACCACTAATAGTGTGATGCTTAAGAATTTCCTGGGGAATTACCGTTTAGTTGTTTTAGATGAAGCTCAGCACTTAAACAATATAGGTCTTGTATTGAAAATTATTAATGATACATTCCCTGAAATCCAGATCATCGCAACCGGCTCATCCGGTTTTGACATGGGTGATATGATAAGTGAACCATTGACAGGCAGATCAAGGAATTTCTTATTATTTCCGTTTTCGCTTGAAGAGATCAGACAAAAATATGATTACCCGGAAATTAATGCCAGGCTCGAGAACCTGCTTCGGTTCGGAATGTATCCTGAGGTTTTCGATAAGACCGAGCCCGAAGCTATCGAAGAAATTAATAACATTGTAAGCAGCTACTTATATAAAGATATTTTGCAATTTGAGCGCTTACGACGGTCGGACCTGATCATTAATCTTTTAAGAGCTCTTGCTTTACAAATAGGTCATGTTGTATCCTATCATGAATTGGCTACTTTATTGAGTGAAAATGTTCACACTATCAAACGGTATGTTCAATTGTTGGAGAAGGTATTTGTGATTTTTCGGATCAATTCCTTCAGCAGAAATCTCCGTAAAGAGATTGCAAAAAATCAAAAGATCTATTTTTATGATCTCGGTGTCCGCAACGCATTGATACAGAACTTTAATACACTTGATGTCCGTGATGATAAGGGCGGGCTGTGGGAGAACTTTTGTGTTGTTGAACGGATGAAAGCAAATCATAACCGTAGACGATTCGTAAATACTTATTTTTGGCGGACTTACGACCAGAAAGAAATCGATTACCTGGAAGAGGAAGGAGGACGGTTGAGGGCTTTTGAGTTTAAATTTAGTTTGAAGACAAAGACAAAGATCCCCTCTGAATTTTTATCGACCTATTCACAGAGTGAATTTAAAGTTATTCATCAGGAGAACTACTGGGAGTTTATTTGATCTGTCATTCCATTCCGCAAAAAAAGATGTAAAAAAATGTAACGAAGTATCGATGTAACGAAGGAA
>CAZVNP010000060.1:0-2442 GCA_964628285.1 uncultured Lentimicrobiaceae bacterium
GATTTCCAATCTCCTGAAATTAATTTGATTCGAAAGTTTGATTATAAATTAATCAATGAGTATATTAATAAATGGAAAAAAAAAGAAAATAACTAATATAGAGCGTGAAAAACAACAATATAACCAAAGATTATCAGCCCTTTCTGCTGGAGATAAAAGAGAAGGTTATTACAGCCAGGTATCAGGCAGTCCTTGCTGTGAATAGCCGATTGATCCACCTTTATTGGGAAATCGGAACCTATATTCTGGCTCAGCAACGGTTACAAGGGTGGGGAGGCAAAGTTATTGATCAACTTTCCAGGGACTTAATGGAGGCATTTCCGGATATGAAAGGATTTTCTATACGAAATCTTAAGTATATGCAAAAATTTGCTAAAGAATTGCCTGACCGTTTAATTGTGCAGCAGCTTGCTGCACTAAATATCATTGAAATTAAAAATCAGTCCTGTGCTATCAACTACGAGTTGTTTGTGCAGCATCCTGCTGCACTTTTACCATGGGCACATAACATGGTGTTGATGGATAAGGTAAATAACCCGGAGGAACGCCTGTTTTATGCTCAAAAATCCATTGAAAATGGTTGGTCACGAAAAGTAATGGTACATCAGATCGAGAATAACTTATTCAGTCAGCAAGGGAAAATTACCAGTAATTTCCCAAAAACGTTACCTGCACCTGTATCAAAACTGGCAAGGGATACTTTTAAAGATACTTACATTTTTGATTTCATAAAAATTGATGAAAAGTCCCTGGAAAAGGACCTGGAAGATGCTCTGACCAGTCAGATTACCAAATTTTTACTCGAAATGGGTGTGGGCTTTTCATTTATCGGCAGTCAATACCACCTTGATGTTGGTAACCAGGATTATTACCTTGACCTGTTGTTTTATCATATCCGTTTACATTGCTTTGTGGTGGTAGATCTGAAAATCGGGGATTTTAAACCGGAGTATGCAGGTAAAATGAATTTTTATCTTACTGCGGTGGATGAGCAACTCAGGCAAGAAGATGATCAACCAAGTATAGGTATAATATTGTGTAAGCAGGCCAACAAAATAATCGCTGAATATGCAATTCGGGATATTCAAAAACCAATAGGTATCGCGAAATATAAAATCATTAAAAATATTCCTGCCGATCTAAGGGATTTCCTTCCCACCAAATCGGAACTGAAAAAATCAATAATAATTCAAGATGAATAACAATACTATCACATATTCTGAATGGATGGATTCCCAGGAAACCGCTTTATTCTTTCATGAGAAACTCTATAATTATTATTTAGATAAGGAAACCGATCGGGAAGAGCGGATTGAGGAAATCAAAAAACGCTGATTACGGGTTCAGCGTTTGAAACCTTTACAGTTTCCTTACCAAGGGTAAAGAATGAAACAAAAATAACATAGCAGCCATGGTTGCAAGACAAATCAAAATAGCCATCGCATACGACTTCGACGGCACCCTGGCACCCGGCAACATGCAGGAGCATTCTTTCATACCGGATCTTGGCATCGGCAAAACGGCATTCTGGGAGGAAGCTAGCCGGATTGCCGTCGAAAATGACGCAGATGAGATACTGACCTACATGCAACTGATGATCAGGAAAGCCAATGAGAAAGGTGTGCCGGTGACGCGACAAGCCTTTTTGGAGCATGGAAAGGACATGAAATTTTTTCCGGGAGTCGATACGTTTTTTGATAGAATTAATGAATTTGCTAAAACAACAGAAGTCAAAATTGACCATTACATCATCTCTTCAGGCATTCGCGATATTATCAATGGGTCATCCATTTCCAGGTATTTTAAATACATTTTTGCTTCGGGCTTTATCTTCGACGCTGACGATGTGGCTATCTGGCCGGCGTTAGCCATCAACTATACAACTAAAACCCAATATCTCTTCCGGATCAACAAGGGTATATTAAATTCCTACGACGATTCACAGATCAATAAATTCGTGGAATATGATAAAAGGCCCCTGCCGTTCCCAAATATGATCTATATCGGTGATGGGGAAACGGATGTCCCGGCCATGAAAATGATCAAATACCAGGGTGGAACTTCAATAGCGGTGTATGACCCGGCAAAAAGAAAAAAGAAAGACAGACCTTCCCCAAAACAAATATGCGAAAAGCTCATTAAAGATCAACGTGCCGATTTCATTGCCCCGGCGGATTACAGGGAAGGATCGAAACTCGATCTGATCATCAAATCATTAATATTAAAAATAAAAGCGGAGCAAAAACTCGCAGAGTATAAATAACACTATATGACTCTAAATATCTTAAGATCAAATCAATGGAATAATAAATGAGAGACAGCATTATACACTATTCGGAGTGGACCGATTCGCAGCTTCCGGCATTGAACCTTCTGCGAAAGCTTAATAATAAATGGTTAAGCCAGGATGAAGCCATCAAACAAAGAGGAAACATCCTCTCC
>CAZVNP010000060.1:2542-16226 GCA_964628285.1 uncultured Lentimicrobiaceae bacterium
AACCAAACCAAAAACGAAGGCATTCCCAGGCTGTATCATTACGCGCAACTGTTACTTTCCGTACAACCCAATGAAGTAAAATATGCCGTCACCGGGACAGGGGCAAAGTTCTGGTCAATGTGGAAAGAAAAGGTGGAAACCGAGGTTGAGAAGATAATCAAAAGTGAAATCAATGGTATTGGAGCAGAAGACCGGTTGCCCACGGCACAGGATTGTGCTCTGTACAGCTTATGTCGCCCTGAACGGTTGATGGAATTGGTCTATAAGTTTATCGTGTATGATGGGCCGGTAAAAAAGATTGCCCGGTATCAACAGTATTTTGCCGTACAGGATACACTGGCCCGGGTCAGGCATTTTACACAGGACAGCATACGACGCGGCGGTGTGATCTGGCATACCCAGGGTAGTGGCAAGTCTCTCACCATGGTCATGCTGTCAAAGGCGCTGGCATTAGACAAAGCCATTCAAAATCCCCGGGTCGTCATCGTCACCGACAGAATAAACCTGGATAAGCAAATCTTCAAGACTTTCAATAATTGCGGAAAGAATGTGCATAAGGCCAGAACCGGCAGCAACCTGATCCGGCTGCTCGAAGATAAAGGCAATGAAATCATTACCACGGTCATTGATAAATTTGAAACAGCACTGAACCGGATGGATTTTATGGATGACTCCCCAAATATATTTGTCCTGGTGGATGAAAGCCACCGGAGTCAGTTTGGTGTGGCCCATGCAAAAATGAAAAGGATGCTGCCCAATGCCTGTTACATTGGTTTCACCGGCACACCGTTGATGAAAAAAGAAAAAAATACGGCTAATAAATTCGGAGGATTCATTCATACTTATACCATTGACCAGGCTGTTGCAGACAAGGCAGTGGTCCCTTTACTTTATGAAGGCAGATCTGCAAAGCTGGACATCAATAAATATCAGATCGATAAAGGATTCGACCGGCTGGCGGAACCTTTGTCGGAATATGCCGCCAAGGATCTGAAGAAAAAATTCTCGACCATAAGCCGGATCTACGAATCACAGCAGGTGGTTGAAGAAATTGCATTTGATATCTCGAAACATTTCACAAAGAACTGGCAGGGCACCGGTTTCAAGGCCCAGCTGGCAGTGCCGAAAATCAATACGGCCATCCGTTATCAGGAATATTTTGAAAGCCAGACCAATCCCGAATTGAAAATAAATACCGCTGTCGTATTTACCCCACCCGATTCAAGGCAGGATCATGAGGATATCTGGGATGATCCGCAGGGAACAGGCCTGAAATATTGGAATAAAATCCTCCAGAGGTATCATTCCCAGGATGAATATGAGGATTATATTATTTCTAAGTTTAACGACGATGATGACGAAGTGGAGATCATCATCGTGGTAAGCAAGTTACTGGTGGGATTCGATGCACCAAGAAATACCGTATTATATCTGGCCAAGCCGTTGAGAGACCATGGATTGCTACAGGCTATCGCCCGGGTCAACCGTATATTTGAGGGAAAAGAATTCGGCTATATCATCGATTACGTTGGGATACTGGGCAAACTGGATGAAGCATTGAATGATTATAGTGCTTTGGACGGGTTTGAGGAGGAAGATCTGACTTTGACGGTAATCGATATAAAAGATGAAATAAAAAAATTGCCTGTCCGGCATGAACAGGTGTGGGCGCTTTTTGAGGATGTGAACCGGAAAGACAATGAAGCTCTTGAAAGATATTTGAGCGACAAGGACATCAGAGATAAATTCTACGAATTGCTTTCCATCTATGCAAGGACACTTCAAACAGCGCTCGCTGCCGATGAATTTTATAAAATGTTCAGCGATAATAAAATTGAATATTTTAAAAACCAGTTTAAGTTTTTCCAGTCTTTGCGGAGCAGTGTACAACAACGTTATGCTGAGATAATAAACTACAAAGAATATGAATCGAGGGTGAAAAAATTATTGGATACACATATTCAGGCCGATGGAGTGGTAAAAGTCACCAAAAGGGTAAATGTGTTCGACAAACAGCTTCGTCACGAAGAATTATTGAGTGAGGGTAAGACCCCGGCTTCGGTCGCCGATCAGATTGCCCATGAGATGAAGAGGACGATAACCGAAAACATGGATAAGGATGAAGCATTTTACAGAAAGTTTTCGGAAATGATCGAAGAAACCATCCGTTTGTTTAATGAGGGCCGGATGGATGAAAAAAACTATTTAGATCACATAATGGGCATCCAAAGGGATTTTTCAACCGGAAGTCAGGAAGGCATTCCCGACAGTGTAAAGGATGATCCAAGGGCAAGAGCTTTTTTTGGGGCCATTAAATCCATTATTGAAGGCAGATTAGATAAAGATGAAACTCAGGTGTATTCTGAGAAAATGGCTCAGGCCGGCAGGGATATTTCCACTATCATTGAAAAAATGGTCATAAGGGATTGGAAGAAGAATATCGACGTACAAAAACAGATGGAAAATGCCATCGAAGATTACTTATATGCTAATCGCAGTGTTTTCGGGTTCGAAATGACCTTTGGCGACATTGACCAAATCCTTCCCGGATGCATGAAAGTGGCTATTAACAACTATTGATGGAACACACAGTTAAATACGGAAGGACGGTCATTGCATACGACCTGACCCGGACAAACAGGAAAACACTCGCTATTGAGGTGTACCCTGATCTGTCAGTGCATGTTATTGCACCTGTTCACGCCTCAATTGATAGTATTGAGGATAAGTTGGTCAGGAGAGGATCATGGATCGTTAAACAATGGCAATTTTTCGAGTCGTTCCTGCCCAGGACACCTGAGAGAGAATATATTTCGGGAGAGACGCATCTTTTTTTGGGGAAAAGATACGTTTTGAAAATTCGGACCGGCGATACAAATGAAGTTAAACTAAAAGGGAACGAACTTTTTATATTCATGCGGGAAAAAATAAGCGGCGCCAACCCAAAGCATATACTGGCCCGCTGGTACAAATTACACTCGGAAAAGATCTTCGCAAAACATCTTCAGGAGAATTATAAATCTTTCGAAAAATTCAACCTTGCACTTCCGGAATTGGAAATAAAAAGGATGAAAAAAAGGTGGGGCAGTCTTACACCTTCCAATAAGCTTATTCTCAACCCCGAGCTGATAAAAGCCCCCGTAAAATGCATCGATTATGTGATCATCCATGAACTCTGTCATCTGGTCAATCCCAATCACGGCAAAGAATTTTATCAGCTTCAAAAAAAGATGATGCCCGACTGGAAGAGATGGAAGGATAAATTGGAGAGTATTTCGGCATAAAGAATTGAGATATATAATTCCCCTATTTTCAGGACAGAATCTCTTTATTTCTATTTTTTACAATTATTATGTTAATTATTGAAACAAATTCCAATTAAATTCGTTTCTATTTCGTAATATTGCAATAAAATTGTAAAAATAAAGAAATGATATTTGAATTTAAGGTAAAAAATTATCTCTCTTTCAAAGATGAGGTAACGTTTAGTTTTGAAGCAACACGGGACAAGCATTTGGAAGGACACCATGTTGTTGAAGTAAAGCCGGGTATCAGAATACTAAAGCTTGGAATGGTGTATGGGGCCAATGCATCGGGAAAAAGTAACCTTCTGGAGGCGTTCGGTTTTATGTATCGATTTTGGTTCAAATCGACAGAAAATAAAGATGAAAAGACCGGCCTAATCCCTTTTTTACTTGATGACACTTCCAGAAACGAACCTTCAGAATTTTCGCTGATCTTTTTCATCAATATTCAAAAATATGTTTATTCTCTCAGATTGACAGATTCAGAAGTCATTTCCGAAACCCTGGTCAATTATCCCGGAGCACAACCTGCAGAAATATTTTCAAGAAAGAATGATAAGGGTGTTTCAAACATAAGATTTAACAGGAAATTCAAAATAGACCCTGTTGCCGAAAAAGAAATAAAAGTCAAGTGCCTTAGCAACATGTCTCTTTTTGCAGCATACAATAAAGTAAATGTACAGGTTGCTGAAATGGATGCAGTTGTTGATTGGATGAAATATCATATTATAGGCAAGATTGGGCCCGAAACTTCGTCAATGGAAGCTGATACAAAGAAATTACTTTTAAAGAACAGTTTATTGAAAGATGACATCTTGAAATACCTGTCAGAAGCCGATTTCAATATTAGTGGGATCGATATTAAATCTAAAGAAAAACCGGTTCCTGAAGCTTTGATTTCATTCTTTGAAAAATTCAAGATGCCGGCAGATGCGCTTGAAAAATTACAAAAAGAAGGGATACTATTGGTTTCGTCGATTAATTTTAATCATAAAATATGGAATAAAGAGGGGGAGGCCTGTAATTATGATTTGCCAGAAACTCTTGAATCCAGGGGAACCATGCGCACCATGGGACTTGCCGGCACCATCATTCAGGCAATAAATCAAAACGCATTTCTGTCTGTTGATGAAATCGATACCTCCATCCATCCCAAACTTATCGAATTTATCATTGAACATTTCCTCAAACGGTCGGAAACCTCACAGTTACTGTTTACGACACATTATGACGGTTTATTGGAAGAAGAAGATCTGCTGCGTAAGGACAATATTTGGTTCACTAACAAAAGAAAAGACGGTTCAACCGAACTATACTCACTATCCGACTTCAAAGGCACTGGCAGGATCAGCTCTTTGCAAAAAGCCTATAAATACGGTAAATTTGGAGCTGTACCGAATATCTAAGAGTATTTAACATGGGGGCCGAAAACAAAAATTCAGACAGCCAAAACCAGGAATATATATTTTGGGGGAGGGTCCCACGGAACAATATTACTTCACTCACTTAAAAAGATTATTTAGATATACTTGTACAATCAAACCACATTTCTTTGATAATCAAAGCATCAGTGATTTTGATAAAAGAATAAAAAAAGAAAAACTGCTGAGTGCAAAAATTACTGTAATATACGTGTTTGACAAGGATGTGTCATCACGTAATCAAAAAGAGAATGAAAAATTAGTCAAGATTCAACATAAATATAGAAATAACAAAGGGATTATATTTTGCGATAGCATGCCTTCCATTGAATATTGGTTTCTGCTTCATTTTAAAGAAACATACCCAAATTTCCATCACAGTGAGCAAACTATAAATGAATTAGTCAAATTTATTCCGGATTACGCCAAGACAAAGGATTTTCTCGAGAAAGAAAATTGGGTAAGAGACATGTCGATAGAGAAAGGCAGTATAAAAAAGGCCATGACCAGGGCGAAGAAGTCCTGTTCCGGTAATGGATCTTATTCCAAAATCTATAAGGCATTTGAAAAATTAAATGACACAACAAAGCCATCCATGCAATAATCCTTTAAATTTCCTCCGGATTATCTCACTAACCATTTTTAACAATTGAGAATTGAACCATAGAACATTGGGCTAAGAAACCGGAATTCCATCCGGCAGGCGGATGGGATCCCACCATCATCTACAGCCCATGCGTCAAATTGATCACCTCCTCCCTCCCGTTCTTCTTATATGTGACGGTGAATATCCGTTCAATCCCTTCATCGATGCCCTGTTCGGAAGCCATCTCCACGATATACCGTCCAAGGGCCCGGATGTGGAGCTGTTGTGACCAAAATACTTGAATCTGATTAAAGGCCTTTTCTAAAACCTGTTGATAAGGTAATGCTTTTACGATACCACAATTTAAGAGCATAGCTCCTTCAAAGTAACTCTTCAGTGACGCATTCGGCCCATTCAGCCGAATGAGGCCGGCAAAAGTCGAGTCATTTCCCCGGTAATCGCCTTCCCATGCGGCAAGTCGGTTTGAATACCTTCGCAGTTTCGATTGCGCCCACGATGCCATAACGTCATAGCTTTTATCAGGGTTGTCAAAATAATCACACCATAAGGAGGTATACCTCTCTTCACGGTCCAAAATACGGTTCCTGATATCAAGATAGTCGACAAAATCGGTGGCAGCGGCAAAATATCTTGCTAAAACCTTATTATTACGTTGCGACAAGGATGGGATCAGGTTGATGAAGGCCTGGTGCCGTACGATGATCTGGCTTGAGTAAGTGACACTGTCCGCATCTTTGAGCTGTTCAAACAAATCACGTGAGAGATCCATGAATTCGCCCGGTTGTGCAGCCTTCCAGAGGATGGCCTGGTCGACGAGCTCACGTATCTCCGATTCTTTCGATTTCTTCTCCGTCTGCTCACAGAAGAGATGCAACCCGTATTCAAAGTCATTCATCCGGGGGTTCATCACAAAAGAGTTCATCTGGGTGCTGAGCAGGGCTCCCCACCGCCATTTATTGCCTCCTATGTGTCCGTCGTAGCTTCGGCCACCGGTGAAGGCCACCTTCTTCTGCCCGTCGAATTTCTCCGTGATGGTAAACTTGCTTTCTTTCTTATCCCTGCTCTCCACGCTCATGATCGTCCCAAAGGAAAAAGTAAATCCCCACGCCTGCACCTTGGTCAGCTCTTTCTCGTTCAGATAATTCTGCAACGTGATGCCTCCTGCACCCGACCTCAGCTTCTACAAAACCAGCTTGAGGTTGAATTTAATCAGGTCACCATGATGGTCCTTCAGTTTTTTCCCGGTGAAGTCTTTCAATACTTCGCCAATTTTAAGAATGTCGAGTTTAGCCATAACCGTAACTCTAGTGAAATGAAATCTTCCGTTGAGACTATCAAACCTTAAGCTCTTTAGAATTTCAGCCTGACCTCTTCCTGGTCCTTTCCGGTCAGGTCGATCATCTTTTTGTCTATGACCTCAGCGGCAGCCTTCGGGTCCTTCTTAGCCGTGATATCCATGATGTAACGGACCGGTTTGAGGTCTTTGAATATCTCCGTTTTCTGCATCCTGCCGGGATGCATGACATACTCCTCTCCGTCGGGTGAGGTGAGCTTCAATTCGATGAAGCCCAGGTTGCTTTTGTTGTCGATCTGGGCGATGACGTAACGTTGCTTTTTTATCTCGGCTTCCGCCGTCTTCTTCTCTTCTATCGTCTTCATGTATTCGGCCGTCCTGGTCTTGATCATGCTCTGCAGCTCGGTGAGGTTGCTCTTGAACTCGGTTATCCATGCGTTGGTCTCATTCTCGATGATCATGTTCACGCTGCTGTTGAAGGCCTCGATATGGCCCAGCAGCTCGACGGCTTTGGCAGGGGTGAGGGTGTCCCAGTTGAGGCCGAAGGTGTTCTGTGCCCATTTGAATCTGAAGGCCTCCTGTGCTTTGTCGATCTCCAGCTGGGCCGTGATATAACGCATCCAGCTGGTGGAAAAGCCGCCAAAGCGGTCCAGCAGCATTAAAATACCGGCTATGGCCAGTAACAGGTAACCCCATGATGAGATGTCAAAGGCGCCTTTGATGATGCCTGTGGCTTTCAGTATGGGAGCGACCGAAGCCAGGCCCAGGATAATAATGGAATACCATCTGGAGATCTTGGAGAATCTTCGTTTTGGTTTACTGTTTTTAGTATACCAGTCGATGCTCCTTTTTGCATTATCCAATGCAAAGTCGTACAAGTCTTTAATTTGCGGGTTCATGGCGAGATGAATTTAGTTAGACATAAAAAAATGAACAGATAGCCTGAACGAATAATGGGTGCACCTTCCGGTAGTTTGCTTTCGCAATGGCCGGTCCGGACGCATCGGTGCGCTACGTTGGATTGGGCGAAAACAAAGGGTAATTATGGATGTAAAGGTAATATAAAAAAGAAGACAAATCAAGATGATGGGTTCTTATCTCCTTTGCCGATGGAGCACCGGTGTCGTAATGATTGGACGATTGTCGATGGGGCAGAGATAACGAAATACGATGTAACGGTGTAACGATGTAACGATGTAGCGAAATTCGAAGATGCGGAGAGAGATTATTAGAGTTTAACAATAGAACAATTGAACCATGGAACCATAATCCCTCATCCGGCAGGTGGCCGGAATCTCATTTTCAGTGGATTATCCGGCTGAGGACCTCCAGTCACCGATCCATTCCATCGCCCCGGGCGTTTCTCTCCACAGTTTGAAATTATCAAACAGGTAATAAGCGGCTTCATCTTTCTGACCCGGTTTGTAATATTCCATCACTTTTTTGGGTGGTTTGCTCTTTCCTGTCAGGATTTCAATCACGTACTTATTGGCCTGATAGGCCTTTTGAAGGGCCTCAACGGCCTTTCTGTCAGGCCCATATCTTATAAAAAGATAATAGGCATAATTATACAGCCAGGCAGCCGACCAATCATCATTATATGTTCTGTACAACCGGTAAAAAGCATTGTATTGTTTATTATACAGAAGCAATGCCGACAAGTCATACCTCACCCCCTGGTTATCGTTGGGATTGAGGATTAGCATTTCCTGCATAATGTCAACCGCTTCCTCCCACTTTCCCATTTCATTAAGGCACTGGGCCATCCCCTGACGGGCCGTCATATAAGGCCTGGCCTCCACCATGTCCCAGAAATGGCCCCTGTTCTCCTTAAAAAAGTCTTTCCCCAGCTTCTTTTCCCCTATTTCAGCGGCTTTGGCATACAATGCCAGGGATTTTTCATCATCCTTCTCTGTTCCCGCCATGTAATTAAGAGCCCTGATATTTTCAGAATCGTTTTCAAGAGCCTGCTTCGCAAAGCCCACACCTTTCTTTGGGTTACTACGGTATGCCCTCGACATCAATTCCTCGGCTTTCTCTTTACCTGTCTTCATTCCTTTTTTCTCAGGGATGATATCCTCGATGCGCCTGCCAATCACGTTTTTTTCCATGAAAGCTCTCAGCTCTTCAGGAGTCGAGAAGTTCTGCTCCTGAAGATACTTCATCAACCGTTCCGTATCATATTGAATGGTATCATGTGATATCTGCCTGATCAGGGAGGGTCTTCCCTCCTCTTCATCCTTAGGAACTTCTTCTTCTTCCTCATCATCCGGTCCCTCAAGAACATCACCGTCCTCATTGAGGATATAGTAATTCCCCTTCCCGACGCTTTTATTCAACGCATCGATGATGTGTCCGGGGTAATTTTCTTTTCCCTGGAAAATGGCCGGTATCCCATTCATTCCGAATTCCACATCGACGAGTTCGATGCGGTCATCGTCCTCCTCCAGGATATACCTGGCCAGGGCAAAATCCTTATGTGGCCTGAAGCCAAGCTCATCGGCATACTCAATGGCACCATAGATGATATTGTGTACCAGAGGATAATCAACTGGCATTAAAAAATCATCCGGCTCGGAAAATTCTTTCTGTCTATCCAACAGTTCCTTAAAGACTCCCGGAGGTTCGTTAAAACGCCAGAAAGCGTCTTTGACACCCAGGCACATCAGGTCGACCTGGAAGACGGCAAAGGTGTAATGACCGGTTACATGACGCCGTGATACCACGATGAGAGCCATGCCGCTGCCTTGCCAATCCCTATTTATATAACATTCGCCAAGCGTCAGTGACCTGGCACGCGTGCGCAAATAAACAGAGGGCGAAACAGAGGGTGTTAAGTGCTTCTTTGACATAATTCAAAATATATAATTGATCCTTAAAGTAACTGCGGTTTAAAAATATTAAGAATTCTGATAACAACACAATACGCCAACCACAATGTCTCATTTTTTTGAAATTTTCATACCTTCGAAAATATTTTACCACGGGATTTAAAAAATGTCGATATCTAAGCAAAATATTGAACGATGAAAACCTTAAGAATTGAAAATCTTGGCCAGATAAAGGAAGCCGAAGTCACATTTGGTGACTTTACCGTTTTGGTCGGTCCTCAGGCAAGCGGTAAAAGTATCTTTCTTCAAATGATGAAGCTCGTTATTGATTGTGTGGATATTAAAGAAACGATAAAAAAATTTGGATTTAACTGGAACAATTATAAAGATTTCTTGAATTTATACTTTGGTGAAGGAATGGAGGGGATTATTAAACCTGATACAAATATTCAAAGTGATAATACGAAATATTCCATTGAATCGCTATTAAGACAAAAAAAAGTTAGTACAGAGAAAATTTTCTTAATCCCTGCGCAAAGAGTAATAACCATGCAAAATGGTTGGCCCCGTAATTATTTAAACTTCGAAATGCAAGATCCTTATATTGTCAAACATTTCAGTGAAGACTTACGGTTACATATGGAATCAGGAATAGGTTCCAGAAATTCCGGTAGTATTTTCCCCCAGGAGGGACGGATGAAAAAATCTTTCAGAGATAAACTGAACGAAAGTATCTTTTTCAATGCAAAAGTCGAATTAGACAAAAGCATTAAAAAGAGAATAATGCTAAATATAGAAGGTTATAATCTTCCTTATTTGGTATGGTCGGCAGGGCAAAGAGAATTCATGCCTCTCCTGCTTGGATTGTACTCGCTTATGCCTTCAGGTAGAAAAACAAAAGAAAAGGATATTGAATGGGTCGTCATTGAGGAACCGGAAATGGGATTACATCCCTTGGCAATTCAATCACTATTATTGACATTTCTTGAACTGATCACGAGAAAGTATAAAGTCATTATTTCAACACATTCACCCGTTATTCTGGAGCTTTGCTGGGCTATCACGAATATTCAGAAAAACAGCCGGGGAAGTGCAGATATACTTTTTAAACTCTTTGACATCGATAAACAACCGACAATCCGAAAAGTATTCGAAGATGTACTGGGAAAATGCAAATTCAAAACCTTCTATTTTGACAGAAAGGATGAAGGGGTGATTGTAAAAGACATTTCATCGCTGGATCCTTCCCATCCTGACGCGGCTGAATCAGAGTGGGGTGGTTTATCGTCTTTCAGCAGCCGGGTGTCGGATATAATCTCCAAACTTTATTCTGAGTAAAATGACATTCCGTCATATAGCTGAAAGTATAGGTGCCATAGGTCATTGCTATCAAGCCGGAATGCAGGGTTTGGGTACTGATTCGATTAGGATTGAAATAGATAACACACGAAAACTCTGTGGAAGCATTAATCTGGACGAATGCCTGAAACGACAATACCCGGATACTAACAGGTGGGATTACATCTTATGCTACAACACAAAAATCCATTTCATAGAAGTGCATCCGGCCACTACAAATGAAATTGCTACTATGTTAAATAAACTTCAATGGTTGAAGAACTGGCTTAAACTGATAGGTAAAGATTTAAAAAATATTACTCATCAGTCAAATCCCTATCATTGGATCGCATCTGGTAATGTTACAATATTAAGAAATAGTCCTCAGGCCAGAAAACTAAGTAAATCCGGATTACCTTTTCCGGTAGAAAAACTATCTTTAAAATAATAATCATCCCATGCCAAACAGCCTGCATATATCTCCCCGTCTAATTCCGAATATTGCCAGCCTCTATAACGATGTGAACCGGATAATACTCGAATATATTGATAATTCGATAGACAGTGCGGAGGCGCTCTACGACGAAAAAAATAATGCGTACAAACGAAAGATCATTATTGAGGTCATCATCGACGGTAAATCATATAAAAACGGCCGCATCATTGTCAGGGATAACTGCGGCGGCATCACCAACCTGAAGAAAGTGGTCCAAAGCATCGGCGACTCGGATAAAAAAGCACAGCCCTGGACCAACGGACAGTTTGGTTATGGCACGTGACAACCTGGCCGTCTCCATCCTAAGTGAATCGGGACAACGGCACCGCTGCCGGCCTTATCATTATGAGGCTATTGAAGGCGATGACTATAAAGCCAACATTTCACAGCTTACCTATCATAAAGGACGGCGGCAGACACAGACCTATAAAATTGAGATCACCCCTCCTATCCTGATCTTTCTCAAATTGACAAAAGGAAAGGTGTTGAACAAGCCTCCCATCTTTATCATGAAAGGAAGAAGGATAGGTGAGATAAAAGATATCAGGGCTTTCCGCTCATGTCATAAAAGTGATATTTGGAACCATCCCAACCTCACTGGTTACATCGATTTGAAATCGCATCTTGAACCAACCCTAGCCCGAAATGACTTCAAGAACACTCAGAAATCGAGGGCTATCTTCAATGAGCTCATCGAGCTGGAACCCCTCATCGAGGCTTTTATCGAAGACATCAATAAAAGGTCGGCCCAACGTCATTATAAGGCCCTGGAGGATTACCTGAACAAGGCTTTGTCGAAGCTGGCCAAATCTGACGCCATGCGTTTCAGGACGGATTATGTCGACGGTGACGATCTAAGCCTGAAACAATCGGAGACACATTCCGGCGACACTGTTCTGCAGCTTTTCCCGGATGAACAGGAGATTGAAAAACAAAATGCAGAAACTCCCGATGATGAACCCGGGAATGACGAAGGAAAGGAACAACCGGGTGAACCAGATATCCCCGCTGACGAACCTGAAGGAGCGGAATATGAGGAGAACAACGTAACACGGCCGGATGCGACAGGGACAAGACAGGCTCAAAGCGGGTTCAATATCCGAATCGTCGAAAGAGATCCCGACATAAACATCATCACCAACCAGCCGGAGAAATCGAGATTGATCGATGATACCATCGAGATATTCAGGAAACATCCTGAATTCATGGCAAGGGTGTATGTCAACAGAAAAGGAGAACAGCTCATCACACAACGACTGATCACTTACCTGGCCGGAGAGATAACGGTTCATTACAAGGATAAATTTCACAGCAGGCATGGCCCTCCCGCTTATGGCAAGCACCTGTTCAGCGACTTAGTCAACTTTATTTACCGGTTTGAAGACCTGTTGAAAGACCTCAATGACAGAAACCTTTCCGATATCGAATCATGAAAGAAACGGATCGTATCATTCAAAAGATTTCTTCTTTATCGGTGGCATATAAGAGGTACATTGCCGGTTCGGAGGCCACCAGGGCATTACATATCATGTGGGAAACAGGAGAGATACTGAAGAAATATATCGATGAACATGCTATTTACCCCTATCGCCTTTTTATGGAAATATATGGGAAATCGGAGCAGAATCCCGGTATCATCCAACACAGCTATATCAGTTATGCGTTTCAAAGCAGATGTTACAGGGTACGGAAATTTTTCCCATCAAAGGAATCCATTTCCGCCACCTTTCCTGATCTGAAAGATATAAATCTTTTCATTGCGATCCTTCCCTTCCTGGATAATCCCAAATACAGGTTGAAAGAACAGGAATACCATGCATTGATCAAAATGATTAACGGTCGTGCTATCCTTACAAAAAAGAAACAATACATCAGGTCTTTGAAAAACAAAAGGATAAGCCGGAAAAGTCATCACAATGGTTTGTCGGAGGAGCTGCGGGATGATAAAGCAATATTTGACGAATTTTATAACAGTATCCTGACGCGAATAGAGTTTAAGGATTTTCAAAAGGCGACGGAAGATATCGATCCCGTGTTTTACGGTCTCCTGTCAAAAAATACGAGCGCTCTCAGCTCAGACGGACTAAAGACATATGATTTTGACCTGCCTGTGGGGTTGGATGATACAACGAGGGATTATTACAAGCTCCTTAAGAAATATATCGGTAAGCCTTCAGGGGCGGAGCTGCACCGCTTCAGACGATTGATAACACAACGGAAAATGGTCGATCTGGCCGAGATGTTGTTCGCACTGACCAATGCTGAAGCGTATCAGATACTGGCAGGAAAATAGGACGGACTGTCAATGATTGGACGATTGTCGATGGGGCGACACGGCGATGGGGCCGAGGTGACGAAATACGATGTAACGATGTAACGAAATACGAAGTTA
>CAZVNP010000061.1:0-15890 GCA_964628285.1 uncultured Lentimicrobiaceae bacterium
TCGTTTCCTCGTTTCCTCATTACCTCGTTTCCTCGCTACTTCGTTACATCTTTCCTGGCATCCAGGACATCTTTTACGAAGAAAGTACTTACCGCTCCCAGGATCATGAATACCCCTGCCATGATCAGGGTTTTCTGCGGATCGTCATGAAAAATATACTGCAAGATCAATCCGCCGAAGATGCCGTTGACGATCTGGGGAACGGTGATGGACATGTTAAACAGTCCCATGAATACGCCCATCTGTTTTGGGGGTATGGAGCTCGCGAGCATTGCATAAGGCATGGCGAGGATGCTGCCCCAGGCAATGCCTATTCCGATCATGGGGATGATCAGCAGCTGGTAAGTCGGGATGATATAAAAGGAGATGAACGATAATCCGCCGATGGTCAGGGCCAGGGCATGGGTGGCCCTGCGACCGATATGTCTTGCCACTTTCGGCAGCAACAGGGCTATGATGGCGGAGACGCCGTTATAGATACCGAAGAGGATGCCGACCCAGTTGCCGGCTTCCTGATAGGCCAGTGAGTTGGCATCCGTAGTGCCGTAAAAATGCTTCGCGACGGCAGGGGTGGTGAAGACCCACATCGAGAACAAAGCAAACCACGAGAAGAACTGCACCAGCAACAACTGCCACATGGTGGAAGGTATCCTGAATTTGGTTTTTTTCTTCTCCGGCTCATGGTTATCATGATAATATTCCGGGGGATACTCCTTAGTTGAAGCGACCGTCCAGATGATGGTCGACAGGAGGATGAAAGCACCGATGTAAAAAGATATGATGACATTGGGCGGCACGAGTCCTTTTCCGGAAGCTTCCATGGCTATGCCGAACCAGTTACTCAGTATATACGGCAGCCAGGAGCCTACCACGGCGCCGATGCCTATGAGCAGGGTCTGCATGGAGAAACCCAGGGTATGCTGTTCCAGGGGCAGCTTATCCGCCACCAGTGCCCTGAAGGGTTCCATGGAGATGTTAATGGAGGCATCCATGATCATGAGCAGTCCGCCGCCGATGAACATAGGTGCTATGAAAGTGGCCAGGTGAGGCGCATTAGGCATCAGCACCAGGGCTGTGCTGGTTAATAGTGCCCCGGCCAGAAAATAAGGACGGCGCCGTCCCAGCCTGTTCCACGTACGGTCACTGAAATAACCGATGATAGGCTGAACGATCATGCCCGTGATGGGCGCCACCAGCCAGAACCAGCTCAGATGATGGACATTGGCACCGAAGGTCTGCAGAATCCGCGAGGCATTCGCATTCTGCAACGCAAAGCCAAATTGAATGCCTAAAAAGCCGAAACTCATGTTCCATATCTGCCAAAAACTTAACCGGGGTTTTATTTTCATAAGAGAGAGATTAGAATTGCTGTCTGCAAATATAAAAAAGACAGGATTCGTTAATAAATTTTGTTATGGATTATGGAGAAGATTCCTGCTTTCGCAGGGATGACGGGTGCCGGGATAGAATGGTTCACTGCTTCCGCAGGGATGACACTCACCCCTCATTCTGCCTTTCCCCCTCGCGTTGAAAGTCTTTCTTCTTTATCGCCTCTCTTTTATCATAGGCATGCTTTCCCCGGGCCAGGGCGATGTCGAGTTTGGCGAGACCTTTCTCGTTGATATACAGTTGTATCGGTATAATGGTGAAGCCTCTCTCCTTAACTTTGCTGGCCAGTTTACGCAATTCACGCCGTGTCAGCAACAGTTTCCGGTCGCGCTTGGGTTCATGGTTATAATGGGTCCCATGGGCGTACTCGGCAATGTGCATGTTCTTGACAAACAGCTCGCCATTTTCAAAGTCACAGTAGGAATCGGTCAGGCTGACCTTGCCGGCCCTGATCGATTTGATCTCTGTGCCGGTGAGCTGGATACCGGCAGTATATTGTTCGAGCAGAAAATATTCGAATGACGCCTTCCTGTTTTTTATGGTGATGATCGCATTTTCCATGGGGTGATTTACTTATGGAACAATGATCAGTAATCATGTGATGCTGAAGGATGGCTCTCTCCAAAGATGACCGTGCCGAGGCGCACCATGGTGCTGCCCTCTTCAATGGCGATGCCGAAATCGCCCGACATACCCATGGATATCTCACGGAATGCCGGTTTGTCACTGAAATATTTTTCTTTCAGCTCGATGAATATCTCTCTGAGCCCTCTGAATTCCTCCCGTATTTTGTCCCTGTCGTCAATGAACGAGGCCATTCCCATGACACCCTGGATGGAGACGTGGTTGAATGCTTGATAGTCATTGGAAGTGAGCAGGGCTTCAGCCTCTTCGTATGACAATCCGAATTTGGTCTCCTCACGTGCTATATGAAACTGCAGCAGGCAGGGGATCATCCGTTTGTATCTGGTGGCCTGCTTGTCGATCTCGGCGAGCAGCTTCAGACTGTCGACGCTTTGTATCAGACTGATAAAGGGTGCGATGTATTTGACCTTATTGGATTGAAGATGACCTATCAAATGCCATTGTATATCGCGGGGCAGCAAGGGTTGCTTGCTCATCAGCTCCTGCACCCTGTTCTCGCCGAAGAGACGGTGACCGGTGTCATAGGCTTCCATGATTTCCCGTGTGCCATGCAGTTTGGAGACAGCAATGAGCTTGACTGCAGGAGGCATGAGATCCCTGATGCGACCAATATTCTCTGTGATTGACATGGATGGCTGTTGCAACTGCTTGATGTTGGATCCAAAAAATAATCAGACCAAATGTAAGCATTTTATAATTTTGTCGGCCTGGAATTATATGGCAAGACACTATGAAGAAAATCCTGGTCAATATTATTCTGCAGTTTCTTTTCTGGCTTTGCATCTTTGCCCTGGCCCGTGCCATTTTCCTGGTCTATTACTGGACGCTGCTGCGTGAAGAACATACCGGTTTTCTGCACACCATGGCTTCTTTCTGGTATGCTCTTAAGCTGGATGCAGCGACAGCCTGCTACCTGCTGGTTTTCCCTTTCTTTCTGCTGGTGGTACAATCCATCTTCAGTCCTTCCTGGCTGAATGTCCTTCATAAGGTGTACACGGCCATTGTCCTTTTTATCTTTACCTTGATCACCACAGCCGAGCTGGGTATCTATTTTGAATGGAAGACCAAGCTGCATTACAAAGCACTGATGTATTTTGCTCACCCCTCGGAAATCTATAACTCAACCGAAACGTCTACTTTCTTTCTTCTTCTCGGCATTCTGGCCTTTCAGTTCCTTTTGGGTCTGTTCCTTTATCTGAAGGTCTTTTTCGTTCCGGTCATCAAAATAAAACGTCATTATTTATTTTCTTTTCTTTTTCTAATCATCACCCCCGTCCTGTTATTTATCGGTGCCAGGGGAGGCATACAACCCATTCCCATCAACCAGAGCGAGAGTTATTATTCGCAGCATAATATCCTGAACCTGGCTGCAACTAACTCTGCCTTCAATCTTTATATCAGCTTTTATGAAAATCACAAGAATTTCGGGAAAAATCCATTCCTTTTTTATGATATGGCCGAGGCTGAAGAAACAGTCAAAAAGCTTTACGCAGTTCCTGTCGATACCGCTGTTCATGTTCTAAAAACAAGCCGGCCCAACATCGTCCTGTTGATCATGGAGAGCTGGTCGGCCGATCTGATCCGGACACTGGGGGGTGACACCGCGATAACACCTGCGTTTCATGAGCTGGAGAAGAATGGCATTTTGTTCACAAATATTTACGCCAGCGGTACCCGTTCCGAGCAGGGCATGGGGTGCATCTTCAGCGGATTCCCGGCTCATCCGATCTCTTCCATCACCGTCCAGCCCGATAAGTATGTCCACCTGCCCAGTCTGACACGTGTTCTTCATAACCAGGGTTATACCACCTCTTATTATTTTGGCGGGCAGCTGATATACGGTAACATCAAGAGTTATATCATCTGGAACGGCTTCGACAGGGTGAAAGAGATCTATGACTTCAGCGACACCCTGCCCAGGGGTAAGCTGGGCATCCATGACCAGTATACCTTAGCGCAGCAGATAAGAGACCTCAATTCCGAGAAACAGCCTTTCTTTTCAGCCCTCTTCACCCTCAGCACCCATTCGCCTTTTGACATGCCCCTGGCGGAAAAAACCGACTGGGGTTATAGCGACAACATTAACGATTACCTTAACTCAGCTCATTATACCGATCATTGCCTGGGTGATTATTTCAGGCAGGCGGCCAAAGAACTTTGGTATGACAGCACCCTTTTCATCATTGTGGCCGACCACAGCCATTATTCCCAGAAAAACTACAGCTATTTCTCCCCTCCGTACCATAAGATACCTTTGTTGTTTTACGGTAATGTCATCAAAGACGAATATAAAGGCACCACCTGTAACAGGGTGGGTTCCCAGGCCGACATTGTGGCCACTCTTTTACCCCAGCTTGGTTTGGATACTTCGGTTTTTCACTGGAGTAAAAACCTGCTGGATCCTTACACACCTCAATTTGCTTATGTGGCTTTCGAAGAAGGTATTGGCTGGATAACCCCGGAGGGATATTTCTTTTATGATAGCAGAATGAATCACTATTATTGTAAGGAAATAAAGGCAGCCGATGAAAGCAGAATCATTAAGGATGGAAGATCATTTTTACAGGTCTTATTTCAGGAATATATGGATCATTAGCTGTAGCCCCTAGCCCAGGCCTTCCCCCAATTTGGGGGAAGGGAGCTGCGAGATGCAGGATACAGGTAAAGAATTTGATATATTTGGTTCAATTGAGATATAAAGCAAGATCCCTAATTAAGATTAATCATATGGATATAAAAGATTTGGTTTTCAATGTGTTGGTGAACTCTCCGACACCTCTTAAGTCACAGGAAATAGCCGATAAAGCTGGCATTGAGAAAAAAGATGTCGACAAGGCAATAAAAGCGCTTAAAGCCGAGGATAAGATCATATCTCCCAAAGTGTGCTTTTATTGTGTTAAGAAAAATTGAATTGTGTTTCAATGCGGTTGAGGTCGTACCAAAACACTTTTTTCTTTTTTTAACCGCAGGGGGCGCCGCAGAGGAGGCGCAGAGATCGCAGAGTGACTCAACCAGTTTACTTTTAGGCGATTGCTGAAAGCTTGTAACTCGCAACTCGTAACTCAGATCTTCTCCAGCAGATGCACCACCAGTCCGCTGCGCAGTTTCGGTTCGAACCAGGTGGTCTTGGGCGGCATGATGTTGCCTGAGTCGGCGATGGCGATCAGCTGTTTCATCGATACGGGGAAGAGTGCAAAAGCCGCCGTCATCTCACCGCTGTCAACACGTTTCCTCAGTTCGCCGAGGCCTCTGATGCCCCCGACAAAATCGATCCGGTTGGAGGTCCTGAGGTCTTTAATTTCAAGGATGTCGTCGAAGACCAGTTTCGACAATATGGTGACATCCAGCCCGCCAATGGGATTGTGGTCATCATAGGTTCCGGGTCTGGCTGTGAGCGAATACCATTTGCCTTCGAGGTAAAGGCCGAAGTTATGCAATCGTTGGGGTTTGTATGTTTCGCTGCCGGTCTCATGGATATCGAAGACCTTTTGGAGGCGTGACCTGAATTCCGGCGGCGTCATTCCGTTGAGGTCCTTGACCACCCTGTTGTAATCAATAATGGTGAGCTGGTTATCAGGGAAATGAACGGCCAGGAAATAGTTATATTCTTCATCACCCCGGTGGCGGGGGTTGTTCATTTTTTTTTCATTTCCAACCAGGGCGGCGGCGGCCGTGCGGTGATGACCGTCGGCGACATAGATGGCCGGGATGTTGCCGAAAAGGCGTATCAGGGTTTGTATGACGGCCTCATCGCTGATGACCCAGAAATGATGCCCGATCCCATCGGCAGAGACGAAGTCGTACACAGGTTGCTGCCCGCTGACGATGGCGGCGATGATTTCATCGATCTCTTTCACGGCGGGATAACTGAAAAACACCGGTTCCATATTCGCATTGGTGATGCGTACATGCTTCATCCGGTCTTCTTCTTTATCTTTACGTGTCAGCTCGTGTTTTTTAATGACTCCGTTCATATAGTCTTCCACGGCGGCACAGCCTACCAGACCGTACTGTGTCTTACCGTTCATGGTTTGGGCGTAGATGTAAAGGTTCTCCTTCGTATCGGGCACCAGCCATCCTCTTTTACGGAAGAGCTCAAAATTTTCACGGGCTTTATCGTATACCTGTTGGGAATGGACGTCGATGCCTGGGGGAAGGTCTATTTCAGGTTTGATGATGTGCAACAATGAATAGATGTTCCCGTCGGCCTCTATCCTGGCCTCTTCCGAATTCAGCACGTCATAGGGTCGTGATGCCACCTGCTCTGCCAGTGCCCTGGGTGGCCTCAACCCCCTGAAAGCCTTTAATATCGCCATAGTTCAAATGATGTTGCCGGGAATTGTCACTCCGTTTCCTCGTCAGTGTCCCTGTGATTGCCGTTTTTCTTGCCGTTGCCTCTTTGCAGCGAGCCTATCAGGGCACCGACCATTTTTGTCATCTCCTGAAGATGTTCCCGTGATTCCTCTTCCTGATCGTCGTCAAAATAACCGGCCATTTTAGCCAGGGAGGTAAACACCACACATTCCCTGATGGCTGTCTTGGATTGTTTAAGATGAACGACGAACTGACTACGGCCACGTGAGGATCCTTCAGCAATATTTAATGCAATAGCGGCCGATGCGTTTAAGAATTTTGTCGCGAGAGAAACGGAGTCACTGGCCGGGAAAGATCGGGTGACCTGATGAACCCAGTTGACGTACTCAAGAGATTTATGATAGACCCTCAAATCTTCAAATCTGAAGAATGATGTGTTGTGGCCGATTTCGGATTCCATGATTTAATGATTTAAATGTGATTATAGAACATACAAGTGCAAAGATGACGACAGGATATGCGGTTTACCACAGAACCTGTTGTTTGATCTGATTTCGTTAAAAAAGTAGTGTTTAATTCACCTGGAATGTTCTGTCACCTTTTTTAATAAAATTCACAATCTGGTTGGCAGCGGCAATGCCTGCATTGTTGTTTGCCTCGGCAGTTTGTGCCCCCATTTTTTTAGGGGTGAAATAATACCGGCCTTCAAATGCCTTTGTTATTTCGCCGGCACAGTCGGGAGCGACGTCGGCAATATACCTGAAATCGTCACGTACGGAGAAGATTTTCATTAACGACTCTTCGTCGATGACCTCTTTGCGGGCAGTATTGACCAATGTGGCTCCTTTGGGCATTTTCGAGAGTAACGTGAAATTGATCGATCTTATTGTATCAGGTGTTGCCGGGATGTGAAGCGACACATACTGGCATCTGGAATAAAGGTCACCGGCGGTTTCAACATAGTTGACACCGTCTCTGGTGATGTCTTCTTTTTTCAGGTAAGGATCAAAGGCATACACCTCCATGCCGAAACCTTTGGCTATGGCTGCCACGCGCCGGCCGACATGACCGTAAGCATGAAGCCCTAAGCTTTTGCCGAGCAGTTCCGTTCCTGACTTGCCATTGAAGCAACCGCGGGCCAGATACACCATCATTGCCAGGGCCAGCTCTGCCACTGCATTGGCATTCTGCCCCGGTGTGTTCATCACTATAATACCTTTCTCCGTGGCGGCTTTGAGATCGATGTTATCATAACCTGCACCGGCTCTGATGACGATCTTCAAATTTTTACCTGCTTCGAGGACCTCCCTGGTGACCAGGTCACTCCTGATGATCAGGGCATCGGCATCGCTTACCGCTTTCAGCAGATCACCCGGATCGGTGTATTTCTCCAGGGCGGCAAACTCAAAGCCGGCTTCCCCGATGATTTTTCTGATACCATTTAAAGCCGTGGAGGCAAAAGGTTTCTCAGTTGCTACTAAAACTTTAGTCATGATGAGATTTTATTTAGGGTTATTATTTGGTATAAGCTGCTAATTGCGGGTTACAGGTTGCGGGTTGCGAGTTTTAAGTATTAATTTTTTTACCCCGACTGCCGACTGTCGACTTTCAATGCTCCGCCTCAAACTCCTGCATCACGGCCACCAGGTCTTTTACGCTGTCGAGGGGCATGGCATTGTACAACGATGCCCTGAAGCCACCGACGGAGCGGTGTCCCTTGATGCCGATCATCCCGCGTGAGGAGGCAAAAGCCTGAAAATCGGGTTCCAGTTCCTTGTATTCGTCCTTCATCACCCAGCAGACGTTCATCCGTGAACGGTCTTCTATGGCTACGGTCCCCCGGAAGAGCTTGTTACGGTCGATTTCGTCGTACAGAAGGGAGGCTTTAGCGATGTTGTTTTTTTCAATCCCTTCCACGCCACCGTTCGCTTTTATCCAACGTAAGGTCATCAGACATGAATAGATGTTCACACATGGCGGTGTGTTGAAAAGAGAGCCTTTTTCAACATGGGTCTTATAGCTCAGCATGGTGGGGATGATGCGCTCGGCCGTCTTGTTGAGAAATTCGTCCCTGATGATCACGAAGGTGACCCCTGCCGGACCCAGGTTTTTCTGCGCCCCGCCATAGATAAGAGCATACTTTGAGACGTCAATGGGATGGCTCAGGATATTTGACGACATATCGCAGACCAATGGCACGGGACAGTCGGGATCGTGCCGCATTTCGGTACCGTAAATGGTGTTGTTGGAGGTAAAATGAAAATAATCGGCATCGGACGGGATGACATAATTTTTCGGTAAATAGCTGAAAAGCTTATCCTCAGAGGAGGCAACCACCATGGTCTCACCTATCATTTTAGCTTCTTTCATGGCTTTTTTGGCCCATTCACCTGTGACCAGATAGGCGGCTTTTTTCCTGAGGAAGTTGAAAGGCACCATGGCGAATTGCAGACTGGCACCACCGCCGAGAAAGATCACCGAGTAACCGTCAGGGATGCGCAGAAGCTCTTTCATGAGTGCTACCGCCTCATCAATGATCGCCTGAAACTCCTTGCTGCGATGTGATATCTCAAGAAGTGACAACCCGATACCATCCAGATCGAGGATGGCTTTTGCCGTATGTTCAACCGTAAACGGAGGTAGGATTGAGGGTCCCGGATTAAAGTTATGTTTCTTCATATGATTTGTCGCATTTACGATGATTAATCAAATTCAATGTCATGACTAGGGTCTGATGAGGCAAAGTTAAAATATTTTGAACAAATGGATGAGAAAGAGGGGTAATATTTTTAGCGTTGCCGGCGGGAAACAGGTGATCATTTATCCGGTGGAAAAAGATCATAATAGACGGCATTTCTTCGTGGTACTTTCTCTCGCTCATCCCGGTTGCGGGCATCCACGTCGGGGACAAAAACCCAGAACCCTTTTTTAAATACAAAAGCATCAAACACATCCCCTGACGGCACATAATATTTATACTGACCTTTAAGTGATTCCTCTAAGGGTATGAGATGATCAAAGACGATCATATAGGATTGGATTTTGCGCTTGCTTGAGCTTTTCCCCGTCAGATGTCCCCGCTCATACGCCTGCCGTTCATATTTTAGCGACATGGGGGCGCCGGCCTTGTACTCAAAGATGATACGCGTGTTGTTATTCTTCTGTCCCGTTTTAAAAACGGGAGCACCAAAGACGGGTGATCCTTTCTCATTGAAAGTCAGAATATCGATGATCTTTTTCCGTGTGTTCCGGTCATTGCCATCCCAACCCAATAAGGTATAATAATATTTATGCCTGTACCTGTGCAGGATGATTTTATAATAAAGAGCCCCAAACCAGTCACCGGCATTGCTTATAGACGTTTCGGGCGACAGGATCTCATCCGACCTGTCCTTCAGATTGGTCAGACGGTAATTCTTTCCTGACTTATTGTTGAGCTGGATGATGGCGAAATATTCATAAGTGCCGTCATCTCTGGGCACGTTCCAGTTGAATATCCTGAAACGGTGATCGGGCGACATCATCCGTGCTATGGTCACCAGCGAGTCAAAAGGATAGGAAAAGGATCCTGCTTCTCCCAGTGCTTTTTCCAACCATCCTGTGAAGGTACGGCAGGCGGCATATCGCACGGAATCATTCGTGCCGTTGAGGATGAAGGGCCCGATTTTTCTCAACCTATCCTCATAAACAGTAAGCGAGGCGGGGTTCTGACCTGTGACCGTCAACGACAGCACGACGGCAATGATGAAAGTATGAGATAACCTGCGTATCACCTGTTCTTCGTTCTGTTATTGAGAGGCGGGTCGATTGTCACGGATATTTCAATCAACGCTGAAAATTTAATAATTATTTTTGCAGCCGGATCATTTATGATAAAATTAAGGATGGAGCGTCAGCGTCGGATAGAGGCTTTTGCTGCCCTGGGTGCTGTTCTGAGGAGCTATTTTTCGGCTGGTCCTGACACGGACTTTCCCAAGAACAGCTCTTTACGCCTCCTGGATGATGCTGTTGACGCCACGGTCAATCATAATCCCTGGTTCATTTTACCCCATATCAGGTATGCCCTTGATGCCATCGCCGGCCTCCTGACGGCCGAGGGTCTGGAACAATGGGCGGCAGGTTATGACGACCGGTGGACCGTTCATGAAAATAAAAAGAACATCGGCGTAGTCATGGCCGGTAACATCCCGCTGGTGGGCTTTCATGATTTTCTCTGTGTCCTGATGTCAGGGCATCGTTTCAACGGAAAACTATCATCGGATGATGACCGGCTGCTGCCCGCCCTTGTGACCATTCTCACGGATATTGAACCTGGCTTTGGATCGTCTGTCTCGTTGTCGACCGGTCGCCTGTCAGGATTTGATGCCATCATAGCTACCGGCAGTGACAATACCGCCCGGTACTTTGAGTATTATTTCGGTCACGTGCCCCACATCATCAGAAAAAACCGCAACGGCGTGGCTTTTCTTTCCGGTGGAGAGAATGAAAACGACCTGGACGGCCTCGCCGGGGATATCTTCCTTTATTTTGGCAGGGGATGCCGCAATGTAGCCAAGTTGTTTGTCCCGGGCGATTACTCTTTTCAAAATCTTTTTGCCGGAATGGAAAAATACCGTTACGTTTTGGACCATCATAAATACAGGAACAATTATGATTATTACAAGGCGGTGTTTATGCTCAACGGGGTAAGCTGTCATGATACAGGATTCCTGTTATTGCGTGAAGAGGTATCAATAAGCTCACCCATAGCGGTTATTTATTATGAATATTATGACACCGTCGGTCAGGTGAAGGAGCGTTTACAAGCCGGTGCAGACCTGATACAATGCGTTGTAACGGGTGACTCACGCATCGCAAAGGGAATCCCATTCGGTGCATCACAGAGACCTTCTCTTACAGAGTATGCCGATGGTGTGGATACGATGGATTTCTTATTGCGGTTGCATGACCGGTGATCCATCGTTATAAAGTCTTTACCCGTAATTAATGGTCGGGTTATTTTTCATTTTGTGAGGAACATGCTCTGAATAATCCTAAATTTGCCATGAAAAGTTATCGGACATGAACAGGCAAAAGTTTGTTGTCATTGGCATTGGACTTTTTGGCAGTGCTATTGCCAGGGCTCTGACACGTAATGGTGCGGAGGTTATGGCCATTGATGTGGAAGCCAGCCGCATCGAATCCATCAAGGATGAGGTGGCCTACGCGGTGTGCCTCGACGCTACCGATGAAAAAGCCTTGCTGTCACAGGATATTAAGGATTATTCCACCGTGGTGGTGGCTATCGGTGGCAATTTTGAGCAGGAGCTTCTCTGCATCGTCACCCTGCTCGATCTGGGCATTAAAAGGATCATCGCCCGGGCCAGGGGAGTGGCGCAACGTCTGATACTGGAAAAAATGGGCATCAGCGAGATATTCTCTCCGGAGAACGACGTGGGGATCATTGTCGCCGAACGGCTGCTCAATCCCAACCTGGTGTCGTACCTTCAGTTACCCGACGATTATCGCATCGCCGAGCTCACCGCTCCCAAAAGAACCGTGGGGCGCACCCTCGGTGACATCGACCTGCGCGACCGTTATAAGCTGAGCCTGGTGACCATTAAAAAGGAAACAGTGGTGACGGAAAACGGAGAGGCATCCGTGGAGCAACACCTCGCCGGCGTCCCCGATTCAAAAACCGTCGTCGCTGAGAAAGACTATCTGGTTGTATTCGGCAAAAACAAGGATATCGACCGTTTTGTGGAAATCAACGATTGACCTGTCTCCCTGAAATGTTCTCCCCTTCATGAACAGGAAATTTATTGATAAGATCAGGGAAAGAATCAATGTGCGGTTGTTTACCCATAAGAACATTGTACTTAGTGTTCTCAGGATAGCCTCGCTAATCGTCTCGGTCTTCACTATTGCCAGCATTATCTGGTATTATGGTTTCCCCAAGACAGCGGAGACCACCGAAACCATCCGTCTCATCATCAAAACAAGTATAGGTTTTTACATCTTCAAGTACCTCGTTCATGTCTTCTATGATTTCCACCCCCTTAATTTTATCCGGGAGAATCTGGTCGAAGGATTGATACTTCTTATCCTGGTCATCAGCTCCATTTTTTACAAGCTGTTCGATATCACCCTTATCAATTTTGTCAATGAGACCTTGGGATTTGATTTGCGGCCATACACACTCCTGTTCGTGCAGCTCTATTTCTTCATTATTGTAGGTTTTGAGATGGGTAAGGCCAGTCATAAACTGAAGCTCTTTGAGCTGGGTCCCTCGGCCCTGATAACCATATCGTTCTTAATACTCATCTCATTCGGCACCTTCTTGTTGATGCTGCCGGAGATGACCATCGTCGGTATCCGGTTCATCGACGCCCTGTTCACAGCCACCAGTTCATCCTGTGTCACCGGATTGGTGGTGGTTGACACGGCCACGGTTTTTTCCATCAAAGGTCAGGTCGTTATCATGTTGCTCATTCAGCTAGGCGGTATCAACATCATATCATTCGCCACCTTTTTTGCTACTTTCTACCGGACCAACAGCGTGAGGTATCAATCCATACTGAAGGATTTTCTGAGTACGGGCCGTCTTTCGGATACACGCACCCTGTTGCGTAAAATTGTCTTTTACAGCATCATCATCGAAATCATCGGCACCATATTGATATTTGTCAGCTGGCAGGATAATCACTTTTTCTCCGGCACCGGTCAGAAATTATTCTTTTCGTTGTTTCACAGCATATCGGCTTTCAACAACGCCGGTTTCTCCCTGTTCTCCGATAATCTGTATGCTTATTGGGTGTCGAAGGCTTTTAATGTACACATCATCATCGCCCTGCTGATCTTTCTGGGAGGTATCGGTTTTGCCACCATGGAAGACCTCACGGAGGTGCTCGGAAGGGGGCAGGGACTGCGCAACATCTGGAAAAACCTGTCCGTCAGCTCACGTTTGGTGCTCAAGACCTCCTTCTTGCTCATCATCACGGGGGCCCTGGTTTTCTTTATAAGTGAATGGAAAGGTTTACTGGCAGGACTGAGCCCCAAGGGCATGATCGTCACATCGCTGTTTCAGTCCATTACAGCGCGGACGGCGGGTTTCAGCACGGTGAACTTCAGGTTTGTCGCACAACCGGTACTTATTTTTTTCATCCTGCTCATGTACATCGGGGCCTCACCCGGCTCCACGGGTGGCGGTATCAAGACCACCACCTTTGCCATCATACTCAAATCGGCGATTGCCACTATTCGAGGAAAGAAAAATGTGGAATCGTACCATTATACCATCCCCTTTTCTTTAATTGACAAGGCTTACTCCATAGCTCTTTTCGCTTTGGGTCTCATCTTCGTGTCGGCTTTTGCCCTGTCAATAACAGAAAGTCACATGAAATTCCTCGATCTCATGTTTGAAGAGGTCTCGGCCTTCGGCACCGTGGGACTTACTACGGGGATCACCCCGTTGCTGTCAGATGCAGGAAAGACCATTATCCTCCTTAGCATGTTCATCGGGCGTATAGGCCCTCTGACCCTGGCTATCTTCCTGAGCCGCCGTATCGTATCAACAAATTACCGCTATCCCGAGATACATGTTATGGTGGGATAGAGCGAATAGCGACTGGCGAATAGCGAAAGATGGTGAATAAAATCATAAATCGGTATTCGCTCCTCGCTACTCGCTAATCGACTGGTGAATAGCGAATAGCGATTGCCGAATGACGAATAGCGAAAGGGATAAGATATGGTCTTTTACCGGAAAAGGTATTCGTCATTCAAAAAGATACAGGGTGCGAACCTGATCATCGGGCCTGCCAATGATGTAATTGATATAATCTTTCATGCTGATCAACTCACCCTTTTGAATATAACCCTCACCATAAGGCATGCAGGCGCTCCAGGCTCCGGATGGGGAACACTTGCTGAAATCGGTGATCCTCACAATGGTATGATCATCGATCGTGATGAGATTACTTTTGTATTGTTGAGCCTCCTTCAAGGCTTCTTCGATATTGTCTTTTGTCAAAACGATGGTTTTATCGGCATTTTTGGCGGCGATAACGTTGACGGTTGTAATAGGCTCCTGTAAATTGATATTTCCCTGTTCGAGGGTCAGGATACCTTTCAGGAATTCCCGCAAGGTTTCAACTTTTGCATTCTGTGCATGCATTTGTGCAAAGCACATAACAAAGACGGCAGTGACGGCGAGAGTGACGATTTTCATAATTGTTTTTTTTAGTTTTCTATGATATATAATCAGGAAATGATCCGGTTGTCATGCTATTTTTCAGCCGGATATCCCACGCTTTGACCAAGAATGATCAGATGTCCGGGTTTCAGTTTCATGGTCTTGGCCAGTGTGGCCCTGTCGACGGAGGCTCTGGCGACTGTGGCCAGGTTGGCCGAAGCACAGTATAGATAAACATTTTGTGAAATGTACCCGGTATTGATGCCTGAGGCACGTTGTTGCCGGATGGTGTCACCACCCAGCTTGTCAAGATTAGAGACATAGATCAGATTAACAGGGGCCGTTGCCACATAGGCCTGTGTGCCGGCCTGTGAACGGTAGTCACCCTCAACCACGGGTAACAATGTATTTTCTTTGGCATCGTAAAGGTAGATGCCTTTCTTAAGAATAACATAGATGTCGATTTCTTGCCTGTTCATGGAACTGGGAGCCGTCCGTTTTCCTTCGGCGGGACGGTTGATGCCATCGGCAGCCCACAGCAGATTCGAGAGCTCCTGTAAAGAGAGTTCCCGGTCGGAATAAGCCCTCTGGCTTTTACGGTCTTTTAAGGCCTGCATGAGCAGCTTGCCTGTGCCCAGATCAGGTTCGTTAAGGTCAATCCTCGGAAGGGATTGCGCCTGAATGGATAACGAAAAAATAAATAAAACCGGGAGAATCAAAGTGGTTTTTTTTATCATCTGTCCGATATTTTTAAGTTCAGAAAGGTTATGTTACGGTTCAAAGATATAAAAATATCTTTTTTGTAATTCTTATGGCAATCAAAGCAAAATCAATTTTTTTAACATTTTTTAATATGGTCACTCAACTTCAGGATAACATTGATTGTTTTATTTAGACAATTGACCCTTAGGAATGAAAATCCTTTTTTACCCCACCAGGGGATTCCGATCAGAATTAATATTTCTTATTTGGCGGGTAACTTTCATCGCTGCGATGGTCGCTTTGGTGCCATCATTAGCGACAGCACAGGATAGCGACACGGTCTCACCTGATGTCCTTTCACTGGAAGGATGTATCCGTTATGCTTTTAATAACCAGCCTGCGGTTAAACAGGTTAAGCTGGATGAGAATATCACCCGGCAGGATATCCGTATCGCTCTTTCCGGCTGGCTGCCCCAGTTCTCCTCAGAGGCTACCCTGGGGCACTATATTAAACAACCCGTCATCATCTTTCCTGATCTGACCAATCCCTCCGGGCCAAAAAGACAAATAACGACCGGCGTTGTCAATAATTCGGGCATACAGCTCACAGCCAGCCAGCTGATCTTTGATAATGAGGTTTACATCGCCGGAAAAACGGTCAAATATT
>CAZVNP010000062.1:0-14786 GCA_964628285.1 uncultured Lentimicrobiaceae bacterium
TCAGGTAACCAATCCTGATTGGTAAAGCCTAACCAGCAGCCAAAACCGGGTGTTGCGTAGTAAGCAGAGATGCTTGCACGAAGCGTACACAGGGAGTGCAAAAGCTGTGTGATAGAATCCCGAAATGTAGCATATTGCAAGGAGCTTTCATTGTTGCAGCAATGTGAGCAGCACTAAATGACCGTTAAGGTTGAGGTCAAATAGTCCGGCCGGGGTCTGAGAATAGGGCAGATGCACAAGAGGTATCCACGGGAACTTGGGAGAGCTTCCCGTCTCCACACGAGAAACGGATAAGCGGAATGTCCGAACCCAAAGAGTCCGGGCCTCACGGGTAGATATTGCCACCCGTGAAGGCGCAAAGAAAAGGCAATATCGTGATGGTATCCAAGACGAGGGAAACCGAAGTCAAAGAGAGAGGCGGAAGCAGTCTTAACATCCTCATAGTACCGATTGAACGGTGGGAAATCAGCTCCATGAAAGCCACCTGGTAGGGAAGGGGGATGTCTGAATACGGAGCTGCACTTTAGAAACACAACGTGAACCAGAGGCATGAAAGAGATGTCAACAGTAGAAATGCAGATAGCGGAAAGAGCGAGGAAATTTCCGGATGAAGCATCGACGAATCTGGCACAGTACATCACCGAGGCCATGCTCGATGAAAGCTTCGACAGCCTGAACAAGAAAAGTGCTGCAGGAGTGGACAGGGAGACATGGGAAGAGTACAACGGACGGCGAAAGGAGAGTATACCGCAATTACTGGGAGCGTTCAAAAGCGGGAGGTACCGTGCACCGAATGTACGGAGGGTATACATACCCAAAGGAGACGGGAAGGTACGGCCGCTTGGATTGCCAACGATAGAGGATAAGATACTGCAAGGAGTAGTAACAAGAGTTCTCACGCCGGTATATGAGGAGATATTCTACGATACGTCGTACGGGTTCAGACCGGGCAAGTCACAACATCAGGCATTGGAAGCATTGTACAAAGAAGTAACTATAAAAGGGAAGCATTATATCATAGATGCAGACCTTGAGAATTACTTTGGGAGCATAAATCACCAGTGTCTGCGGGAATTTCTGGACAAAAGGATAAAGGATGGTGTGATAAGGCGGATGATAAATAAGTGGCTGAAGGCGGGGATACTGGAAAACGGGAACGTTTACTACCCGGGAGAGGGAACACCTCAGGGTGGGAGTATATCACCGCTGTTAAGCAATATTTATCTGCATTATGTCCTTGATGAATGGTTCCATGAACAAATCCAGCCGCTGCTAAAGAGTAAAAGCTTCATCATCCGTTATGCAGATGATTTTCTGCTGGGCTTTATCAACAGGGAAGATGCAATAAGGGTAATGAGGGTATTACCGAAGCGTTTTGAGAAATACGGTTTAAAGTTACATCCTGAGAAGACGAGACTGGTAGAGTTGGAGGACAAGGATGGACAAAAGCCAAAGACCTTTGATTTTTTAGGATTTACCCATTACTGGGGCAAAAGCCGTAAAGGGAAAAATGTACTCAAACGCAAGACAAGCAGCAAGAAGTTCCGTGCATCACTCAAACGGATGGATGAGTGGCTGAGGGAAAACAGGCATAGAAAAGAAGGGGAGATAATACGAGGGGTGAACCAAATGTTGAGAGGACATTATGAGTATTATGGGATTACATTTAACAGCAGGAAAATACCCGATTACTATGAACAGGCGAAACGCCGGTTACACTTTTGGCTGAATCGCCGGGGAGGAAAACGGCGCTGGAACTGGGAAAAGTACGTCAATCTGATAGAAGAATGGAATCCGCTACTCAAGCCTAAGATATATCACAGCAGTCTTTAGCGAAACCGTATTCAGAGGAACCGTATGCGGGAAAACCGCTCGTACGGGTCTGTGGGGGAGCGGGGAGGCAACGAACCGCTCTACCCGGAAGCTTCGAGACGCAAGAGGGTGAGAAGATGGGTGAGGGTGGTTGGTATGGAGAAGTTAAAAGCCCCTCTCCTTTAGGAGAGAGCTTGTCCCGCTGAAAAGCGGGAGGTGGGGGTGAGGTGCAGTCGTCAGTCGTCAGTCGTTAGTCGTCAGTCGTTAGTCGTCAGTCGTCAGTCGTCAGTCGTCAGTTGGCAGTTAAAGCAATATAGCAATAACAATTAAACCATCCCCCCTAACTATCATTCAATGTCCTGTCCAGATAACCACTCCCGTCTTTGAACCGTTATATGCAAATCCGTCCATCACCTGGTTCGATCGTCCGATGAGTGTGATGCTGTCGCCTGTGTTGCGCAGGCTCATGGGCATGTTGTTGCGGGTGACCGTCAGTGAGTCGCCGGCAGCGATCTGCAGGCCGTCGAGCGACCAGATGCGGCCGGTTCCGTTCTTCAGAAAGCAGCCCGTGAGGTCGACGGCGTCCCTGCCTTTGTTGAGCAGCGTGACCTGCTCATTCACATTATCATAGCCGGCGGGATCGGGCAGCAGGTTTTTGATGACGATCCACTCGGAGGTGGAGGGCATATGCTTGAAGGTGAAAGTAAACGATGTATCGCCGTAGCTCACAACATACTTGCGTGTGGCATTGTCGACCGTCAGCAGGATTGTCCCGTCCTTGTCGAATGTCTGCGGATCGGCGATATAAACATCGGGCACGTTGCCGCCGGTGGTGTCGCTCTTAAGGTATTTGTTGGTCTGGAACACGACGGGTGGCGGTGTCAGGGCACGGTAGGTGCTGAGGGTCACCCGGCGGGGGTGTTTGTAGGTACCGTCGGAGCCGTTGGAGATGATGATAACGGCGGGTGACATGTCCTGCATGAACGCCGGCAGGGAGCACATGTGTGAGCCGTGGTGGTCGGCCTTGCAGACGTCGACGTCCCTGGCCAGGTGCAGCGCCGCGATCTTGGCCTCGGTGGGCTTCTCGACGTCACCGCCGGTGAAGAAGGTGAAGCCGCCATATTGTACCACCAGGGCGATGCTCATGTCGTTCTCATCGATGCCGGTGGCCGTGTCACCGTTCAGCACCACACCGCCGGAAGCGACACAACGGACCGTCATAGCCGGATCCAGGGGAATCAGCATACCACGCGTCAGGTGTGAGGCGGTGCCTCCTGTAGTCTTTTGATAGTTCCGGAAAGCTTTTTCCTTATGTTTCGAAGAAGGCAGATAGTTCGTATCCCCCCTGTCGTAAAAGGTACCGACGGGAACCGAGTCGTTCAGCACCAGCTCGTCGATGCCGCCGTAATGGTCGGAGTGGTAGTGGGTGCAGACGAAAAAGTCGAGGGAGGTGATGCCCTCCTGGTCCAGCAGATCTTTGATGCGCGCCCCTTTGCCTTCGTCGCCGCTGTCGATGAGCAGCGTCCTGCCGCCGGGTGAGACGATGAGGACGGCGTCGCCCTGGTCCATGTCGATGAAGAAGATCTTCAGGGGCTGGGCAAAGGTCGATAAGGAAAAAAACAGGGTAAGAGTGAGGATCAGGTGAAAGCGTCCGGATAGTGTTTGCATAGTCATTTGGTTTTGATGGTTCGAATAAGTAAGCTTTTGCTTTCAGTGTTTAAAGATAAAGAAGATTTGAATATTTTGCAAAAAATAATCCCCTCCATACTGTTTATCAATAAAATCTCTTTCTTTATAACCGCAAAGGGCGCGGAGCCTGCCACTGACAGGTCAGTGGCAGGGTACACAGAGAGCGCGGAGTGAAATTAAAAAAGAGGGATTTGTAAATTTATTGGCTGTCATCAGTTGTCAGTAGTTAGTTGGCAATTGGCAGTTGGCAATCAGGGAATCTATTATATTATACTGATTTACAACAATATAGCAATATAACAATATAATTATTGATCTCATCTCTTTTTATCATGACGGAACCTTTTTCGCCATTATATATTATCTTTGCAGTGAAGATTTATCTCTGAATTCTTCCAAAACCCGATAACGATCACATTTCAGATTAACCATCAATCCACCTTCCGATGAAAAAGACATTATTCACTCTGGGCCTGGCGATCCTGTTTGCCGGTTTTCTCGCACAGCCGGCCTCCTCGCAGGATCTGTTGAACAGGCTGAAGAAAAAAGCCGAGAATGCGGTAATTAAGAAGACACCGGACGAAGAAAAGCAGACCCAGGAGGCGCCACCTGCCGAGTCCACACCAACTACCGGGCGTCCTTCCAACACCCGTGGCGTGGGGCTGAGCAAAACCGCGCCCGACGTGAAGGCCAACATCGCCGATGCGGCGACGGCCTTCAACGGTAAAAAATACACCGACGCCCGCTATGACATACGGCAGGCTATCCTCGGCATCGAGCTGGAGATAGGGCAGGGCATCCTGAAAGAGCTGCCGGATAAGATCGCGGGCCTGCCCAAGGTCGACGCCGAGGACAACGTGACCAGCTCGGGCATAGGCTTCGTGGGACTCATTATCAAGCGGGTATACCGCGGCGGCGACCAGGAGTTCACGGTGACCGTGGGCAACGACGCCGCCATGCTGTCGGCCGTCAACATGTACCTGGCATCAGGGGCTTACTCCTCCGGCAGCGAGCAGCAGAACTACAAGCAGGTCAAATTCGAGGACTACCCGGCTGTGATTGAATATAACGAGAGCACGGGCTACAAGCTGAGCGTGCCCTTCGGCCAGTCGTCCATACTCGTCACCGAGGGGGTGAACTTCAACAATGAGGATGATTTCATCAACGCCTCGTCAGCAATCGATATCAATAACATTAAAAAGCAACTGGGAGAGCAATGAAAACAGCGTTATTATCCGCACTGCTGATCCTGCTGACGGTGACCTTACAGGTCAGGGCGCAGGATGTGAACCAACAACTCAAGACGGCGAGTGAATCCTATGCTTCCGGCGACCTCGAGAACGCCCGCTTCGCCCTGCAGGAGGCCTTGCGTGGCGTGAACCAGGCCATCGGGCAGGAGATCCTCGACATGCTGCCGCCGACACTCGGCGGCATGGACAAGGTGGCCTCATCCGACAACGTCAGCGGCACCAATTACGGCTTCGCCGGACTGTATATCAACAGGGAATACGGCAGCGACTCCCTCGGCGTCACCATCCAGGTCGTCAGCGACTCACCACTGCTGGCAGGCCTCAACACGATGCTGTCTATGTCGGTGTTCATGGCCTCGGACCCCAACCAGAAACGCATCAAGGTGGCGGGATACAAAGCGTTGCTCACACGCAGCCAGGACTCGGAGGGAGAGCTGTCGTATGAGATCCAGATGCCTTTCAGCAGCTCGCTGCTGACATTCCACAGCAACGGCATCCCGGAGGAGCAGAAGGTGACGGATATGCTTAATTCGCTTCCGGTAGCCAAGATAGTAGAGATAGCGCAGTGAATTATAAGCTGCGAGCTACGAGCTGCGAGTAGCAAGGAGGAGAGGGGGAGAAGGTGGAACTGCAATTTCCGGCACAATCCTGATATTCACCTCTTTTTTTAATCCCCCTGCCACACTTCCCTTACATTTGTACCCAAATAAAAATAATGAAAAGCAGAACCGGCCAACTCTTTATCCATTTTTTCGGTTGCATCGTTTTTATCGCCTTACCTGTTATCTTCAATCCCAATTCCAGGGATATTACCGGTGTTTTTCATAATCCGAATACCATAAGAGATATATTGCATAACCTGCTGCTGCTGTTGTTTTTTTATTTCAACTTCTACGTTCTTATTCAGGGACTGTTCTTTAAGAAGAGATATTTCTATTTTATCGTCGCCATTTTGATCTGTTATTTACTGATCGCCTTCCTGCCCTCGATGATCATTCCCTTTGAAACTTACGACCGTTTACCGCCTCCCGGCCCTCCCGGTTCTCCTCCACGACCATTTTTCGGTGACTATTTATTCAGATTGCAGCACAACTTCTTTCTTTTTCTGGCTGTCTTCTTCTTTTCATTGATGTTGAAGATCAGCACCAGGTGGAAGAGAACCGAAAAAGAAAAGCTCAGCGCCGAATTATCTTACCTTAAAGCACAGGTCAATCCACATTTTCTTTTTAATTCGCTGAATAGTATCTATTCACTGGCTTTACAGAAAGCGGATAACACGGCCGATGCCATTGTCAAACTTTCGGGGTTGATGCGCTATACGCTCAGTGATGCCGGCCATGATTTCGTTCCGCTTGAGAAGGAAATCAATTACCTTGTCGATTATATTGAGTTGCAGAAAATCCGTCTGGCTGACACAGCCAAAATCAGGCTCATCATTGACGGTCGCGCTGAAGGTAAACAGATAGCACCGCTGATCCTGATACCTTTCATCGAAAATGCCTTTAAATATGGTGTCAACCCTGAAGAGGACGCCAGTTTTGATATTCATATCATGATCACAGATTATGAACTGATCATGAAGGTCAGGAATAAGAAGGTCTGCCTGCCAAACTATGAAGAATCCCAGGAAGGTGTCGGTATCAGCAATGCGCGGCAGAGGCTGGAGCTCTTATATCCTGCCGGTCATCATTTGACCATTAAGGATGACCTCAATGATTTTTTGGTAGAACTGTCAATCCAACTGAAATGATCAGAGCCATAGCCATAGACGATGAACCTCCTGCCCTGTCGATTGTGGAAAATTTCTGCGGCAGAATCGATTTTATCGACCTCCAGAAGAGTTTCACGAGACCACAGGAGGCCTTGAAATTTTTACGCAAATTTCCTGTCGACCTTCTTTTTCTGGATATCAGAATGCCTTCTGTTTCGGGGATTCAGTTTTATAAAATGATCGACCAGGAGACCATGGTCATTTTTACCACGGCCTATTCTGAATATGCCGTGGAAGGATTCAATCTGAGTGCCGTGGACTATCTGTTAAAACCCTTTACTTTTGAACGTTTCCAGCAGGCCGTCCACAAGGCTAATGAATATTACAAGTTTATTCACCAAAAAGAGAGTCACGACCGGCAGTATATTTTCATTCGTGCCGATTACAGCCTGATTAAAATCATGCTCAGCGACATATTATATATAGAAGGTCTGGATGATTATCTTAAAATATACCTGGCCGGAAGGAAGCCACTGGTTGCCAGAATGACCATGAAGGCCATCATGGATAAACTTCCTGCCAGGGATTTTATCAGGGTGCACCGTTCTTTCATTATTCCTTTCCGCAAAATTGAAAGTGTCAGAAATAAAATCATCACCATTGCCGGTGGAAACATCCCAATAGGTTCCAGCTACCTGAAGAATTTCTTTGCCCAGTACAAGGCCTAAAGCTTTTTTATTAACCGCTGAAAATACCCTCTATACCTCAATAATTTTACTGCCTGAAGTTTTCGTACGATCTTTCGGCTATCATTCCGGTTTATAAGCTAACGAGTTCTGAATCAATATGAGAAAGTTGATGTTGGTTTCTTTTCTGATACTTATTGCTTTACACTATTTGTCAGCAAAAAAGGTAAAATTCTCTGTGGATATGAGGTATCAGGTCATCAATGCGACAGGGGTACATGTCGCCGGTGACTTCCAGGCTGCCGCCGGTTTTTCCGGCGGTGACTGGCAGCCCAATACGACACCCCTGGCGAATGAGCCCGGAACGGACATATACAGTATTATCGTGGAGATACCTGCTTTCACAAAATATGAATATAAATTCCTGAACGGTGATCAGTGGTATGATGTGGAATTTGTCCCTGTCGAGTCGCGCGTGGGGTATAACTATAATGACAACAGGTGGATATGGGTCGACTCACTGGCAAATGACACAACTGTCATCGAGCCTGTTATCTTTGCGGGCAATGCCCCGGCAGGTCATTTTCTTCTGCGTCTTAAAGTCGACATGCAAAATGTGGCGGTGATCGATCCTGCCGGCATTCATGTCGCGGGCGACTTCCAGGGCTGGGATCCCGCAACAGCCATGATGTACTCTTTTGAAGATGAAATTTATGAGTACATCGCCTTCGTCGATTCAACGATCAACGCCTGTGAACACAGATTTGTCAACGGCAACACAGCGGGGCAATATGAGAGTGTACCTGCCGCCTGTGCCCTGAACGGCAACCGGGTCATCGAAATTTACAGCGACACGGTGACTGCAATCGTCTGTTACGCCGAATGTGACCCCTGCAATTCACAGGGTATCAAGATTAATGATGAGGACCGCCCGGTCCATCTCTTTCCTAATCCCACCAATGATTTTACTGATATTGAATTCAATGATGACGCTCACACCCATGATGTCATTATTACGGATATGTCAAACCGGGCGGTCAGAACCTATAAAGCGTTTAACGGCCATTCATTGCACGTTGACAGAAGTTCCCTGAAAAGCGGCGTCTATATTGTGCATATTGTGAATCAGGATAAAACGGATAGCTTAATCAAATTGATTATTCAATAAAATAGTCATAAAAAAAATCTATGTGAGGATGCATTTAAGGCTGTTGATCAGAGGGATCTTACTGACATTTCTCATGATATATTTAAATACTGAAGCCCAGCAATGGGGTGACTATACATTGTACAGTGTGCAAAACAGCACCAAAGCTTATCTCATCGACACCAACGGGGTGACTTATCACAGCTGGACCTTCAGCTCTTCGGCCAAGACAGGCTATTCCTGTTACCTTCTGCCCGGCGGTTCTATCCTGAGGACCGTCGCCCATATGGGCAACTATTTTAACGGTGGAGGTGTATGCGGGCAGGTGCAAATGAGTGACTGGGACGGGAATGTGACATGGAATTATATTTATTCGACATCGACCTATTGTTCTCATCACGACATATGTCCTATGCCGGATGGTGATGTGCTCATCATCGCCTGGGAGCTGAAGAGCGCTGCCGAAGTGACGCAGGCCGGCAGCCAGTACAGTCATATTATGTGGCCCGATAAGATTGTCGAAGTCCAGCCTGACGGCAGCAGCGGCGGCCTCATCGTGTGGGAATGGCACGCCTGGGATCATCTGATACAGCAATATGATCCGTCGAAAGACAATTATGGCATCGTGGCCGACCATCCTGAATTACTGAACATCAACTACAACAACTCACCGCAGACCACCGACTGGCTGCACCTGAACGGAGTGGATTACAACCCTCATCTTGATCAGATCGTCTTCAGCTCTCATTACATGAATGAGATATATGTTGTCGATCACAGCACCACCACGGAGGAGGCGGCAGGACATAGCGGCGGCAATTCCGGCCGTGGAGGCGATATCCTTTACCGCTGGGGTAACCCGGCGGCCTATGGCGCTCCGGGTGCCAATGTTTTCCATGTTGTCCATAACGGCCACTGGGTGCCTGAGGGGTGCCCGCGGGCAAATGATATCGTCGTCTTTAACAATAACGGGATATCCAATAACCAGTCGTCTGTCGACATCATTGATCCTCCCTTCGACGGCTACAACTATTCGTGGACACCAGGCACAGCCTATGAACCTGACACTTACTGCTGGCGCCATGCCTGCAACGGTCACTCGAATTCAATGAGCAGCTCACAACAGCTGCCCAATGGCAACATGTTGATCTGCATTGCCCAGGCGGGATTTATCTATGAGATCGACTCCAACCAGAACATGATCTGGTCCAAATCTGTCAGCGGCACGACAGTCAATGCGTTACGATACTCAGCCTGTTATGTCAACGGAACGATACCGCTTACACCGACCATCACACAGGAGGGTGACTCACTGGTATCGAGCCCGGCAGCATCCTATCAGTGGTTTTTCAACAGCATCCTCATCCCCGGTGCCACTGACCGGCATTACAAACCTCTTCAGAACGGCTATTACCAGGTGCAGACGGGTGACAGCAGCGGCTGCCTGTCGGCACTGTCAGAACCATTCTATTTCGAGACTACAGGATTGGTCAATGAGATTACCGGAAAGACACTGAGAGTATTTCCCAATCCCACATCAGGCATAGTTTATCTTGAAACAGACGATGTTTCATTTGAACATTCGGAAATGACCCTCATCAATTCATACGGCGTAATCGTTTTTCAATCGGAGCTTACGGCAGTGATTGACCTATCTTCATGCCAAACGGGTATTTATAGCCTGATGATCAAAACGGGCGGTGGGGATATGATAACAAGGAAAATCCTTTTAATCAAGTAATAATTTAAAACAATAACTTATGAGACCTCAAAAGTTAACCATCACCGTTCTGCTGCTTGCCTTCTTTTTGCAGAATCCGCCGGTGAAAGGTCAAGTGACTTTGTATGACCTTAACACCATTCAAAAGATTGAAATAAGCTTTACTCAACCCAACTGGGATTACATGATGGACACGGCCAAATATGGTGCGCAGGGCTACCTGATGTCGGAATGGGTAAAAGTGAACGGCGTACAATTTGACAGTGCCGGCGTAAAATACAAAGGGACCAGCTCGTACGATTCGACTTACGTTAAGAATCCGCTGCACATCTCCTTAGATGAATTCAAGGACCAGTCGTACGAGGGTATCACAAGCATCAAACTGGCCAATTGTTATGCCGATCCGTCGATGATCAGGGAGGTGTTGTCATACCATATCCTCCAGGATTATATGGATTGCCCGCGCTCCAATTTCGCACAGGTATACATCAATGGCGTTTACTACGGGTTGTACTCCAATGATGAGAGCATCAATAAAAAGTTCTGCTCAAACCATTTCTATTCTTCAAAGAATACCTTCATTAAATGCAGTCCGGTGACGGCAGGACCTTATTCCAGGAGCAACCTCAAATACATTTCATCCGACAGCAGCGATTACTTTGATTTGTACGAGATGGAGTCGGACTATGGCTGGAATGACCTGGTGGCCGTATGCGATACCATCACCAACTATCCTTCATCCGTTCCCTCCATGCTTGACATGGACAGGGCCATCTGGATGCTGGCATTCAATAATGTGCTTGTCAATTTAGACAGTTACTCAGGATGGTTCTCGCAGAATCATTATTTATATGAGGACAACACAAAGCATTTCAACTCCATTGTATGGGATCTGAACATGTCGCTGGGCGGTTTTCCTTTTGCGGGCTCCCAGGGTGGCGGCAGCGGCAGCCTGACGGTTCCTGACATGCAGCAGCTCACGCCCCTGCTGCATGCCTCCGACAATGACTGGCCCCTGATCAATGTGATACTTGGTGATCAGGAATACATGAAAATGTATATTGCTCATATGCGCACGCTGGTGGCGGAGAACTTCGTTAACGGGTATTATCAGACCGTAGCGGCACAGCTTCAGGCACTGATCGACACCGCCGTGCAATCCGACACGAATAAATTCTTTTCCTATGACGATTTCCTGAACGGTATGACCTCCGACGTCACCTTCGCAAGCTATGTCATCCCGGGTATAGGCACTCTGATGGAGGCCAGGACGACTTACCTGCTGTCAACACCTGAATTTCTCAGCCCGCCACCTCTCATTACGGATGTCACACCCGGTGATCCTGAACCTTTTTACAACAGCGAGGTGACCATCACGGCTCATGTGACCAATACCAACTCGGATGCGGTCCGGTTAGGTCTTCGTCTGGATATGTCCGGAAAGTTTTCCCGGATGCTCATGTATGATGACGGTGAACATAATGACGGCCTGGCCGGTGACGATGTCTACGGCGTAACATTCATCCTGAATGCACTCCAGGCTCAATATTATGTTTACGCTGAGAATGATGATGCCTGCGCATTCGCACCTGAACGCGCCGAACATGAATATTATACCTTACAGGCTCAGCTTCCGGTGGTATCGCCGGGCGATGTTCTGATCAATGAGTTCCTGGCCAAGAATGAGAACGACACCGTCAATGAATACGGCAACCATGAGGACTGGATCGAATTGTACAATACAACGGGTAGCCCGGTCGACCTTTTTGGGTTGTATCTCTCTGACGACTTCAGCAACCCGACAAAATTCGCCTTCCCTGAGAATACCATCATTGAACCCGGCAGCTACCTGCCCATTTGGGCCGATGAAGAGAACAGCACGTCATCCTATATCCACTGCAATTTCAAGCTCTCAGCCGGTGGTGAGGAGATCATATTAAGTGACGGTGCGGAGACAGTCATTGACAGCACGTCGTTCGGGCCGCAGACCGCGGATGTTTCGACCGGCAGATGCCCTGATGGCAGCGGCGCATTTGTGGCACTCACCACGCCGACCTTTAACAGCGCCAACGCCTGTCCCTCGGGATTTGACAGCTTTATCGCTGAAGGAACTGAACTCAAAGTGTATCCGAATCCCACCCATGAGAGGATCACCGTCGTCCTGAATCAGGAAGGTGACTTTACCGTAGAATTACTCGGTACCGGAGGTACTGTTCTGGCGGCCACGAAGTTTACAAACAGGATGGCACAATTCAATACTGCCGGTTTCCCGACAGGTCTTTACATGATCATGGTAAAAAATAATTCCGGCACGATCGAACAGACGGCAAAGATACTGGTGATGAAATAAAAGACCTCCGGATATACGACTGCCTGAACTTCAGCCGTCGATCCGGTAGAAACCCTGATTTTCTTCACGCGATTTTTATAAGGCGGAAATGGGGCACGGAGAGATCATTGTTCAATTGTTGAGCTCTAAATATCTCTCTACGTAACTTCGTATTTCGTTACATCGTTACATCGTATTTCGTCACCTCGGCCCCATCGACAATCGTCCAATCATGGACCGGTCCGAAATTCATAAAACGGAACTGCTGAGAATTTATATTTTCTTGATTGTTAGTTGAGTAGATTATGTTTTGGTGATTTTAATCTGTGAGTTGGTGAGATTTTTTTACTGAGTAAAAGAGATCAAGCACTCGAATTTTAAAAGAATTGATTATATTTGCGATCTGCTACAAAAATCGTAGTTAATTGCAAATGAAATAATATAATTTTGTACTTTGAACAACTATAAATATCTGGAAGAATTTCTTTATAGACTTCAGTCTGTGGGGAGGTACGCCTTCACCCTTGAAGAGATAAAATCAGCGTTTGACGCTTCTGATAGAGCCATAAACCAGGCTCTGTTCAGAATGAAGAAAAAAGGAACCATAGCTCAAATACGTAAAGGTTTTTATGTCATTATCACCCCGGAATATTCTGCTGGCGGCATGTTGCCTGTGACCATGTTTATTGATGATCTGATGAAATCGCTCGGCAGGAAATATTATCTGGGTCTTTTTACCGCTGCTGCCTTGCATGGAGCTGCCCACCAGCAGCCGATGACTTCATGGGTTGTGACCGGTAAACCGGCTCTCCGCTCTGTGGTGAATAAAAAGCTATCGATTCATTTCCTTGTCAAAAAAGAATGGGCGGACGACGATATTATTGATATTAAATCCAGTGCAGGTTATATTAAGGTTTCATCACCCGGATTAACAGCACTCGATTTATTGTTTTATGGATCCAGGCTTAGCATGAATAGCATATTTACTGTTTTGCAAGAGCTGACTGATGAAATGAAGGTCTCCGATTTGATAAGGGCTGCAAAAAATTTTCCCCAAACTGCCTCATTGCAACGCCTTGGTTTTTTGCTTGATAAGATACCTGGTAATAAAAAAAGAAGTGAGGCATTGTTCAATCTGCTTAAAGACAAAAGACCCAATATGATCCCATTGGTAACCAGCAATGAAAAAAAAGGCGAGAAAAATAAAAAGTGGAAGGTCATCATTAATTTTAATGTTGAAGGTGATCTATGATACCCCGCCGTTATATTGAAGAATGGAAAGCCCATGCCAAATGGCCTGAAGAAGCTCAGGTAGAACAGGATATGATTATCGAAAGAGCACTAATCCATATTTTTAGTGATGATTATTTGAATCAAAGACTGGCTTTCAGAGGCGGTACGGCCATACATAAGTTATTCATTCAACCCCAAGTCAGGTATTCGGAAGATATTGACTTGGTCCAGCTTGACCCCGAACCTATAAAAGAAATATTGGGAAGGATACAAAATGCGCTTTCTTTTATCGGAAAAAGCAATATCACTCAGACTTCCAGAAGTAATAAGGTATTTTTCAGGTTTTATTCCGAGATGCCACCGGTAATCAGGCTCAGACTTAAAATTGAGGTTAATACCAGAGAACATTTTCATGTCTACGATCTTGACTGGAAGAAAATGGTCCTGAAATCAGGATGGTATCAGGGGGAATCTGTCATTGTAACTTATGAATTGAGTGAGTTGCTTGGAACTAAACTCAGGGCGCTATACCAACGCAAAAAGGGACGTGATCTGTTTGATTTGTATTGGGCAATGACCAGGGGTTCAGTCGATTTTGACAAAATAGTGAAAGCTTACAGGCAATATATAAACTTTACCGATCACATGCCTGCCAAATCTGTCTATCTCAAAAATCTTGAAGACAAAATAAAGGATCCGCAATTTTTGCGAGATACAGATACTCTTTTGGTGCCGGGAACGGAATACAATTATATGGAGGCATATCAATTGGTTAAAGAGAGTATAATTGACATCATGGAATAAATTAATGACTTCAGTGCTGGAAGGCATCACTGTTAATTGGTCCATTGTTTCATGGTTCAATTGTTCCGTTGTTAAAGAGATTGTTATATTGTCATAGTGTTATATTGTTGGGAGGCGGGGTTGCGGTGAGGGACGACATCCGTAAATTTGAAAATAGTTTTTCGTATATCAGGCTTTTAATATAATGTTATCCCAATCTTCGCGGATCCCCGTGCAAGCGGGGATCTTGTCAAATCCGGTAAAACAACTGCCTGATCTGCTATTTTTGACCCCGCTGAAACCCTGATTTTCTTCACGCGATTTTTATAAGGCGGAAATGGGGCACGGAGAGATCATTGTTCAAATGTTCTATTGTTCAATTGTTGAGCTCTAAATATCTCTCTACGTAACTTCGTATTTCGTTAC
>CAZVNP010000063.1:0-14755 GCA_964628285.1 uncultured Lentimicrobiaceae bacterium
GCTTTCATGCTGGAGGTGCCGTCCATCACAAAGACGATGTTCAGGTCGTTGGTGAACTGCTTGCTGGCTTCACGCAGCTTGATCATGATCTCCATGATGTTTTGGCCTTCTTCCGTTTCAATGTCATGGATGATGCCAACATGGAGAATGTCAGCTTTACAACCGGGGCCCAGGTAAGGCAGTCTGTCGCGTGATCCGGGCCAGGCCGATTTCAAAACGGGATCTTCGACCCAGTTGGGAGGGCCTTCCTTGCCCTGCGCCCATAAGGTGGCTACGTTGCAACTGTCGGCAACCTTGGAAGGCAACGGCGAGCTGTTGGTATAGTTGGGCTGCAGCGACGCCCTCGAGTTCCACGGCGTGGTGTACACCTCGTTAATCCACCCCAGTATGTTTATCTTGTCGTGGACAGGATCACTCAGAGTTGCTGCTTTGCCAAGCAATAGCTTCCCTTCAGAATTTTTAAAGATATAATAAATCTTATATACTGTTGCACCTGTTTGATTCTCACCATATGTGTTCAATACAGGAGAAGAAAAAAATTGAAAATGACCAATTTCTTGCTGATATTTATCAGTTTTAGCATAATCGAGTAACCTGTTGATGATCATAGCTTTGAAAGGAGCCTCGCTGCCTTCCTTCTGTTTGCAGTGATTCTCCAGCACCAGTCTGTCCTTGGGCACCCATCCGATAGCCGCCGATGGCGATGCATAGAGATCGGCCTGTTTGCCCGGTACCGTATGCGTGTCTTTCGTCCTGACCAGCTGCACCCTGTCTTCATTTTCGTCGATAACATAAAAGATCTCCAAAAATCCTATCTTTTGTGTCAGCACATCATTGCTTGTTGCAGTAATATATGCAACGTTATCCTCCCGGTCGCTATAGACGAACCATTTTACCGGTTGCACGATTGTCTGATCACTCTTGACGTGCTCCAGCTCCTGCGGATCATCGATATCGGGCATATTTAAAACCGCTTTTTCACTTTGTGCTACAAGACGGGGCAAAGGGAATAGTATGAAGATAAAGAAAAGACTGAATGAGAACAAAATCAACTTTTTCATCTGAGCGTTCCGGATTTTATTTAAAACATTATAAACGTATTCATCGATTCGATGATGGTTTTTCTGGCTATCAGGCTCTCAATATAATCATCATCGGGCAGGTAAACCAGAATATCATGATTACCGTAATGGTCTTGCTTTTTCTTTTTCCTCTCGATCACATACCCGCTCTGATACTCATCAGCCATCCTGACGATCAGCCGCTGCATGATGGTGGAGGTTTGAAAATCATTTTTATACAGGCTGTTGTCCATGAACATATAATGAAGCACGACCCTTGACGGTGATGATTCAATGAACGTCAGTATTTCCTTTTTTGTTGTTTCAAAGAGGGTTGAATCGTTTATCAGTGATGATGTCCACAGGTATTTGATATCGTAAACCAGGGAATCGAGTGATTTCACATACACCGGGCTGCTCTTGCCGGAGATATCGAAATTAGTATATACGCGGTAGAAGTCGGCACGCAGGGGTACGTAACAGATGTATTTTTCACTTCCGAGATCGTCAAACAGCTCCTTAAGCCTTTCCGTCATACGGCTTTTGATAGCGCCAAAGTCTTTTCCTTTGTTTTTATCGTTCATCTCATTGACGCCCAGGTCGACCACAATCACGTGGACAGCCCCATAGACCTGTTCATTGATGCCGAGGGTGAGGCCATAATGATTTTCTTTGATGGCTGAGCAGGGAACGACAATGTGATCGGTGAATATCCTCGGGTTGTTATCCACAGGATTGAGGGTGCTGAGGGTGTAATTCTCCGGGTAATAAAATGTGAGGAAATAAGTATTCAATTCATAGGCCGGTGGCAGCAACACCTTAAGAGATCTGTTCCCTTTGATGGTTAATGATCCCGACGTGATGGCCCGTTTCACCGGCCCGTCGAAGTCATAAGCCACTTTAAGATGCTTCGTATTGAGGTCGCCCTGGAACGTCAGTCCGATATTCGTTTTCCGTAATGAAGGTTCCTTGGAGTCATAGATAATGGCATTGATGCGTGATTGCGGGAAGATTTTAGCCAGTGCCGGTTCGTTCAGCCGCAGACTGACGCCGGCATTGATTTGCCAGCCATTTATCATTGCTTTGTTACCCGCATCGATGAGGCTGGTGGCATCACCACGACCCGAAGAAAAGGTATAGGGTACTGTGGAGGAACTGGTGATATTAGTCAGACCTAAAACATAGGAGGAACCGGCAAAAATATCAATGTCCTGTGTTACCGGTAGATTCACCCATAAACTTACGTTACCATTCAGGAAAACAGGACTGAGGTCGGCTTTACCGGCAGACTGTGACACAGGGTATGTGCCGAAGTCATACTCAGGGAGGTCATGAAGAAGAACGGGATAATTATTATCACCGAAATAATACAATCCCTGATAGTTGATCTGCCCGCTTGAATAAGAGAAGGAATTATTGACAGGGATGCCGAGTGAAAGGCCTGCCTGGAATGTCAGCGCCACATTCTGTCTGAATTGGTGACCGTTCCACCCTTGCCTGAAACGGTACTGGGTATAAAAACCAAAAGGGATGGACAGACAGCTCAGCTTGAAATCCTCATGGATACCGGTACCGTTGACGATCTTCTCATAGGATTTGCCGTCCTTGTCTATCTCATCGGGTAACATGTCTGAATACGAAGGAACAGAAAAACTCATTTTGTAAGATGAATAATTCAATCCTGCGTAAATGCCGCTCATCAGGTTACTTCTCCCAAAAAGCTGATAATAGCCTTTCAGTTCAGCGGAGAAGTCACCGCCGGATTTCGTCTCAAGACCCTCATAAGGGGTAAGTATATCATTGATATGTCCCGAAGCCTTGCCATATCCGAAACCGATTGTGATGAAGTCGGGGAACAGGGGACGGGGCCATTTATCGGAGAGCAACGATGAGCTCTTATTGTCCACAAAGATGATCTTGTAAAAATCATCGCTGCCACGGTTTTTCGTCCTGAGCAAAGTGAAAACCTGATCGGAAAGGGAATCGGCATTAAAATAAATGCTGTCGTTCTGCCTGACCAGATCGCTGGCAAACTGATCATACTGGATCCTTTTCCTCAGGCGCATAAAGTAAAGATCGTAACCTTTCCGCGAAAGCACCGAGAGCATTTCCAGGTCGGAATACTTGATATTGATAAGTAAATCGGAAAATTTCAGATGCTCTTCGATATTAAAACGTTCATCTTTCAAAACGAAGGAGGTATTGAGCAGCGAGATCAGCTGGCCGGAATAATCTTTAACATTTAGGAATTCGGGTAATGGATTGGTCTGGAAGAGGTCATTATACTGAAGCACCATGCGCTTATCGGCAAAGAGGTTACCGTAAGCATCTTTGTTGTCCCTGAAATGCGAAAACAGGGAGTAGTTATCATAATTTATAAAAAACCTGACCATGTCGGGAGGCATGGGCCTCTGGGCCATAGTCAGTGTGGTTACGGCCGGTAATAAAACGAACGGTAGAACGATCTTGATTATCTCCTTCATAAAATATGATTTTCAAGTTTAATGTCCGGTTGAATTCTGTTTGGCTTTCATCTCATCTCCGGTAAGGTTTCCCAGGAAGCTGGTAGTGAAGCAGCTATTTTGCACCGGATCAAGTATCTGAACCCAGTATATATGGTTGACGGTATCGATGTCATCAGGGTACGGATAAAAATTATCATGTATAAAACCGCTTTCGAAATCGGTGGTTATCACCGAGTCGGCTGAAAAGGATGAGTAACCCCAGTTGTATGAATATTTCTCCGGGTCGTCGAGCAGGCATAGCAGCAGTCGCGATGACGGTGAGGCGGTTTTTCTGATGACGATTCCTTCAGGAGGTGCTGTGAAGTGCGTGATGAGGATATCCGTTCCGGCATGGGCCACACATCCGTTTTCACTGGTTTCGGTGAGGGTGAGACGGACCTGCTTGGGCAGACCGCTTTGGTCGCCGAAATTCAGGTATACATAATTGCCTGAAGTGGACACGGTTTCATTGTCGAGGTTCCATTCATAGGCATGTCCTGCGGTTAAGGGTGTGTAAAAAAGGACATTTCTTGCGTTGCAGCAAACAATATATTCCTCGCCGGTGATAACGGGTTGCGGCAGAGGGTGTATGGTGACAGTCTCCGTGTGTTCATATGGTGTTCCGGTTTCATCATATACCGTAAGGGTGACGGTATAATCGCCCGGCAGGTCGAAGAAAAACTGCGGTGCGGCCACATGTGAGATACCCAGGTTGCCGAAGAGCCACATCCAACGTACGGCTGTGATGCCCCCGGTGGTGTAAGCGTGGAAGAGGGTGGCATCGTGGAGACAGGTGTTCTGACATGTAAACCACACCGAGTCACTGGCAGGTGTGGCAGCCATGACGTGTCCACCAACCGGCAGGGTCTGAAGCTGTAAACTTATCAGGGGTAATACAAACAATTGCAGAATTATCTTTCTCATGATCATTATTTTTACCATAAGTTAAAGGTTATACCGGCACGGAGTCCGAAAGATTTCAATGACAGCTTGCCGGAGTAAAACAGGGGATTGTTCACCTCGCCGTCGCGTTCCGATACGACATAAGGTGTGTCGTTAGGGTTTTGAGTGGTGATAAAATCATACAGAAAATCGAAGCCGGCATAGGCGTAAAGTTTTCCGGAGAAAGACCACTGGCCCGTCAGAGCCAGATAACCACCCAGGTAACTGTCGGCCACCGGTGTCGAAGGGTCGGTGACCCGGAGCTGTGACGTGGTGATCAGCCCGTATTCCGGAATACCCTCAAGATGATAGGTGACCGTTTCACCCGTTTCAGGGTAATAGACAGAATTTTCTCCGGTATAAATGATCATGCCGTTATCTGCCAGTTTATACTCTGACTGAAGCTGTAATGAATAAACGGCTCCCGCATCGAGGATGAGGTTGAACAGGGAGTTGTTGAATTTATATTTGAACTTAAGATACAACGGCACTTCCAGACTCCTAATGGTTGAGGTCATTCGGATATGATTTGCCTGCACCATTCTGGTAAAGAATTCCTGCTCGAGCTTCATCTCGTCGTTGTGGTTGTCGATGTCGAGCCTGCCGGCATGGACGGCATAACCCGCACCTGTCCCGAAGCCGAAGGCATAAGGCAGCAAGCCATCCCTGAAGAAGTAACTGAACTCGGCATGGACGCCATACGATGGCAAAGCTTTGACGGTGTAGTCGAGGTCCTCGGGCGGTGAATTCATATCGAGTGTGGAAAAATTACCTCCTGCGCCAAGGCTCAGGTAACCCTTATTGGAAGGCTTCAGACATTTGAGGATACGCTTTGGAAGGATATCTTCTATATTGAGTACGGTTCCCTCGGTGACATCGCATAACATAACGTTGGTGGGAGTATCGGTATTGACATAAAAAAGAAAGGTGAGGGGTGCGGGGTGTTTGTAATTGTCGAAGAAGACGGCTTCATCGCGAGGCATGACGGGCTCCAGGGTGGCGGTGTCGGCTGACAGCTTCAATTGCCAGGGGAAATATTTTCCCTGCATGCCCATAATGCCGTGCACTTTGAAGAAGAGATGGTTATCGTATTTCCAGGCATCATCGCCGGCAATGGCCGTACCGCTTTTGAAGAGGATGAAACTGCCGGGGTCGAACAGCAGCACCCAGTTGATCACGCTGTCAAGATAATGGTCGATGTTTTCCATGGCGTTGGCAGCCAGTCTTTTGTTCGTGGCAAGTCGCGGAGGCAGTGAGGTGAGCAGGAATTTTAACGACAGTTGTGGGGTGTAGGGGCAATCACCCGAATGATAGAAGATATCACGGAAGCCCCGGATCGCCGGCATGTCGGTTATGTTTTTATAAGCGTCATAGTAACGTGTGATGCGTTCTTTCGCCATAATGAATAACTGTGACCGGGTCAAATTTGGCTTGGCCACTGTATCAGAACCCCCGGTCGTTTTTTCCTGGGCCAGCAGACCGATAAACAGGGTGGTGTCGATCCTGGTGTTTTGTAATAGGCCGTAATAATAGGTCAGTTCCCTTTTCAACAGGTATCGGGAGGCATCGGCAGGATCTTTCTGGATGCTGTCATGGTAATCACAGAACTTCTGTATGAGGTCATCGGAGATCTTACCGTAAAGGGCTTTCTCGGAATCCTTCAACTGGTATGAATAGAAGCTTTTAGTCTGCCCGTAACTAACGATGAAACTCAACAGCAGGGCCAGCATCAGGATGAACAGCCGTTTCCTTTTAATTTTCAACCGGATCATTATCATATCATGTATTCAAATTATTGTTTAATGGTGATGGTAAAGGATTTTGCAAGCCTTTGATGTTCTGCCGTTGAAAAGACGGATAAAGTACATTCCGTCTGTTCTGAGCATGGCATTCAGCTTTATCTCCAGGCTGACGGGCCCGGTTTCTCTGGCGATGGTCTCCTGGTAAAGGATCCGTCCCCCTGTGTCAAGGATCTGAAGGGTGAGCGGCCCGGGGTTATTCTTATGATAATTTAGATAAAGGACACTATTGGCAGGGTTGGGGAAAACATATAAATTGTCAAGGTTCCGCCCGATGTCGCCGATGAGGTCCGTTTTATTTGTTGAGGGATTTGAGACGATCAGCGGGTGTGAACGTCTGGTACAGCCCGTCAGTGTGTCGTAAGCCGTTTCAACATTATAAACGTCGTTGTCATCAGGGACAAATGGAAGATAGAAGTATGGCACCGTTGTTCTGGCCAGCGATGAATCATATATATCCCTGACTTCATTGGTCCAGTACCAGAAATAATCATTCACCGTTTGATCGGAGCAGAATAACATTCTGTCGATCAGGGCCATGTAGGCGCTGTCCTTGGGTGATTTGTCGTGTCCGATATCCACGAGAAATTCCTTTGAATTGGTGCAGGCTTCAGCATCGTCTGACACCAGGTGAACCGTGATGAGGCCCTCGCCGGTGTTCTGCCAGTCCACCACAACGTGGGCTCCATCCTGTTCACGAAGGATGCCACCGGTGATCTCAACACCGGCTATACCGGCATGGGCTGACAGATTAAACAGGTAAGATGTGCCATACTGATAAGCACAGACTTCCAGGTCACCCTGTGTCATGCTGATCTCTGGCAGTGGTTTGACGATGACTTCCGTGGCCACCGAATCATTTATACCCTGGTCATTAAAATAATACCATATCATGTTTGAACCTGTCACGGCCGCCGGCGGATAAAAGACACCGGTTTCGCCGATGATGCCGGTACCTGTGAACCGTCCGCCGGGAGGCATGCCGTTCATGCGGTAATAATCATCATATTGACAAACGGTATGGCCCGGGAGCTCACCCAGACCGATATCCAGATAAAACAAGGTGATGGAAGCCACATCGGAGTATTCATGGCTCTGGCTGCCTTTGGCACGTAAGGAAAGTGTGTCAAAGCCGGGTACCAGCGGATAAAGCTGCTGGAAAGCCGATATCATCACCGTATCGGTAAAATCTTCATAGGCTGCCGGATTCAGTGTCAGGATAACCGTCCAGGGACCGGTATTCAGTTTGGCTTCGACGGCGGTGATCTGGTTGTCGTTGGCAACGCACATGGGACCTGCCTGATAGATGACCGAAAGGTCAGGGTAATTGACAATGTTCACATCAGACGTATCGACCGGCCTTTTTTCTCCGCCCGTGATAAGGTAAATGGGTTGAATATCCGGTTTGCAGTAAAAAATCGTCACCGAGTCGGTAATGGTCTCCGTATTATAGGTGATGATCACTTTAAGTGTATTCTCGTAACGGTCAAGATCGAAAGGTATCAGCTTAATGTCATAGTACTGCTGGCTTGGGATAGGGCTTATCTGGGTGTATCCCGAATCAACCAGTGTGCCGTTGATCAGGTAGCTCAAATCCGGGGACTGGGTTTCCAGATAGATATCGGGATGAAATTCGACGGTATAATCGATATTGTAAGGATCACCGAAGCTGGTGCCTCCGATGAAGACCATGTAACTGTCACGTGAGGGCTGCAGGATGGTGGCCAGGGCATCCCGGTGGATAAATGACATGAAAAGCAGCATCATCAGGGCTTGTAGCCAGATGATCAGCCTTCGTGTTAACCTGTCATGAGTAAGGCGTCCTATTCTCATATCGTTCGGTGTAAAAGTGAAATAAATCCGGTGGTATTATATAATGACCAGTTTAAAATGCAACTCCACGGCACCACTTCTGATGATTCCGATATACAATCCGGGAGAAAAATTTTTCAAATCTAATCTTTCCTGGAGAATTAAATCGTTTTTGATCCATGTTTTTTGAAAGCGGCATTTATTATCGGGGCTGTAAAGATATATAACGATCTTCCCCGTGAGGTGACCTGTCAGTTCAAATCGGGCTGTTTCCCATGCAGGATTAGGTGAGATGTTTAGCCTGAGGGAGTGATCATCCGGTTCTGCAATGCCGACATCATTTATGGCTACCACTTTCATAATATAACTGGTGGTGGTGACGGGGCAGCCGGTTGTGCTGTTCACATTAAAGATCACAGGCAGCCCGGGAAAATTGACAATGCCGGGCAGCAGGGTCAGATCGAGTGTCGTGTCGGTGAAGGCATTCACTGTCACTGCTTCCGGTGGCAGGGAAGCCCACGAGCTGTAATAATAATCCTTGTCGGCAGTCGGCACGGTAAAGGAAGCACACAGCCTCACCGTCGGTGAATAATCGAAGTGGCTCTGCTTGACATAGAGTGTGTCGTTCTGAAGGACGACATAGGGGGAATGATCACACACCGACGGCATGTCGACGACGGGCGGATAGGAAGGAAGGTAGAGCGTCATGCACGTTTGATCCGAGACGGTCGTGTTCTGCACGGTCTCTTCTGCATATAAACAGACCTGGTGCTGGCCGGTGGTCTGGAACTCGTATATAAAAATCCCTGTCTGGGGATTGTAATTGTTACTATAAATATTGTCATCGATAATCCAGATATAGGTTGCTTCGGGTAAAAAGATCTTTGGCTTGAAGGTGTATGTCTGGCAGGCTTCATCGGTAACAGTGAAAAGAGCTGTGAGTGCGGGCAGGGGGTTCAGGTAAAGAGCTGCCGTGTCGCCGAAGGCATAAGGTCCTCCCGTCACCCCGATATCATTTCTTTCGGGATAATAGGAGGGAGGGAAGAGAACATCATTGTATGATGCTGAGGGATTCCCTTTGTTCACGCAGGCTGCGGTGGATACCGGATAAACGGAATAGTTCCTGAAACCGGGTGAGGCGCAGAAAACAGAGTCACCATGGGGGTATTCAGGCAGAGGACAGATGAGGGAGTAGTCCGTCACGATGTCAGGATTATCGAAGTTGGCCTGCTGCTCGTCAAAGGTGCGGCCACCGTCCTGTAACGTATTGTTGCTGTACATGATCGTGTTGAGGGCCTCACAGCGGTCGGTCTGCTGGCTTTCGACGACCTTCAGATACAGGCCGTAGAAGTTATTCTCGTAAAGGGTGCAGTTGACGATGTGTGTGGAATCGGTACCGTCGGTACCGGTGGGATCAATGTATATGCCGCTGCCACGGTTCTGATCACTGGCGATAATGTTTTTATAGATGATGCAATTATACAGTGTGGAAGATGCAGCCCATCCTGTGAGGCAGACACCGCCTCCGTTATTGAGATTTGAAAAAGCGCTGTTGCTGCATTCATTCCTTGAGATGTGATCACGAATAAGAACCACCGGCATGTTTTCCGAAAAAATTCCGCCGCCGAGGCGTGCCCGGTTCCCGAAGATAAAATTATCGGATGCTGTCATGGTCTCCGTTCCCGGAGGACCGGATTGTCTGAAATATATCCCGCCGCCTGAATTCTGCACCGCATTGGAGGTGATAGTGTTATGAGCCAGGATGCCATGGCTCTCGTTAACAAACACACCTCCACCGTCGATGGTGATGATTTCGCCGATGCCGCCGTTATTTGATATGGTATTGCCGTCGATGAGCACCCCTGAGTGATCGAGGTAAACGGCGCCGCCCTGCATGGCATCATTTCCGGCAAAGATATTCTGTCCGGCGTGCATCATCCCTGCCAGGACGGTATAGAGCCCTCCTCCTTTTGTTATCTGAGGGCCACCGCCGGTAATGACACTGTTGTTGAGGAACGTATTGCCGGTGACTGACCCTGCGGTGATATTTTCACAGCTTACAGCGCCTCCCAGCAGAGTGGTGGCATTACCTTTAAATTCATTACCTGAGATGAGCAGATGGCCGATGTCATTAAAATAACCGGCACCGCCCCTGGCTTCATTAACGGCTGGTGTTCCCGCCATCAGACCGGCGCTGTTATGGATGAATGAGTTACCGGAGGCCACTGCGAGGCTGTCGACACTGACGATGGCCAGGGCTCCGCCGAGGCTGTCGGCCAGGAGGTTTTCGAAGACACAGTCAGTGATGAGCAATTTGTGGATATGGTCGGCGTAGAGACCGCCGCCGCTGACGGGTGTGATTATGGTCGCCGGATCGTTGAAAATGTTGTCGGTGACCGACACCCCGGAGGTGCCGCCGCCGGCACCGTAACGGATGAAGACGGCACCGCCGGCACCACCGCAGGTGGTGTTGTGAAAGACATTATGAGCCAGGCTGAATTGTGTTATTTCCGATTGACAATCAATGTATATAGCTCCTCCGTCATGAGCGGCGGACGCATTGCCGAAGGGATTGCTGCCGTTCTCATTGCCGTGGATGGCCAGGGCTCCGGCCTGGCCGGTCATCAGGGCGATCATGCCGCCGTTGGTACCGGCATGGGATGAAGCAATATCATTCATGGTATAGTCGATGCTGTTCACCTGGCCTGAATTCACTATATTGAGGTATCCCCCGCTGCCGTTCTGTGCCGTGCTTTGTTCTGAAATGACCTCATTGTGGCATAAGAGGCTTCCTATGTGGCCCGTTTCCAGATTCAGGTAGCCTCCCGAGCCTCCGGCCCTGGAAATGCCGCAGCTGTTGCCTGCAAGCTCCAGACGGCCGAGAGTACCTCCGGCGAGGATGCAGGCGTAACCGCCGTTACCGCTTGCAGCGAGGCTTTTGCCGGTGATGTTGGATGACAGCGTGATGGTGTCGGCATCACCGTCGACAGAAAGAAATAGATAGCCGCCATCGTGCAGAACTTTAGTGGAATCGGTCAGGGTATTATCTGATAACTGCACCAGGGCTGCTGCGGGCAGGGAGATATAGGCCACGCCACCTGAACCACCGGGCGCGCCGGCCGCTTTTATGGTGTTATCGGACATACGTATGACAGCAGGCTTATTACCGGTTTTCAGATAAAGGAGGCCGCCATCGCCCACCTGCGCCTGGCAGGCACCGGTCTGGTTTGACATGAGCAGCACCGAATCCACGCTGCCCGGGATGCTGACATAAAGGCAGCCGCCGTTCTGACCCGCGGTAGCCGATGAATTGATGGCGTTTTGCAAAAAGTCAACGGAACCGATGGAAGGGACGGTGAAGCACCCCCAGCCACCGTTGCCGGTGGTTGCCTGCACGCTGCCGGTAATATTGCCGGTAAGAGTCAGGGTGCCGATTTTTTTGTTGGTTTCTAAAAAGAGAACACCGCCGTTCTGTGCTGCCCTGGCCGTTTGGCTGATGCGGTTATCACTTAGGAAAACCGTGTGGCACGAGTCGCTTTGCATGCTGATAAATCCTCCGTTGCCGCCGGTGGCTGTGCTGCTGCCGGCTTCATTGTCAAATGCAAAGAGCTCGCCGAGGGTGCCGCTGACGTCCAGTGACAGGCAACCGCCGTTGCCGGAGGCCGTGGACGCTCCGGTGACGGTGTTTTGCTGAAAATGGATCTGTCCGAGTGAGGGCAGTGTGATATATACCATGCCACCGTCGCCACCGTTACACCTGGTGTCATGGCAGGTGTTGCCGGTGATGTCAAGCGTATCCATCCTCTTGTTGGTCTCCAGATAGATCATGCCCCCGGCGAGTGACGCCACCGACGAACCCCCGACGATGTTATCGAGAAATGACAGGTTACGGCAGGAGTCCGCGCTGAGCATCACCGTGCCGCCGTAACCGTTTGAGGCGGCCGACCCTGACGTCACCGTGTTTTCCTGGAACAGGGCATCGCCGATGATGTGACTGACTTCCACATAGAAAGTGCCGCCGGAAGCATGAGCCCCGGCCGCAGTGATGGTATTGTTTGAGATGAGCATCTCCGGCACCGAGCCTCCAATGTTCAGGCTGGCGAAGCCACCGTCACCGTCGTCCGTGCTGCAGCTCCCCGCTACGTTATCCTGTATGGTGATCGTGCCGGCGTTGCCCGTCGTTTCAAGAAAAAGCGCCCCGCCATGCCCGCCGGCGGCGCTGGATAAAGTAGCTTCATTGCCGGAAAAGGAAAAGAAATCGGCCGCAGGGGCAGCAAAAGAGATGACACCACCGGAACCCTCGGCAGCTACGGCATGACTGACCTGATTATGATCACAGGTCACCGTGCTGACGGCGGCGCCGGTCGTAAAAAAGAACATCCCGCCGCTGCCATGGGCATAGGCCGTGTCGCTGACGGTGTTAGAGTCCAATGTGAGTGAGGTGCAGGAACCGGTCTCCAGGTAAAGAAAACCCCCGTCACCGCCGGCGGCACGGGCATGACCCGTGACCATGTTGTTCCGGATGGAAACAGGCCCGCAGGTGGCGGTGTTCATGAACAAAATCCCTCCTGATGATGCAGCCGTATTGTCACCGAAAGAGTTACCCGAAAAATCGAACTCACCAATGCTGTTAAGGGCATTGAAATAGCCCACGGCACCCTGTTGTGCGGAGGCATTCAGGGTGATATCGTTGTCCGTCATGGACAGCTGGGCAAGGATTGTCCCGTTAATATAAATGTATCCTCCGTCACCATTCGTAGCCTTTGATTGTTGCGATGTGTTATTTTTGAGTGAGAGGTACCCCGTGGTGTCGACCTCCAGGCAGGTGAATCCGCCGTTGGATCCGGCAGTGGCTGCGACAAAATTATTTCCTTCGATGTGCATGGTATTGAAATGATTACCCCGGGCGAAGCAAAAACCACCATTCATCCCTGCGCCTGATTTGATGGCTGCCGTGTTCTGGTTCAGCGAAAAAGTGGTCATGTGACCGGCGTCGAGTGCCAGGAAGCCGCCTGAGAGGCCTGCCATGCAACTGTCGAGAACATTGCCGGTGATGCTCATGACATTGATCCGGGGGCTGGTGACGGACAAACAACCGCCGTTCATGGTGGCTACGGACGCCGAAAAATGATTGGATGAAAAGCTGAGGTTATTCAGATGGGACTGGCAGATGACGGTGGCGAAACCTCCGTCACCACTGGTGGCCCTGCACAGTATTTTTTCATTGTTTACATTGATGTTGCTGATGGTGAGCTGTCCCAGATCGGAACAGGTCAGGTAAAGGAATCCACCCTCCCTGGCTTTGGTACTGTCGCGGAGGATAAGATCCTGTAAAGTGACGGTATTAACCGAGGGGCATTCAATATAGATAGAGCCGCCCTTACCCTGCACTTCATTGTTAACAAATTGGTTTTGATTGCTGAGGACAATGCTGCTCACCGGCTGACTGCTGGTGATATGAATGGCCCCGCCGTGGAACAGAGAGCCGCTGCAGAGGTTGTTGATGAACGTATTGCCGGTCAGCACGATATCGTCCGATGAGCCTGAAACGGCCGGTCCCTGAAGCATCACCGCACCACCGCCAAAATAGCCGCTCAGGTTCCTGTTACCGGAAAACAGATTATCCTGCAGGGTCACGGTATTGCAGTTGGCCGACAGGGCTGCGCGTTCCTGGCCCTGGTTCTGGTCAAAGTAACATTGAACGGCCGTGAAGTCATTGCACTGCCCGATGCGAATGCCACCGACACCTATGCCTCTGTTGGATACAATGCTGTCATGGTCCAGCGATACATTCAACGTATTATTGGTGATGATCGTCATGGCACAGCCTGTCTGGTCGTCGGTGTCAGTATAAAAGCCTTCGTAATAATTGGATTGGGAATTGAGAAGGGCACAATCACAAAATTTCATATACAAACCGATGTGGTCACCCGAAGTGGCTGAACAGGTGAACCTGTTGCCGCTCATGGCAAGCGACCCGGTAATGTTGCCGTTGATAATCTTCACACCGAATTGCTGCACATCACTGAAAACATTATTCTTGATCTCAATGGTTTGAAGGGTGTTGAATTCACTGATATAAATGCATCCGCCGGCATTATTAATGAATTGACAGTTATTTACCGGATTGACGGGGCTCACATCATTATACCGCAGGGCCCCGTATTCGTTGAAGAGCTGATTTTCCCTGGTCCCTTCGAATATGCAATATTCTATTTCGGGTGAGGGACACGACTCGAAGCGGATACCATACCATGGCAGCGATCCGTAAGGGGTGAAAGAAATAGGAGCGGACTTTTCACCGTTAGCCTTAAGGATGCCATGGACGGTGAAGGTCACATCACCGTCGAAGAAAACAGATACACCGGGCAGGATTTCAAGAGTGTCGGAGAAGTTGGGATAACCGAAAATCTCGATATCACCTTTTATAATATAGTTGTACTCAGGTGTCCATTGGCCGGATACATATCCCCCGTAAATCAACGTATCTTTCTTTGACATGCCGTTATCCGGCATGGATCCGTATGCCGGTGAAAGGAAGATAAAACACGGGAACAGTATCAGATAAAAAAACGTGTAAAGCTTTTTCATAGAATTCATTCATAATCAAATGAGGGCATCAAATTTATGAAATATA
>CAZVNP010000064.1:0-14751 GCA_964628285.1 uncultured Lentimicrobiaceae bacterium
GCGCCGCGGCCAGGCATTCACACCGTCGCCGGGGTTGTTGTAACGGATGTTGTAAGTCATAATACCCAGCGAGGTCCCGTCGTCACCGACCTGACCCGACAGCAAGGTGAGGGATGACATTAAAATGAATGGAATGGATAAAGCGATGAATAACGACCGGAAAGGCATCGATATAAAAGATAGTTTCATTATGAAAGGGGTCTGATCATCTTGTATTTGTAATAATAAACACCCGGTTTGCAAAACTAATGAAAATTACCTTTCGTTTTATCCTCTGCGTCTTCCACGCCTCCTCTGTGCCCTCTGTGGTTAAACAAAACGTCATCTATCGGAAAAATGATGGGAAAAAGGTTCTCAAAACAGCTATTGTTTTTATAACCGCAGAGAACACAGAGGAAGCGCAGAGGACGCAGAGTTAATAAATATCCCCACGAATATTTTGAATTTAATTGGATATTATTTAACTTTGAGACTTATCGGAAATCCTCTAAGAATGCTCATGTAAAACGTCTGTTAACTATATAAACTAAAATCCCGTTCTCATGAAAACGACCTTTACCCTTTTATTGATCGCTTTTCTTGCTTCCTGCTATCCTTTGTTTTCTCAGTCAAGCGGTTGGTCAATTCCGGTTCCTGTCACTGATTCGGTCACCGACAACCGTAATCCGATTCTTATTATTGTTGGTCAAAAGAGTTTGCTTTTCTGGGAAAAATCGTCCGATACCCTTTCAACAGCCATTTATATGCGAAACCTTCATACCATGTCCGATCCTGTGGAGATGCTGAATACACCGGGGATTCATTTTGTTAACCCACAACCAATGAAAGTCACAAGCGGGGATACCTTATTTTATCTGTTTTATGAAACCGATGAAAACGGGGAAATAGATATCTGTTACAAGAAATACACCCTGGATGGGAGTTTATGGGGGCCGTATCCTTTTTTCAATACATTGGACAATGAAGAAAATATCAGAATAACCGATGACCGCTTAGTCTGGGAGCAGAACGGCACTATTTTGTTTTCCAAACAAGATTATCAGCAGGGTGTAGGTTATTATTTTACCGATCCCATTGTCATTGACAGCGGTGATTGCCATCATCCCGTCATCCAGCACGATTACATTGCATATATTAAAAACATCGGTGGTGCCTCAAGCATTTGCTGTTCAGTTTATGACTGGCAAAATGATGTCTGGTCAGCCCCCGAAGTTCTTTACGATACCGGGTACAACATGTCGTTATCTCTTGTTGCATGGGAGCCTGACATGAATCCAGAATTTATGATATGGGAAAGTCAGCAGGATAATATCTGGAAGCTTTATAGTTCCAGATTTTCAACAAATACCGTTAATTACGAAGATTTACAGGGTACAACCCAATTAATGCCCACGGCTATACTCGTCGATATCATTGTAACGGATGAAATATGGCCGACGTTTCTTTCTATTATCCAGGAAGACAATAACAACAAAGAAATCTATGCCAATGATGAGGAGTGGAATCCTTTATATATCAACATTTCCAATAATGAAAATGAGGATACGCATCCTTACCTGGTTTTAGGATGGGCAGGGTTCGGCAAGTTTAACTATCATGTTTATGATATCTGGGAATCTTACAGAAATGGCCATTCTCAACTGTATATGGCAGAAAATGTGATCGTTGCCGGGGAGAAAGAAATTGGCAGCAACCATGATCCCGAAATCCGCATTTTCCCCAATCCTGTTTCCTGTCTGTCAGCCATCAGTTTTACTTTAAAAGAAACATCCCGGGTAAAGCTCGATATACTCAACGGATTGGGTGAATTAGTGTCAACAGTTATTGATGAGGAGTTTACTCCCGGCACACACCAGATAACCTGGGATAGGGGCAGGTTGCCGGCAGGTGTGTATTTCTGCCGGTACCAGGCAGGAGCGAAAGTGGAAACGAAAAAAATAATCATAATGTAAAGGGACTCCATCCCGGAAATCTTCGGGATGGAGTCCCTTTTATTTTTTCAAGGGTCACAAAATCTCTATCTACGGATTAATAGAAAATGTTTATCCGTCAGAATATACAATTATGACAAGTAAAAAAATCAAAACCCCTTTATTGCCGGACAAATTTTATCACATTTATAACAAGGGGAATAACAGGGAAAATCTTTTCTATCTGTCATCGAACTATCGGCTTTTCTTAGAGAAGTATGATCATTACATGTCTCCTTATATTGATACATATGCTTATTCGTTGTTGCCAAATCATTTTCATTTTTTAATCAAAACCAAGGATACTGTGTCGTCACAAAACCATGCTGTCTATGGTGAGCAATTCAGGCGAATGTTTATTTCCTATTCCCAACGTATTAATTTCCAGGAAAGCCGAAGTGGCAGTCTTTTTAATAAATATTATAAAAGGGTGGAAATTAATGGTATGGATTACCTGAAGCGATTAGTATATTATATTCATTTTAATCCACAGAAGCATAAGATCATCGATGATTTCAGAAAATACAGGTATTCATCTTATTCAGGCCTTTTAAGTCATAGGCCTTCCAAACTTCAGAGAACGGAAGTTTTAAAGTGGTTTAATAATGATGTTAATGAATTCGTTGAATATCATAACTTCCTCAGTGAAAAGGGGGAGGTTAGAAAATTCATTTTCGAAGAATGATTACAGGGACTCCATCCCGAATCTATCGGGATGGAGTCCCTGTAATCATTCCGCATCAACCAACGTTATAACCTTTACTTTCTCCTTAAATCCCCGGATTTCAGTTACAGAACGGTAATAGACCGTTTTTTGCTCCCCTGGCAGCAAATCAAAATAATTATCCGAGAAATATCCTTCTGCCGGATCATCGACGGTGAGGTATACATTTTTAGCCAGCCTGTCACTCGACAGCGTCAGCTCATAACCGTCGGCAACCTGCCGGGTATCGATATCTATTGTCGTCTTCTCCAGGGCGAGGTTCATGGGTTTCGCGAAATAGAGTAAATTCTCTGCTTTGATAATGTTATGGATGAGATAGCGAACCACCAGCACAACCCTGTTTTTCATCCTTTTGTCAATGATTTGACTCAACGGAGCCTGAAAACAACATCTGCTGGCGTTGCCTTCAACGGCAGATTCCATTTCTTTGTGCCACAGGGCCTCGCCATTAAAATCCATCACGGTCAGCGAGAGATAACCCAGGTTTTTTTGCGGCTGGTCGGAGACCATGAAAATCCGGAGTGTATCCTCTTCCACCATGGGGGAAAGAAGGAGCGGGGCGTAGGCTTTGGTCACGAAATAATGCAGGGCTTTCAACCGGCCGTAATAATCAATGCCCGACCATGAGATCACTGGCCAGCAGTCGTTGAGCTGCCAGTAGAGCGAGCCCATGCAGCGTGGCATGGCCCGCCGTTGTGCCTCGATGGCTCTTTTGATGCCGTCAGCCTGAAGCAACTGGCTCACATAGACGAACGATTCGAAGTCATCAGGAACTTTATATTCACGCTTCATATACATCATGATCATCGCGTTACCGATGATGCTTTTCTGATGGCATAGCATAACATCCGAAAAAAGATGCCTGTCCTGCTGTGCAGTAAAGGAGTCGATGGTTGTTATGTCAGGGAGCGCCTGAAAACCGTATTCGCTCATGAAGCGTCCGATCTTCTTTTCATAGGTCTCAAAAGGTTCCTTACCCCACCACACGCCCCAGTAGTGACAGTCACCCGCCGTAAGGCTTTCGGAGTGACCCCATCCCGTCTCCGGCGATGACGGCCAATAGGGTCTCGTTCCGTCATAACGTGCAACTGCCTCAGGAATGATCGTCAGGAAGATGTCCCGGTAAGCATGCCATACGGTAGCTGAGTCCTCAGGGGTGTACTCCAACTGACGTTGCCATCCCCAGTTATGCCAGCCCTCATCCACTTCGTTGTTGCCGCACCACAGCGCCAGGCAGGGATGGTTCCTGAGACGAATGATGTTTTGTGTGACCTCCTGCGAAACATTATTCAGGAAAGCGGCGTCGCCAGGGTACATGGTGCAGGCGAACATAAAATCCTGCCACACGAGGATGCCCTGTTCATCGCAGAGGTCATAGAAAAAGTCATTTTCATAGATGCCGCCGCCCCACACCCTGAGCATATTCATGTTGGCCTCCTTAGTCCTGCTAATAAGCGTTGAATACCGTTGTTCATCCACATAAGGTATAAAGTTATCCTGCGGTATGTAGTTGGCTCCTTTCATGAATACAGGCAAGCCATTGACTTTAAAATAAAAGGAGCGTCCAATGCTGTCGTCATCCTGTACCAGCTCGACGGTCCTGATGCCAAACCGTTGGGAGAGCGTGTCGCAGAGACGGCCGTGGACAGACAGATCCACGATGAGATTATACAGGTGAGGCTCACCAAGACCGTTGGGCCACCACAGACGGGGCTCAGGGATGGTAAAAGTCAGGGGGCAGGTGTTTGCGCCTGGAATAAGATTGACACCGTTGCTTGTCACCGGCTTGTTTTCACCCGCCAGCCTGACCTCGAGTATGGCTTTCTGATTTCTCTCGGATTCGACATTAACGTCAAGGGTCATTGTGGCCAGGTGATCATTTACATTATCCTGTATGATATGAATATCACTGATGATGGCGTCATCCCATGCTTTCAGATACACCGGCCGCCAGATACCGGCGGTGACCAGACGTGGGCCCCAGTCCCAGCCATACTGGTAAGGGGCCTTGCGGGTGAAGGCCCTGTCGTCGGGGAGCCTGTAAGGTAAAGAAGCAGCCCGGCGTTCATCATGAACAACGGGAGATGAAAAATGTATGAGTAATTTGTTTTCTCCGGCTTTCAGAAACCGTTTGCAATCGACGATCCATCCCCTGAACATGTTGTCGGCATGAAGAATCAATGAATCATTCAAAATGACATCGGCATAGGTGTCGAGCCCTTTGAAATCGAGAATGACTTTTTGCCGCGATAACAGGGCTTCACCGGCGTTGAAGGTGGTCCGATACTCCCAGTCTTCGCGTTCGATCCACTGCACTCTCTTTTCATTATCGCCATAAAAAGGGTCCGGGATAAGCCCATTATTCATCAAATCGGTGTGCACGGTCCCCGGCACGGTGGCCGGATGCCAGAGGCCTGTGTCAGCACGGCGGAACTGCCAGTTACCTGACAGCCCGATCACCGTTTTCATCGCCGGTTTTTTCATACAGGATGAGAGAAGGACTAATGGGAGAAGGAGCAATAATAACAGATAATGTCTGTATTGAAGCATATCATCATATTCGGTTTGGTACGGCTAAAATACGAAAAAGAATGCCTGGTGCATTCTTTCTCCCCCTGATAGCTATCGGGACTGAGCTCTTAACGGTTAAATTGAAACAGTCTGTTTTAAAAAAGATAGGAAAAACTGATTTGATTAGTTGTTGTTTTAAAACCGCAAAGGACGCAGAGGAGGCGCAAAGATCGCAGAGAACAATGAATTTCAATTCGGGGATATATCAAAACTATTTTTTAATTAAGGACCAGATAATAGCAAAAACTTTTATGTATAAAAAATTGAATTTCAATAATCTGCGTTCTCTGTGCTTCCTCTGTGACCTCTGTGGTTAAAGAAAAATGTCAATTTTGATACAATCCCGCAGGGGGTGAGGTGGTATCCAGGAGAGGAATTCAGTGGGTGAGGTTGTACCCCCTCCACCCATAAAATGCAATATAGACATAACAAGCTATCGGCACGATGAACGACAGATGCACGCCGATGGCATCGGCCATGGCACCCTGTATCAGGGGAATGACGGCTCCCCCCAGAATGGCCATGACCAGCAGCGAGGAGCCCTGGCTGGTGTATTTGCCCAGTCCCGCTATCGATAAAGTGAAAATGTTGGACCACATGATCGAGTTAAAAATGCCTATGCCTACGATGGCCCAGATGGCCACATAACCCGAGGTCGTCAATCCGGTGATCAGGAGCAGGATGGCCACCACAGCGAAGACCAGCAGCGTGCGGCTGGCCATCGATCGGCCCAGCATAAAAGCCACGTAATTCATGGCGATGAAAAATACGATGGGAAGGAGGTACCCGATACCGGTGCCGCTTTTGAGGTATATGGAAAAATAGATGACAGTAAAGGTGACCACCATGCTGAGGAGCATAAGAAGGTACTTACGAATACTATGGCTTGTTTTACTTAGCGAGATGGCTCCGGCAAACCGGCCTATCATCAGCCCTCCCCAATAGATAGCTACGAAATTGCTTGCCTCATTTTCGGGCAAGCCAACGGTCTCCTTGATGAAGCTGATCATAATGCTGCCGATGGCCACCTCGGCACCCACATACACAAAGATGGCTATCATGCCCAGGATGAGGTGTCTGTGTCTCAGGGCACCGGCATCCCGGTGGTGCATGTCAGGATTTTTGAATTGCGGTAAACCGGAGAACCTGATGATGATAGCCAGTATAAGGAAAATAAGGGCATAGACGAGGTAGGGGTATTTGACGGCATCGTTGCCGGCGAAATATTTGAAGATAAGGAAGCCGCCGATGAGCGGTCCGATGGTCGTCCCGAATGAGTTAAATCCCTGTGACAGGTTAAGACGACTCGAGGCCGTCTTCTCCGGTCCCAGAATAGCCACATAGGGATTGGCGGTGATCTGCAGCAGGACGAATCCCAGTCCCACGACGAACAGCGCGGCGAGGTACAACCAGTAACTCTGGACAAGGGCGGCAGGGAAGAACAGGGCGCTGCCCGCAGCGGCCAGCAGCAGCCCCAGAAACATGCCGTTGCGGTAACCAATTTTGTTAACAGGATCACCAAAGAACCAGGAGAGCAGGAAGTAAGCCAGCGATCCGATAAAATAGGCGCCGAAGAAAGCCAGCTGCACAAGCATCGACTGGTAATGGTTCAGAATAAATACATTCTTGAGATGCGGGATGAGCACGTCGTTCATCACCGTAAAGAAACCCCACATGAAAAACAGGATGGTAACGGTGATAAAAGGGATGGTGTAGCTCTTTGACCCCTCAACAAAAGCTGTTTCACCTGCTGTCTTCCCCCGGTCCATCGTTAACAAATACTAATGCAACAAACCATTTTCTTTCATATCGGATAACATCCGTGCCACTATCCCCGCCCAGATGTATGTCTCATTCCATCCCGCCCGATGGTCATCGGCGCTGTATAACTCCCAGAATACATGATCATGGTGCAGGTGCCATACCATGGCATCACAGACACGTTGTGCCAGGCCGGCGGCCTCACGGTCGTAACCATAGTCCAGCAGGCCCCTGAACACCAGATAATTCCATTGTACCCATACAGGGCCGTTCCAGTAGCCGATGGGATTATAATAGCTGTCGGCAGCTGACAGTGAAGGAATGCCATTAGAACGTCCGAACTCTTCCATATCGGTCAAATGCCTGACGAGCCTTGCCGCCTGCTCTTTTGTGGCTATGCCTGCCCACAGAGGCAGGAAACCGATGATCTCCTTTCGCTTGAGATCATCTTTGCTTTTGAAGGTAAAGGAGTGATCGGTTCTGTTCACATGGTAATAAAAGCCGTCCACCGTATCCCACATGGTGCTGTTGATAAATTGTGTACGGTGAGCAGCCTCGGTGTCCCAATGACGTTCTTCATCCTTTAATCCCAGCGTATGGGCCATGGCTTCCAGTGCCCGGGCCTCTTTCACCAGTATGGCGTTCAGGTCAAGGCATTCGAAGTACGAAGGCCATCCCACCTCATCCCATACCGCCACACGGGCGTCACGCACCGACTCGAGCTCGCCGTGGCCACCCCATTCACAGAGACCGTCATGGTCGGAATCGCGGTGAACGATGAAATAATCATACAACCGCTTGCCGGCATCGTAGGCCTGCTTCAGGAAGCCGGTGTCACCGGTAATGCGGAAGATCTCGTTGTTTTCGTAGCTGAACCAAGGCGCAGAGGTAGTTAATTGGTTGTCGTAGGGGATGGTCTCATCAAGATAAGGCCCTGTCCTGTAATTGATGTATCCGTCTTTATGCTGACGTTCGATGAAGACTCTTTGGGAGTTCATCGCGCCGGCACCATCCATCATGGCATAGGCAAGCATTGACAGGCTCTCGTGAAACACCTGTCCGCCATAACCCCAGCCCCATTTAGGTTCGCGCGAAAAAATATAATAATTGTAATGACACTCCCCCTCGGGCGGCATCATGCACTGCCGCAACAAGGAAAAAGCATTCCAGTACAGCGCTTCATAATCCGTATTGGCCAGGTTCAGTTTGGGGATACCGGAATAAAGTTTCTCATCGTCGCGCAGTAATCCATTGAGGTCGATGTCCTGGGCGGCCTGACATGAGGTGACGAAAGCATCCTGATCGTTGGATTTATCCTCAACACCCACAATGATCCTGAAATGATAATTTTGTCCCGGCCGGAGGAAAACTGATTTGGTCAGCTTTATGAAAAGCACCTTGGCAGCGGCCGGTTTCCCGTCAAGAAGGAATTGCTTATACGACCTGAAAAGATCATCACCGGCGGATTTTATCTGACCGGCGGTTTGAACGGTACAACGGCTTTCATCAGGATGCACGGAAAGATGGAGAAGGCCGTTCAACTCCTCCGCCACAGGAATGTCATGCTCCTTCATCCATCTATCGCGAGGTTTATAAAGACTGAAATGAAAACAGGCGGAATCGGATTCATCTGTTGAAGGATCATCTTCGCCTGGCGAGAGCGAATAAAGACACGGATAAAACGTGATCACTTTTTCAAAGGGGCTCTCATTTTCAATGATGATATCTGAGATAGCTATCGTGGATGAGAAGACATCAAAGAACACCTCGACACGGATGTCCCTGAAAGGATAGTAATGAAATTTAACCAGGTTGCTGTATGAAACCGTGATGACCGGTTCCCTGTAAAAGGATTGCAGCGTGTTCCGGAAGACACTGTCTGTCTGAAAGGCCAAAGTGAAACACGGACCGTTATGCGATTCAAAACCGACACCTTTTTCCGGATCGCACCACATCATGGTATAACCCTGGTCCGCTTTGTATTGTGAACGTGTCAGCGGAGCCGCGTAAGTCGTGAACACAGGATCGTCACTGCCGGCATGAAGCGATGAAAGAAAAGGCTGGGCATGAAGCAGGGAAGAAATGAAAATCGTGAGAAGTGTTGATGTGTGTAAAAGGGATGACCGCATCGGTGAGGGTTCTGTTTTATTCCATTTGCTTGTCGAGGATGGCTTTTGTCTTTACTCTTTCTTTCAGGATGTCAATATATTGTGCCGTGCTGTAACGTGGTTTGAGTTCCTGGGATTTCTGTGCCCAGTATAAAGCCAGATCATATTTATCCATGATCTCACTGGCCAGGGCCATGTTAAAACAGGCCTGTGAGGCGCGGTTTCTCTTTTTACTGGCGGTCTCTGTGCGCCAGATGGCCGCCGCTTCATCCCATTTATTCAGTGAGACATCTTCGCTGGCCTGAGTGGAGGCATCGCTCGGCCAGACGTAATATTTCCTGTTCACTTCCATCCATTGTGGCGCAATCCTGTGACCATAGTCGTTACCCGAATGCCAGGCCACCTCCTGCAGCTGGACCGCACGGTCAGCATCGGGAAGGAAATTATAATTGTAAAATTCATCCCCCACGATATAGGTCGTCGTGTCGGTATGCTTGTAATCATTGATGATAATCTGTTCAGAAGGATCATAAATTCTCCAGGCACTCTTGAAGATGATGCTGTAATATTTTGATTTCTCTCCTTCTTCATTGAGATAGATGCTGATGTAATCATAGTAATCCACATACTTGAGCACCACCAGGGCATCCACCAGGCTGTCGCGACAGATTTCCTCCAGCTGTTGCCATTCCTGCTGTGAAAGGTTGCTGCTCATATCGTTGACATTAAGGACTTCTTCAGGGAGTTGTGTAAACTCAAACCGAGGTGAATTCTGTAATGCGCTGAGAAGCCCATTGACACAAGGTTTCGAGATCTCTTTCACCTCGATATGAATAGGCAGGAATGTCTTGTCGCCTGCATGGTCGGCAAGGGTCGTATCGGGCGTATTATAGGCCGTTCTGTCCAGCACCCCCAGGCGGTTGACGGTGGAAGGAAAGGCTATCGTGGCCGGTGCCAGCACGTCGATCTGGATATATGGCGCGATGGCGCATCCGGGTAAGAGAAATGTAGCAGTGACAACCCATAATAATGTCTTTAACAATATGTTCCTCTGTAATCCCATGCTGTTTTCTGAGATCTTATTCCGTCAGTCTGATCAGAACCTCTTTAGTGACGTATTTGTTTTCACCGGTGTTAAAAGTGATGCCAATGGTGTGCAAGGCTCCGGTCGTTTCAAGAAGTTCCCCATGATCGATCCCCGATATCTTCCGGTCCGGCAAATATATCTTAAATTTTCCGGATGTGTGACGGTTACCCTCCAGGATGACTCTGTAATTTTTCCCTTCGGGCGTGCAGTCAATGATTCTGAATCCCTCCGATCGATATCCCGGTTTAGGTTGTGCTACAACGGGGACCACTCCAATACCGCCTGTTCCTTTGATCACGATAGTACAGGAATCGTCCAGGCGAAATGACAGGTATGCCGTTTCGCTCTGATCTTCGCTATGCCATACCGCCTCCACCGGAACATCATTCACCGACATGCTGACAGGTTGCCATCCGGCAGGCAGTGACGGCGAAAAGGTGATCTCCAGGGGTTCCATACCTGTTTTACTGAAAGTGTAATGGTATGTCTGATCCCGGCGTTGCATCTGAAAGTCTATTTGTTGCCCGCCCACATGCAGGCCGGTGACCGATAAACTATCCCAATCGGGTGGCAGTCGCGGTGACAGGGTCAGGGAGTGGTCCGGCGCCGACACTTTCAGGCCGAGCATGCCTTCAATAACAGGCTGCAGAACCATGGTCTCCGACCAGCATTGATGAGGACAGACACCCGATGGTTTGTAAACACGGCCGTTGAGGACTTCATCAATGAAGCCGCGCGACCAGTAACGGTAATCCTGAAGGTTGTTCATGATATGTGAAAAACCCTGGACGTAACGGCCATAAGCATATTCAGCCAGGGCCACCCAGCCGGTAAACAGAGGCCAGACACTCCCTTCGTGGTAGCCGTCAGGATTGAAATAGGGACTGTCATCAGCGATGATGCGTGCTCCCCAGTCCGTTGTGAACCGGTTGCCGGCAATGCGTGTCAGAACATCATGGGCATGATCCGGTGTGGCCTGTCCGAAATATAACGGGACACATGCCTGCACCGTGGGCTCACTGAGGTAACTGCCGTCAAGATACTTGCCGTCGTTGTAATAGCGGAGATCCGTATTCCAGAATTCACCATCAATAATTTCTTTGACCGTCACCGCTTCTTTACGGTACCGGGATATCTCTGCAGATAAATTTTTCTTTCCGTATCTGCTTTCAAGCTGTTCCGCCATGTAAGCGGCCTCCTCCAGCGCTTCGGCCCAGCACGCAGCGAGGTACAAGGTCGTTTGCGTACCATACAAATGACCGCCCTCCACCCAGCCATGCCCGACATTGGTGTTTTCGATCAGATGATCATCGTCGGTATCGGTCGAAAAACAGAAATCAATGGCTCTTTTAATGTGTCCCCAGCTTTCACGGATAAAACCAATATCGCCCGAATAGTGTAAATATTTACCTGCCAGAATAATATATAATGGGGTCGCATCGGCGGCGTCATAATGCACCACACCCGAGGTGGTCAGTTCGTGGAATATTTTCCCGTTAAAATTCTGGTATGCTTGATACATTTTAAGGATTTCTTTCACTTTGCCAAAGTCGCCTTCATCGAGGAGGGCCATGCCGCTCCATTCGCCGTCACGGCCGAAATACCAGGCGTAACCGGGGCGGCCGTTCACCCGTTGCCCGCCGTCCCAGCCATAACGCGTGGTGGAATAGCCTGCCACCAACGCGTTTCCTACACCGGGTGTGTGAACAAAGAAACGGTCGGCGGCCGTCACCGCCCAGCGGTAACCTTCATTGAAGTCGGGATCGGGTGAGGTGATCATGAGACGATCGGAGAGAACATCCCTGGTATAGGCAACCGTTTCCAGATAGACACTGTACGGATCTCTCAGGGTCCTTAGATATGTCCTGACAACATGCTTCAATCCCTCACCGGAAGCAGCTATCACCACATCCAGGCAGTCGCTCATTTTTAAGTCGGCCGCAGCTTGAGCCATGATAATGAATTCATCTGTCGGGATTCCTTTAAGGGTCATGCCGGAACTCCCAAAAGCCGAGTTTCGACCTATCATGTTATCGCCGGTGATCTTACCGGCTCCGACAAGGCAGGCGAATTCACCGGCCAGATCGGTTATGATAAAAGCATTCAGGAGGGAGTCCCTGCCATAGCGCAGCGAGCCCAGCGCTGTCGCGTCATAAGGCCACATGAACCTGAAGTTGCTTCGAAAGCGGTAGACCAGCCTGGCCGTATAAAGACCTTTGAAATCATAATGGATGATGCATACGGGATTATCCTCGCCGGCCGTTATGGTTTCGGTCAGGTAACAACCATGGAATTTATACGTTCTTTTAAATGAAGCCGGCCGCATTTCAACCTCGGGACGCATGTCATTCAGCCAATAAACCGTATCGCGTCCGGTCAATTGGATGCCCGCTTCATAGTCACGCAAGGCCATGAAAGGGTGCGCCCATAGCTCCTCTATACCTCCTTTTTCGGTGCCCATGACCAGCATGCGTTGGGTGGCGATGTCCCACAGATGATCGGTCGCAAAACGTTCAACCAGCGTCATGGCTTCAAGTGTGTCAGGCCACTGGAAGGTATGTGGAAAAGTGATGGACGTATTTGATGTCCTGTCTGAAACAGCCTTAAATGTGTAAGGAAAGATCCTGCAGGTGTCATAATTCCAGTAGTGGGTTGTCGCGTCAGGATAGCCCCGGGCAAGATAATGGATGACTCCGTTCATAAAATGATCGAGTTCATTTTCGCAACGGTTGGGTGCATCAAAATAAGTATAGGCTCCGATGCCTATAATCCTGCCCCTGCCATATTCATATTCGAACATGAGCTTAGAATGGTCGTGGATGAAAATATATGACCAATCCACGGCGATGACCTGACCACCGTGTGGCACCGTCTGACCAAAAAAACCTGACTGACGGCACGACTCATCTTTTTCAGGGAAATAGATGTTGGCACCGCCATGGAGCCCCTGAAAGACGGGGTGGCTGCGGAAACTGTGCAAACCGGCCTGGCGGCCATAGCCCTCATCCACCAGGGAAACGATCGCCGACTGGACAGGAACAGATTCCGCTCCCAGGAGATTGAGGAACCTCATGGCCTCAAGTGTCAGCAATAAATGACCCCCGCTGTCGACATAATGCCTGAGCATCCCCAGAAATTCAGGATCCGTTTCAACACTGCCGAAAGGGGTGGAGTCGGGGCGGTGGATCCAAACCACATCAAAGGATTTCAATAAATCCGGTGCCAGCTTATTTTCTGTTATAGGGATGATTTTCCCCTTCAGGTTGTCAGACCGGTCAACGAAACGACAGGCCGCTTTGATCTCCCTGTCTTGCCGTTCTGAACCGGCGGTTTTCAGCAACGCGACCGTCAGGATATGTTCCTGTGACCATAAAAAAAACGGCGTCAGGATCAGAAGAAATAAGGTGAAGCGGAATTTCATGTCCAAAGCTAAAAAAAAATTCATTTGTGCTACTTTTGCATCCGGTTAATGGACGTCATGGATGTTTTAAAGGATATCGATCCGATACCGTTCCTCAGCGCACTGGATGGCTTACATGATTGCTCCTGTTGTCCGCGGGCATGTCATGCCGACCGTTTTTCGGGTAAAACGGGTTATTGCAATTGCGACGCTTATTTCAACATTAGTTCCATCTGCATTCATCGCGGTGAGGAACCGGCCATTTCGGGGCCCGATGGTATTTGCAATGTTTTCTTCGGTCATTGTAACCTGCAATGCATCTATTGCCAGAATTACCAGATCAGCGATAACTTGGCCAACGGATACCATTACACATTGCGCGGCATAATAAACGATATTGTTTCTATTCTTGACAGGGGCGTCCCGGCGCTGGGTTTTGTCTCACCCACGCACCAGTTACCACAGATGAAGGTCATCATCGATATTTTACGTGCCCTGGACCGCAAACCCATCATCGTCTATAATACTAATGGTTATGATAAGGTGGAAGAACTAAGGAAACTGGAAGGAGTTGTGGATGTCTACCTGCCTGATTTCAAATATATAGACGCTCACCTCGGAAAGCTCTATTCCGGTGTCAATAATTATCCGGAAGTGGCGTTGGAGGCTATCCGTGAGATGTACCGCCAGAAAGGCTCGACGGTGGTCTACCGCCGTGATGGTATGGCCGAAAGCGGCCTGATCATCCGGCATCTGGTGCTGCCCGGGCATGTAGAGAACAGCACCGGGGTGCTGGAATGCATCGCCCGTGAGCTGTCACCGTCGGTGACCATCTCACTGATGTCACAATATTACCCCACCTGCCGTGTGAAAGATCATCCGGTACTGGGACGCAGAATAACCCTTGCAGAATATTCACAGTTGGTCAGAAGGATGGAAGCCCTGGGTTTTTATAAGGGATGGATACAGGATATGGAGAGTGCGTCACTGTTTGAACCGGATTTTGAAAGAGAGGAGCCGTTTGATTGATCAGCCCCCTTCTCCGGACAGCCCCTATCCCCGGCCCTTCCCCCAACAGTGGGAAGGGAGAATGAAGCAACTATCACCTTCCTTAGGTTTGCGCGCGTTTG
>CAZVNP010000065.1:0-14154 GCA_964628285.1 uncultured Lentimicrobiaceae bacterium
TATTTCAATAACCGCTACGATCCAACCGGTAACTTACTGGCAGACAGAGCTTATGGTATTATCGAAACTGAAAGTGGTTATGTGCTTTGTGCAAATATTGCCAATGGTTACTGGTATACCGCTCTTCTTTCTCTTGATTATGATGGTTCCTTTAACAATATAAAAATGTATGGTGATGGTTATTCGGAATTTATTGTTGGTCGTGCGGGCAGCCTGATGAAATATGATGATCAAACTTATTACACAGTTGGATTTAATAGAGTTTATACCTCAACCTGGGTACATGACCAGGGATTGTTGATGTGTTACAACAATACTATGGATACATTATGGAGCCATTATTATGGTGAAGTGAGCGAACCATATGATACTGCTTTCATTTTTAGCCAAATAAATAAAACCAGCCATGGTGGTTTAATAATAACCGGAGGTTGGATGCCCGAAGGATTACCGAGTCATATGTACCTGCTGAAAACAAATAAATATGGTGACAAACAATGGGACAATTCATTCGGATTTAGTACATGGTATTATCTTGGTTATAGTGTCATACAAACGTCTGACGGTGGTTATGCTATCGGTGGCGGTCGCTTTGTAATAGGCGACATCAATTCCGGTGCTCCTATTGTCATCAAGACTGACAGCGCAGGAAACCAACAATGGTTTAAGAATCTTGGTGGGCCATATGTGGATGATATTGCGATGGTATGTCCTTCAGAGGATGATAACATTTTAGTTGGGACTGTTTATACTGATTATATGACCGGTGACGATCCACACAGCCGGATTAATATTGTTAAACTTGATATTCAGGGTAATATAGTCTGGAATAAAAAATATGGCAGTACCCGTATTGGAAATTATCTGTTAAACATACGCTGCCTTTCAAGTGGAGATATTTTATCCTGTGGATTCGTTTATGATATATTCCCCCATATAGCCGGTTGGATGTTAAAGATCAATAATGATGGGGATAGCCTATGGTATCGTGAATATGATATTTTAGCCGGTTCGGAAAGTATGAATAATTTTTATGATATTCTTGAAACATCAGACAATGGAATTATTGCCTGTGGTTACATTCACCCTGTTTCGCCTGATAGCGGAACAGAAGATGTTTGGGTGATTAAAGTGGACAGCCTGGGCTGCGAAGGTCCTGATGATTGCTGGGTGGGGATGGAGGAAAAACCGGAGGAGGAAATGACAGGTAAAGCGTTGGAGATTTATCCGAATCCGGCGGGTCGTAGGTTACGGGTTGCGGGTTGCGGGTTACGGGTTGCGGGGGGATGAATATGCAGTGGTATCATTCTTCGATAGTTATGGGCATAAAGTATTTGAAATGACGGTCCCTCCCTCTCAAAAAGAGATATTCGTTGATGTGTCTGCATGGCATGACGGGTTGTATGCCGTAATGTTACTTCAGAACGGAAAGATTGCCGGGAGCGGGAAGGTGGTGGTGATGCGGTGAGGGGCCACCCCTGCCCTCTTCTCTTTCAAATGCACCTCATCCCCCCTGCCCCCTTCTCCTAAGGGAGAAGGGGGAGGACTTTACCGGTGAGTTCTTTTGTCATGTGTATCGATCAATCATTAAAATTTATTGAGATATATGTTTAAATATTCAACACAACACGATACAAATCCATCTGCTGACCTGGGAAGGTCCGACATTCATATTCTCCGGTATGCCAATGATCAGGCTCTTGATTCTAACGATGGGATTATAATTACTATTTGTAATTTCATCCAATATCCGTAAAATCGGTATTCCCTTTCTCCTTTAGGAGAAGGGGCTAAGGGATGAGGTGCATTCCGAAGAGAAGGGTCGAAGTTTAGGTGATTTCCATGTTATACCTGCCCGGCTTCAAAAAAATCGTATTTTTGAAGCACACTAAAATCCATCCCCTGCATGTCGCTCTTCAACACGGTTCTGATCCGGTTTCTGAAACGCAACCTCCCGCGCATCGACTACTTCAGGAAGCATCCCCACGAGGTGCAGGAGAAATGCCTGAAGATGCTGCTGGATCAGGCTAAGGACACCGAGTGGGGTCGGCACTATGATTACCGGACGATCCATGACCTTGACGCTTTCCGTGAGCGGGTCCCCGTAAGCGACTACAACACGCTGAAGCCTTTCATCACCCGCATCCGCCAGGGCGAGCAGAACATTTTATGGCCCACCGCCATCCGGTGGTACGCCCGCTCATCGGGGACCACCAGCGACAAGAGCAAGTATATACCCGTCTCCGAGGCTTCCCTGAAAGAATGCCATTACCGGGGCGGTAAGGACATGCTGGCGCTATACTTCCTGAACCATCCCGAGTCGCGTATGTTCGACGGCAAAGGTGTGGCCATGACCGGCAGTCTGCGCATGACCAAGACCGCCACCACGCTCCTCTACGACGGCGACCTGTCGGCCATCATCGTGCAGAACCTGCCGCGCTGGGCCGAATTTGTCCGCCTGCCCGGACGTAACATAGCCCTCATGGAAGACTGGGAGGTGAAGATAGACAAGATGGCCAAACGGACCGTGAACCGCAACATCACCAACCTGTTGGGTGTGCCCTCCTGGACGCTGCTCTTCCTCAAGAAGATACTGGCGAAGACCGGCAAGGGCAACATCCTCGAGGTGTGGCCCCGCATGGAGGTCTTCTTCCACGGCGGCGTCAACTTCAACCCGTACCGTGAGCAGTTCCGCAAGATCATCCCCACGGACCGCATGACCTACTTCGAGACTTACAACGCTTCCGAAGGCTTCTTCGGCATACAGGACCAGAAAGAGTCCGATGAGCTGCTGCTCATGCTCGACTATGGCATCTACTATGAGTTCCTGCCCATGAGCCAGGTCGATCGTGACCATCCCAAAGCCCTCACCCTTTCCGAGGTGAAGAAAAACGTCAACTACGCCATGGTCATCAGCACCAACGCGGGTCTGTGGCGTTACCTCATCGGCGACACCATCCGCTTCACCTCCCTCGATCCCTACCGTATCCATATCTCAGGGCGTACGAAGAACTTCATCAACGCCGTCGGCGAAGAGGTCATCGTCGACAATGTGGAGCGGGCGCTGACGATGGCCTGCCAGAGATGCAACGCCTCGGTGAATGAATACACCGGCGCTCCCGTCTACTTCAACGATAACCTGAACGCTGCCCATGAGTGGCTCATCGAGTTTAATGAGCCGCCGGCCGACCTGGAGGTCTTCACCGATATCTTCGATGCGGCACTGCAGTCACTCAACTCCGACTACGAAGCCAAACGTTACCAGGACATGATATTACGCAAACCGGTGATACATGAAATGCCGCCGGGGACATTCTATAAATGGCTCAAGAAAAAAGGCAAGCTGGGCGGCCAGAACAAGGTGCCGCGCCTGTCAAACGACAGAGGGTTCGTCCAGGAGATCATGGCGCTTGCAGAATGATAATTCACATCGTTGTTGCTAATTTCCCATTTTTTCCTTTATTTTACATCGGGTTTAAAAAGGAAGAGACATGCACATCGCCGTAGCAGGTAACATCGGATCAGGTAAGACAACTCTCACTGAGTTGTTGTCGAAGCACTTCGGCTGGGAGGCCCAGTATGAGGATGTGGAATCGAATCCTTACCTTTTCAGCTTTTATGAGGACATGCAGCGGTGGTCGTTCAACCTGCAGATCTATTTCCTCAACAGCCGTTTCCGCCAGATCATCAGGATACGCCAGGGTGGAAAGAACGTCATCCAGGACCGTACTATCTATGAGGATGCTTACATCTTCGCGCCCAATCTCCACGCCATGAACCTCATGACGACACGCGACTTCGAGAATTACATCTCCCTCTTCGAGCTGATGACCGGCTTCCTCCAGCCCCCCGACCTGCTAATCTACCTGAGGGCATCGGTGCCCACCCTTGTCAGGCTGATACAACGCCGCGGACGGGAGTATGAGGCCTCCATACGGCTCGACTACCTCAAGAGCCTCAATGAACGCTACGAAGCCTGGATAAGCAAGTACAACCTCGGCAAGCTGCTCATCTTCGATGTCGACCATATCAACATCGCCGACAATCCCGAGGATCTTGGAAAGGTCATCGATAAGATCCATGCCGAATTATACGGTTTGTTTTAGAGTATCGTCATGAACTGCGTAGGCATTATACCGGCCCGTTACGCCTCGACCCGTTTCCCGGGTAAGCCCCTGGCCATCATCAACGGCAAAACGATGATCCGGAGGGTCTATGAGCAAGCCTCCCGGGCAGGCCATCTGTCGCATGTCCTCATCGCCACCGACGACATGCGCATTCAGGAACATGTGGAGAGCTTCGGCGGCGAGGTGGTCATGACCTCGGCCACACACCGCAGCGGCACCGAACGCTGCCTCGAAGCCCTTGACATCCACATGGAGCATGAACAGAGCACCGTGACCTACGATGTAGTCATCGACGTCCAGGGCGACGAGCCCTACATCCCCCCCTCGATCATCAATGAGCTGGCAGCATGTTTTAAAGATGACCGTATCAAAATAGCCACCATGATCCGCAAGATCACCAACGATGACGAGCTGTCCGACCCCAACATCGTAAAAGTGATCATCGATAAAAACGGGCGTGCGATCTATTTCAGCCGTTACGCCATCCCTTATATGCGCAACATCGAACCGGAAGACTGGCTGAAAGCGCATACCTTCTACAAACACATCGGCATGTACGGTTTCAGGGTGGAGACGTTGCGGAAGCTGGTGACCCTGCCCACATCACCCCTCGAAAATGCTGAAGACCTCGAGCAGCTTCGCTGGATAGAAAGCGGCTATCCCATTCAGACCGTCATCACCGATCATGACAGCATCGCGGTGGATGTCCCCAACGACTTGTTAAAATTTACCAACATGCCTTGAAAAAACCTTCTGTCCGTTGTAATTTAGCACGTCACATTTCTCAGCCTGATTATAATGAAGCCTGTCCCCAGTTACATCAGCGAATTGCTCTGTCAGCATGAATGCGTGATCGTGCCCGGTTTCGGCGGGTTCATCACGAGCTATGCTCCGGCAAAGATCCATCCTGTGCATCACACCTTCACGCCGCCGTCAAAAGATATCCTCTTCAATGCCAACCTCAGGCGCAACGACGGGCTGCTGGCCAACCACATAGCCGAAGCTGTGGGTCTCTCTTACACCGATGCGCTGGAGCAGATCCGGATCTTTGTGAGTGAATGCACCTCCAGGCTGAATGAAAAAAAAGAGGAGGTGACGTTCACCGATATCGGTGTCTTTTCACTCAATGACGAGGGAGCGATCCAGTTCAGGCCGGATACGACGGTCAACTACCTCGCCTACGCCTATGGCCTGACGAAGTTCGTATCGCCGCCTATCCGCAGGGCTGTCACCCATGCACTGCCGGAGGTCAGGTTCACCGACCGCCGGCCGCGGCCGGCAATAGAAAAGCCTGCCGGGATCTTACGCCAGGCTGCACTCATCCTGCTACCCCTGGCCGCCATAGGCCTGTGGAGCTATTTTAACAGTGAAGCCATCAGCGACCTGCATAAGAATTATTCCGATGTGCTCTCCTTCACCAGGTCATCACTGAAAGAGTTCTTACATAACCCGACAGTCACAGGGGAGGAAACCGATGTCATCGCACCGCTGCCGTTCTCTCGGGGTGCGGAACAAAAAGCCACCGACCCGACTATTATTACAACCACAAAGGAGCAGCCGTCTATCACCGGCAAGCCCTCCGTCGATACACCGGCCGCCTCTCCGACAGCCTCCGCATCCTGCCATCCGGCAGCGCTGCCGTCCTCTGCCGCTCATCCCACGTGGTACGTCATGGCCGGCGCTTTCAGGGAGCCCGCCAATGCCACCACGCTGATCAATGACCTCAAAGCCAGAGGCTACGACGCCGCGCTCGTCGACATCACGCCCAGCGGCCTACACCGGGTAGCGTATAATGCCTTCAATACCGAAGAGGAAGCCCTGCACCTGCTGCAGACCATCAGCACATCCGAAAATCCCGACGCCTGGCTACTTAAAAAATGATAAATTTGCGGCCTTGAACGCTTGCTTGGATTCAAGCTTGAGTAAGTGAACAACATTCAGGTTGAGGGTTGCAGGTTGCAAGTTGCAGGTTACAGGTCAGGAGCTACAAGATGAAGATACCTGCAGACCCGTAGACCTGAAGACCCGTAAACCTGGTAAAACTGACAATGCCCAAAAAAAAACTCATACATTTCGCTGAGAACAGGACATTCCCCAACTTCTTCCAACCCTCCTACCGCGAGCTCCATGAACATGGATTTCCTTACAAAGGCAGGTGGGCGCCGGACTTCTTCCATAACGGCAATCCCATCATCCTCGAGCTGGGCTGCGGCAAAGGTGAGTATACCGTGGGGCTGGCACAGCGCTTTCCGGATAAGAACTATATCGGTCTTGATATCAAAGGCGCCAGGATGTGGAGGGGCTGCAAGACAGCGTCGGCGATGGCTATGACCAATGTCGCCTTTATCCGCAGCCGGATAGAGCTCATAGGTGAATTCTTCGGCCCCTGCGAAGTCAGCGAGATATGGTTGCCTTTCCCCGACCCGCAGCCCAAAAAGCCGTATGTTAAGAAACGCTTAGTCTCACCACAGTTTCTCAGGCGGTATCAGGGCATCCTGAGCGACGATCATGTCATCCACCTCAAGACCGACAACCTGCCGTTGTTTGAGTATGCCAAAGAGGTGATCGAAGAGGGCGGACACCGGCTCCTCTTTGTCACCCATGACCTGTACCGGACGGCAGAGAATGAAATGGCAGCTCACATCCGTACCTTTTATGAGGAGATGTTCCTGAAGGACGGTATAACAATCAATTACATGAGGTTTCAACTTAAAATGTAAGGCAGCACGATGAAAAGTGATGATCCTTCTTTTTTCGAAAAAGTGTACCAGGTGGTGCGTCTGGTGCCTTACGGCCGTGTTACCTCCTATGGTGCCATCGCCGCTTTCCTGGGCACCGCCGGTGCGGCACGCATGGTGGGGTGGGCCATGAACAGCTCCCATAACGCCACTTACAACATTCCGGCACACCGCGTGGTGAACAGGAACGGCATGCTGACAGGTAAACGTTACTTCGGCGGCCCCAACGTCATGAAAGAGCTGCTGGAAAATGAAGGGCTCACCGTCATCGATGATCAGATCGTTGATTTTGCGAAATACTTCTGGGATCCGGCAAAAGAGCTTACCGCCCGATGAACAGCACTTGAGGATCAAATTTAGGGAATAAAAATAGAAAAATATAAAAGAGAAAGCAAGGGGAAGGTCGGCAGGTCTTCAGGTCAACAGGTCTGCAGGTCTTCCGTAATTTCATCCAACCTGAGAACCTAACAACCTGCCGACCTGCGAACCTTCCGATCAACTATCTTTGCACCTTAAACCTCACCAACATGATCCGTATCGCCATCATACAGTTCGCGCCGGTCCTGGCAGATCTGGATAAGACCATCGGCAAGCTCAAAATCCTTTTTACAGGACTGAAAGGTGCCGACCTCATCGTGCTGCCCGAGCTGGCCAACTCAGGGTACAATTTCATTTCAAAAGAACAAGCCTTTGCGCTGGCCGAAGATCCGCATTCCAGTCCCTTTCTCGATTTCCTGCTGGTCATGAGCAGGCATTTCAGGGCACACATCGTCACCGGTTTTAACGAGAAGGCCGGCGACAGGATCTTCAACACTGCCCTGCTCCTCGGCCCGGAAGGCATCGCCGGCAAATACCGCAAGATTCACCTTTTCCTTAGCGAGAAAGATTTTTTCACCCGTGGTGACACGGGATTGCCGGTCTTTGACATAGGAGAATACAAAATAGGCATGCTCATCTGCTTCGACTGGATCTTCCCCGAGGTGTGGCGCATCCTCGCCCTGAAAGGCGCCGACATCATCTGCCACCCCTCCAACTTAGTCATGCTCTATGCACAGAAAGTCGTGCCCGCGTATGCCGTCGTCAACAGGATATTCACTGTCACGGCCAACCGCACCGGCACGGAAGGGGACGTAAACTTCACCGGCAGATCCTTTATCGCCGGCCCGACAGGAAAAGTAATCAAACGGGCGACGGCGACGGAAGAAGAGGTCATCGTAGCACGTGTTGATCCCATGCTGGCCCGCAATAAAATGGTCACATCCCGCAATGATGTCTTTGCCGACAGGTTCCCGGAGGAGTACCACGAAATTATTTGAAGCCTCCCCTCAATTGGGACGCGACAGTAATTTCTATTCTCCCTTCCCCCTGTTGGGGGAAGGGCTGGGGATAGGGGCTGTCCTGAACAAACCTTTTATATGTTTTGTTTTATCTTTACCTTTGAAGTAACCTATTACAGAGTCCGAAGCGATTAATTCACAACCCCATGGCATCTCATCCCGAAAAACTCACCGTCAAGAATGTCGACAAGGAGACGCTGAGGAAATGGTATCATTTGCTCATTCTGGGGCGCACCCTCGACGACCGGGCGCCCAACTACCTGAAGCAGGCGCTGGGGTGGTCGTACCATGCACCCTATGCCGGTCATGACGGCATCCAGCTGGCCATAGGACAGGTCTTCGACCGGACCACCGACCATCTTTTTCCCTATTACAGGGATATGCTCACCAATATCTCCGCCGGTCTCACCGCCGAGGAGATCATCCTCAACGGTTTGTCCAAGGCTACCGATGTGGCGGGCGGAGGCCGTCACATGTCGAACCATTTTGCCAAGCCCGAGTGGCACATCCACAACGTCTCGTCGTGCGTGGGCAATCACGCCTCACAGGCCGTCGGCGTGGCACGGGCGATGAAATACTACCATCATAAGGGCGTGGTCATCTGCTCGCAGGGTGAGTCGTCATTCTCCGAAGGCTATACCTATGAGGCCGTCAACGGCGCCACACGCGAGAAGGTGCCGGTAATCTTCGTCATTCAGGATAACTGGTACGGCATCTCGGTGCCCAAATCGGAACAGACCGCTAATGCCAAGGTGGCCGATAACTTCTCGGGCTTCCGCAACCTGCATATCATCTATTGCAACGGCAAGGATGTCTTCGACTCGATGAACGCCATGATCAGCGCCAAGCGTCATGTTCTCGAAAAGGGAGAGCCCGTTATGGTCTATGCCAACTGTATCCGCATAGGCTCCCATTCCAACTCCGACCGCCATGAGCTGTACCGTGACGACTATGAGATGAATTACATCAGGACCTACGATCCGATGGGCAAGTTCAGGAGGATGCTACTGCGTTACAAGCGGTTCACCGAGGAGGAGCTCGCAGCCATCGAGGCGGAGGTGAAGCGGGTCATCAAAGAGGCGCACCGCAAGGCTTTGGCAGCACCCGATCCCGATCCTGCGACCATCTTCGATTTCGTCTATCCTGAGCCCTATGTCCCGGTCAACTATCCCGGCGGCCTCCCCGACGGGTCGGGTGACACCAAAAAATTCATTGAGGCGTTGAACGATACCCTCAAGGCCGAGTTCCGCCACAACCCCGACACCTTCCTCTGGGGCCAGGATGTGGCCAGCCGCGAGAAAGGAGGGGTCTTCAACGTCACCAAGGGCATGCAGCAGGAATTCGGTCATGAGAGGGTCTTCAACGCACCCATCGCCGAGGATTTCATTGTCGCCACAGCCAACGGCATGAGCCGTTACGATGACAAGATACGCATCGTCATCGAGGGGGCCGAGTTCGCTGATTACTTCTGGCCGGCCATGGAGCAGCTCGTCGACACGTCGCACGACTACTGGCGTTCCCACGGTCAGTTCTCGCCGAACATCACCATCCGTCTGGCGTCGGGAGGTTATATCGGAGGGGGGCTGTACCACTCCCAGAACATCGAGGCCATGCTGACAACGCTACCCGGCATCAGGGTGGTCTGTCCCTCCTATGCCGATGATGCCGCGGGCTTGCTGCGCACCAGCATACGCTCCAAAGGCGTTACCCTGTTCCTCGAGCCCAAAGCACTCTATAATGATCCGGCAGCCGAGGCGCCGGTGCCTGACGAATTCGAAGTGCCCTTCGGCAAAGCCAGGATACGTAGTGAGGGCAGCGACATGACCGTCATCACATACGGCAACACCACCCACATGTGCCTGCAAGCTGCCAGGATGCTGAAAAAAGACAAAAACACGGACATCGAAGTCATCGACATACGCTCGCTCATTCCCTTAGACAGGGAAACCATCATCAGCTCGGTGAAAAAAACAGGCAAAGCCCTCATCGTCCATGAAGACAAGGTCTTTTCAGGCTTCGGCGCCGAGCTGGCCGCCATGATCGGTTATGAGGCTTTCGAATATCTCGACGGGCCCGTCAAACGCTTTGGCGCCACTTTCACCCCCGTGGGTTTCAGCAGGATATTGGAAAAAGCCATATTACCCGATGTGCAGAAGATATACCAGGCAATGAACGACCTTTTATCCTATTAAACAACACATAAAACAGCTATAAGCATTATGAACAAGATCGGTCTCTTTTACAGTTTCAACTCCCCCACCACAGCGGCTGCGGCCACTGCCATCGCCAAAGCTTTCGGAGAGAAAAACATCGACCTCATCAACGCCGAGACAGTCACCGAAGAACAGTTCCTCTCCTATGATTTCCTCATCCTCGGCGTGCCTACATGGTGGGACGGTGAGTTGCCCAATTACTGGGATGAGTTCGTCCCCGCCCTCGAAGACATGGATCTGAAAGGTAAGACCATAGCCCTCTTCGGCCATGGCGACCAGAAAGGCTATGCCCAGAACTTCGCCGACGCCATAGGCATCCTCGCTGAGATCCTGAAAAACAGAGGCGCCAGAATAACCGGGGAGACACCTCTCAAAGGTTATACATTTGAAAGATCCAAAGCCGTTAAAGGGAATAAGCTGACCGGCCTGGTGCTGGATGAGGTCAATCAGCAGGAATTATCTGAAGAGAGGATAAAGAATTGGGTGAAAACACTTAAGACTGTCTTTAAACCAGGTAAATAAACGTGACATCCCATCCCGTTCCCTAAACAAGTCTTTAATTACCTACCAATTATCTGTGCCATATTGCAACCCTTGAAAGTTTATATTGTCTTTTTTCATAAAATCCAACATACCGGCTATTGTTTTATATCATTTAGAATTCTTTTATACATTTGGGTCTTATTTAAAACCACAACTATGAAAACCAGATTACTCTTCCCGTTTTTCATTCTTCTGATGATACCGGTGTATCATCTTTCAGCCCAGGAAGAAAAGCCGATGCAGTACCTTCTCACCGGCCACAATGTGAAGATCGCCGGCTTCGGGGCGCCCATCGTTGAGTTCTCATCCGTTAACAATGAGTTTGCCGTGAGCGTGGGTGGCGGTGGGGCCATCATTTTTAACCAGGTCTTTTATTTCGGCGGCTATGGTGAAGGTCTGACGACGGGTCATTACCTGTATAACCTGGCCGACGTGGTGAATATCGAGCAGCCCCGTATCTCCTTCGGCCATGGCGGGTTCTGGCTGGGTTACATGTACCGTTCAGGCAAGGCCGTCCATGGTGCTGTCAGCCTGAAACTGGGCTGGGGACAGGTATCGCTGTACGATAACACTTACACCTATGATCCCATGGATTATAAAGCCAGGGACGGTGTTTTCGTGGTCACCCCACAGCTGGAGCTGGAACTCAACCTCACCACATGGTTCAAATTAAACATTGGAGCCGGTTACCGGTTGGTTACCGGCCTCGACAAGACCTACCTCGACAACCAGGGCATGAGGGTGAAGTATTACAATGCCGCCGATTTCAGCAGCCCCGTCGGCTCTCTCACATTTATGTTCGGCTATTTCAAGAAATAAACGGCACCATCCTGCGTTTTTAAATTTCATTCTCCTCCTTCCTTATGAAAGCAAGGCCGGTTTTTTTTTGCATGATGGCTTTCATCCTGGCGTGGCATGGGGTGCAAGGCCTGGGGGACGATCCGGAGAACACCGGCACTTGCACCGTCAGTGGGAGGGTCACCGATAAATCGAACGGTGAGGAGCTGCTGGGCGCCACCATATATGTGCAAGAGCTCCGGACAGGCACGGCCACCAACCTGTACGGTTTTTATTCCATCAGCCTGAAACCGGCACGTTACAGCCTGTCATTTTCTTATGTCGGGTACCACACCGTCGTCAAAGTCGTCGACCTGAAGCAGGATACCACCCTCAATATTGAGCTGGAAGAAAAACAGGAGATGTTGCAGGAGGTGGAGATAAAAAGCGACCGTCCCGGTGAGGATCTGAAGAAACCCGTGACGGGCACCTTCAGGATGGATACGCGCACCATCGGCAGCATCCCTGCATTGATGGGTGAGGTTGACCTGCTCAAGGCCATCCAGCTCACCCCCGGCGTCCATGCCACCAGCGAAGGCGGCTCTGGCTTCATCGTCAGAGGCGGCGGCCCTGACCAGAACCTCATCCTCCTCGACGAAGCCACCGTCTACAACGCCTCACACCTTATGGGGTTCTTCTCCGTCTTCAACAACGACGCCATCAAGGACGTCACCCTCTACAAGGGTGACATCCCGGCAGCCTACGGCGGACGCCTCTCCTCACTGCTCGACGTCAGGATGAAAGAGGGTAACATGAAAAAACTGTCCGGCACCGGCGGCATAGGCACCATCTCAAGCCGTCTCACCCTCGAGGGTCCCATACTCAACGAAAGGATATCTTACATCGTCTCGGCACGACGCACTTACGCCGACCTCTTCCTCCATTTCTCCAACGACCCGCACCTCAGGAACAATGTCCTGTATTTCTATGACCTCAACGGCAAAATCAATTTCAGGATCGACGACAACAACCGTCTTTTCTTCTCCGTTTATAAAGGAAAAGATATCTTCCGTAATCCTGACTTCAGGATGGGCTGGGGCAACCAGACCTTTACCCTGCGGTGGAACCACCTCTTCTCGAAAAAGCTTTTCTCCAACTTCACCCTCATTAACAGCACCTTCGATTATTCACTGGGTATCCCCGAAGGGCAGGCCAATTCCTTCATCTGGAAAGCCAGACTGGAGGACGTCGCGCTGAAAGCCGATTTCGGGTACTACCTCAATCCCGACAACACCATCAAATTCGGTGTCAGCTCTATCTATCACACCTTTCATCCGGGCCAGGCCAAAGGTGTGGGCGAACAGTCGTTCCTGACCGAGTATGAAGTGCCGCCCGAACATTCCATAGAAAGCGGCATCTATGTGAGCAACGAGCAGAAGATAGGGGCGCTGGTGACAGTGAAATACGGCCTGCGCCTGTCGGTCTTCAACAACATAGGCCCTGGGGTGATCTATCACTTCGATAACGACTACAACGTCATCGACTCCAGCGTTTACCGGCGCGGCGACATTTTCAACACTTACTATGGTCTGGAGCCACGGATGACCGTCAGTGTTTTCCTTGATGAGTTCTCATCCGTTAAAGCCAGTTATTGCAGGAACAGGCAGTACATCCAGCTGGCCTCCAATTCCACTGCGGGCACACCATTGGACATATGGTTTCCCAGCTCACCCAATATCAAGCCACAGGTGTCGGACCAGTTTACGCTGGGTTATTTCAGGGACTTCAGAAGGAACACCATCGAGACGTCGGTGGAAGCATTTTATAAAACGACTGATCACGCCATCGACTTCAAGGACCACGCCCAGTTGCTGCTCAATGCCCAATATGAAGGTCAACTGCGTTTTGGCACGGGACGGTCTTACGGCGTGGAGTTCCTGGTGAAGCGCGTTGAAGGCCGTCTCACAGGGTGGGTAAGCTACACCCTCTCAAAGTCGGAGCGTACCATCGGGAGCATTAACAACGGCAAGACCTATGTGTCGCCCTATGACCGGCCCAACAATGTGTCCATTGTGCTGAATTATGACATCAGCCCAAGGCTGTCACTGGGGGCCACGTGGGTCTACCTCACCGGAGCGCCGGTAACCTTTCCCACAGGAGGAGCCTGGTACCAGGGCGTTAGAATACCCGTTTACAGTGACAGGAATGCCTACCGCCTGCCCGACTACCACCGCCTCGACATGTCGGTGACGTACCGCGGTAAAAACAAACCCGGACGGCTCTGGCACGGCGAGCTGAACCTGTCGGTATATAATGTTTATGACCGTCATAACACCTGGGTGATCAACTTTAAACAAGAGCAGAATGATCCCAACCAGCTTTATGCGGAAAAGACCTATTTATTCGGTATCATACCGGC
>CAZVNP010000066.1:0-14149 GCA_964628285.1 uncultured Lentimicrobiaceae bacterium
TCAGATGCAAGAAATGTTTATAACTGGATAATGAAAAAGGGACTCCATCCACCTGCATGGTAACATCTTTTTTCCGCTATCTGTTTGAGTGGATGGAGTCCCATTCAAATTGATCATTGAATGTTCGTCAATGATTGTTCAAATGGGACTCCATCCGCCTGCATAATAGCATCCTTTTTCGGCTATTCGTATTTAAGCGGATGGAGTCCCATTTGAACAATCCCTTCCTCATCCTATCTTCAGCACCAACGATCCCCGCAGCTTTCCCCTTTTCATGCCTGTCAGCACGTCGTTGGCATCTTCCAGGCGGAATTCCTGCTTGTCGGGTTTTATGGGCACACCTGCTGCAAGGTCAAGGAACTCCGTCACGTCGGCACGCGTCACATTGGCCACGCTCTTGATCTCTTTCTCCATCCACAGATGGGTAGTGTAGTTCAGTTTGGTGAGGTATTCCTTGTCGATATCCTCTTTCCCGATGGCATTGATGACCAGGCGGCCGCCGGGGCGCAGGTTCTTCATGGCCTCCACGATGGGCTTCCACACGGGTGTTGTGTCGATGATGCTGTGCATCCTCTCAGGCGCCGTCGCCTCGATGGGGCCGCTCCACACGGCGCCAAGGCTCCCGGCATAGGCTCTCTCCTGCTCATTACGGCTGAAGACAAAGACGTCGACGTTAGGATAGGCCTGCCTGACCATCTTGATGACGAGGTGTGCCGAGGCGCCAAAGCCCGTCAGACCCAGGTTCTGCCCATCTTTTAGGTTGCACAAACGCACCGAACGGTAGCCTATCGTGCCGGCGCACAACAGCGGTGCCACCTCCGTGTCGGCGAAGACATCCGGGACAGGATAGGCATAGTCCTCACCCACCACCATGTACTCGGCATAACCGCCATCGGCATCACGCCCTGTCGCCTTGAAATAGGGACACAGGTTTTCAAAACCCGAGCGGCAGTATTCACACTTCCCACAGGCTGAGAAGATCCACGCTACCCCCACCCTGTCGCCTTCCTTATGCCGTGTCACCAGGTTGCCGGTCCCGATGACACGACCCACCACCTGATGCCCCAGGATGACAGGAAAATGGGGTGGCGGCGTCCGCCCTTCGATCTCGTCCATCTCGGTGTGACAGACACCGCAGGCTGCCACCCGGATGAGCAGGTCATGACTGCCGGGGACAGGATCAGGAACCTCTTTCAAGACCAACGGATCGTCCTTCATCAGATCGACGATGCCGTTTAAAACCATTGCCTTCATAAGATGCGGATTTATTTCAATTTCTGGGTATAGGATTAATATCCGATAAATTTAGAAATTTCAAAAAAATAACCAGATAATTAACAACTTCAGCAGATACATTGTTCTATTGTTCTATTGTTCTATTGTTAACTCATAAAAACATTTATTTCCAATCCTTTGCGCCCATTGTGCCTTTATTGCATACATTGCGGTTAAAAAAGTTAACTTTGTAAACACAATGCATAATTGACATCAGTGATCATCCGTGAAATCTATGAGAATAAAAATTAAATTCATACACCGAATACTGAATTCTTGACCTGCTAACGAATAAAACAATGAAATCTTTATCATCACACAAGCTCCACATGTCCCTCCACTATTCTTCGGATCTATTATTTCTTTTCCTCCTTGCAGCATCACTTCTTATTTCGTGCCGTCTTTTCCCTCAAAAAGATCCGGGCCTCATCCCCGGACAGATCAACGACACGGTCAAATGCCTGGATGATCCCTCGCAGAGCTATGCCCTTTACCTGCCATCCTACTTTGCCCCGGACCGGAAATGGCCTGTCGTTTATCTCTTTGAACCTGCCGCCAGAGGCGCTTTACCCCTGCACAACTTCAAAGAGGCTGCTGAAAAATACGGGTACATCGTGCTTTGTTCAAATAATTCGCGCAACGGACCCTGGGAGCCTATGATCGAAGCGGCCAATGCGATGCTGAAGGATTCGCAGCGCCGCTTTCCTGTTAACACCGACCGCATTTATTTTGGCGGCTTCTCCGGTGGCTCCAGGGCCGCCTCCGTTATGGCCGTGCTGGTGGAAAAAACCGCCGGCGTCATAGCCTGCGGCGCCGGACTGTCGCAGGATCCCCGGTTCCAGCCCGTCAAAAACCCCGGGTTCTCATATGTCGCTATGGTGGGCAACACCGACATGAACTACCTCGAAATGCATCATCTGCAGGCCGAGCTCACCACCCTGGACATACCGCACAAGCTGATCGTCTTCGACGGGACACATGAATGGCCTCCAGGCGGGACCATACTCGAAGCCTTCGACTGGCTCGAACTTCAGGCGATGAAAAAAGGATTCATACCCGTTAATGATTCTCTCATCAACAGCCTGTTCAATAAAACAATGAGTCAGGCACGTGAAGATGAGAGCTCCGGTAAAGAATATGAAGCCTTGCAGATATACCAGGCCATGGTGCCCGATTTTGACGGTCTCAGGGACGTGACGGCGATCAGGGATAAAATAACCAGGCTTAATGCCATGAAGAGCGTTCAGAAAGCGATTAAGGAAAATGATGATCTGGCCGACAAAGAGAGAAAGCAGCAGATACTCTGCTGGAATGCCATCGACAACAATGTCAACAACCGCCTCGACTCGGCCTCTGTGGAATGGTGGAAAAATGAGATCAGATACATCGATATCCTCACCAGGAGCTCCGACTCGGCCAAAGCCTGGATGGGGCAGCGCCTCCGGCAGATCATCCTGTATTCATGCGGCAAACAGGCCAGCGACAACGCCAGGAACTTCCAATACCAGAAAGCCATCAACGGCTTCAGGATATTGTCAATCACGGTGCCTTCGGAGGTTTATCCCTTCTTTGAACTGGCCAAGCAATATGCCATCACAAACAGGCCTGAGGAAGCCCTGGAGAACCTGCAAAAAGCAATGTATAACGGATTGTCCGACACCCTTAAAGTGACGGGTGAACCGGCATTCAATGATCTGAAAAATGATAAAAGATTCCAGAAAATCTTGCAACAGATGAAATACAGGTAAAATGATTTTATCAGGGGGAATCGGTTTATTTTATATCGCAATTCTGTAAGACGATTTTATAATGTCAACATCTTAATATAGCCAGACGGGCACAAGCCAGGGTTGCCATCGTTCAAAAATGCATCCGCCATGAACGATTACGGACAGTTTTTTCAACTAACTTGCACCACGATTACGGACGATTTGGTCTTCATCCTGGCAATGATACTGATATGACCATGCATTTTATCCTTGTGGAACCGGCCGTTCCCGAGAACATCGGGGCGGCGGCCAGAGCCCTCAGTACCATGGGATTCAACTCGCTTGTCCTGGTCAATCCATCAGATTTCCCCAGTGAAAAAGCTGACTGGCTGGCTCATGGGTCAGCCGGCATCCTCCGCCGGGCAGCACTCTTTGCGACGTTACAGGAAGCTGCCGGTCGTTTTGATCTTATCGTGGGGACCACTGCAAAGAAAAGGCGTGTCAAAGCCGATTATCATTCTCCCGAAAGTCTTTTAAAAATCATTATCCAAAAAGGAAAGACTATCCATCATACCGCCCTTGTTTTCGGGCGCGAAGAGTCGGGCCTGACAAATGAGGAGCTCAGCCTGTGCCATCTGGTGTCGACCATTCCGATGAAAGCCCCTTACCCGTCGCTGAACCTGGCCCAGGCCGTGATGGTATATGCCTATGTGCTTTCCCCTCTGGCTGTGACAGTCACTAAACAACCTGTTGCCGTTCCCGGAAAGGATTCCCTGGCCGTCCTCAGGCAGAAAGTTGACGATATACTGGGTCGTACGGATCTTAAAAAAAACAATACCCTCTTTCACCGGGTCATGGAGCGCCTGGATCACCTTAGTGAGGATGACATTCATTTGATACACTCCGTTTGTAACAAAATAAGCTATAAGCTGCAAAAAGATTGAAAATCCTGACCTGTGGTCGGACCAAACATTTATACCGGCCGCTCGCTGGCCATTGCTATTTTTGTTTTGCCGAAGGACTTAAAGCACTTGAAAAAGCAGTAAAGAAAGAGGAAATAACTGCGGCCGATCAGCAGCTATAGAATGAACACTCCTATTCCGACGGTGTTGAAAAAATCAATAATAAATGAATAAATTTACCAGACCAATTCAATATTGTGCTAGCCATAAGGATGAAGGATAAATTAAATCTGAACGTTGAGATCGATAAACACTCCGGTTTTTGTTTCGGGGTTATAGGTGCCATCCGCAAAGCCGAGGAGATACTCGACAGGGAAGGGCATCTGTATTGTCTGGGCGAGATTGTCCACAATGAAGAGGAGATCAACCGTCTGGAGAAGAAAGGACTGATCACCATCACACGTGAGCAGCTCAGCGGTTTGCATCATCAGAAGATCATGTTCAGGGCCCACGGCGAGCCACCGTCGAGTTATGAGCTGGCACGCCGGAACGGCAATGAGATCATCGATGCCTCCTGCCCTATCATCCTCATGCTCCATGAACGCATAAGAGCCACTTACGAGAACGGTGAAAGTATTTATATTTTCGGTAAACGCGACCACCCCGAGATCATAGGGCTGTTGGGTGAAATAGGCAACCATGCGGTGGTCTTCGAGTCACGTGAAGAACTGGACCTCACCACCATACCGCGTAGGATTGCCCTTTACAGCCAGACCACCCGCAACCTGGAAGCTTTTAAGCAGATCGTCGACTATCTGCGTTCGTCGGGCATAACCGTCAATGTCAAGGACACCATATGCCGCCAGGTGGCGGGACGCCAGCCCAAACTCAGGGAGTTCTGCCGCAGTTACGACAAGATCATTTTTATTGCCGGGAAACATTCTTCAAACGGCAGAGTCCTGTTTGAAGTTTGCCTGGAGCAAAATCCTCTGGCATATTATGTCAACAGCAAAAAGGAAATCGATCCGTCCTGGTTCAACCCGGGCGACCATGTGGGCATCAGCGGAGGCACCTCCACACCGATGTGGCTGATGGAAGAAATCAGGAAAGTGCTGTTATCTTTTTAATGCACCTTATTATCTCATTCATGACCGGTAAAGAACCCATAAGAGACCACAGCCCAACCCGTGAAAACGGAAAGAACGGGCAGAAACGTCCCCTGTACCGTATGTTTTATGAGGTACCTCCACACTATGACCGTATGAACCGTATGCTGACACTCCGCCTCGACGAGCGGTGGCGAAGGAAAGCGGTGCTGGAATGTCTGAAATACAGTCCTGAACGTATTCTCGATCTGTGCACCGGCACGGGTGACCTGGCAGTGCGTATAGCCCGCATGACGGCTGCACATACCGAAATCGACGCCCTTGATTTCAGTGAGACCATGCTGGAAGAGGCACGGAAAAAAGCGGCGGCATGGTCACTCGGATCCCGAATCCGCTTCGTACTAAGTGATGTGGCCGCCCTGCCCTATCCCGATGATCATTTCGACTCCATGATCATAGGTTTTGCGTTCCGTAACCTCACCTATCACAATCCCAAACAGGATCAATACCTCCGTGAAATATGGCGGGTGATCAAACCGGGCGGCATCTGCGTGATCGTGGAGACCAGCCAGCCCTCATCACCCCTGCTGAAAGCCCTCTTCCATTTCTATTTAAAGGTCATTGTTGCCGGCATCGGCGCCATGATGTCAGGACATCCGGCAGCATACCGTTACCTTGGCCATTCGGCAAAAAATTATTACAATCCGGATGAAGTTAAAGCATTATTGCAAAAAACAGGTTTCAAGCATATGGATCATAATAAATTATCAGGAGGTGTCACTGCCATCTACGTTGCAGTAAAATAAACAAGTTGAATCCGGCTTCACCACATCGAAAACATGGCCTTTCGGACGGCTCTCCGATCTCACCGGCCGCAAGACGGTCATGATCCTGTTGTTTGTGCTCTGGGCATTGCTATGTGCTCTTTTCATTTTTATCCATCACCGGGCGGCCATCATTGCGGGCTTCGTCATTTATGGCATGCACAAAGGAGCTCTGGAGCCGGTGCAGAAAACATTCGTGTCGGAGCTCTCCCCTGAGCCTTTCAGGGCAAGCACTCTGGGAGCCTACCAGATGGCCGTGGGGCTGTGTGCCTTGCCGTCATCGGTCATTGCAGGGTTGCTGTGGGATAAAATCAACCCGACGGCACCTTTTTATCTGTCCCTGGCACTCACAATGGTGGCTGTCATCATGATGTTCTTTGTGAAAAAAAAAGAGGCTGAAAGAGGATGAACCTCGATACAGTAATGGGGTCAGAAACGCCCGTCATTTGGTTGATTCCTTCCATTCCCTCATCAGGTTGATCCAGCCTTCGGCTTTGGAGGCATCATATTGAAAGGGTTTGCCCGGAGGAGAGATGATGGCCAGATCATCGGGTTTATTCTGCTGTGCCCAGTCCCAGAAGGTCCTGAACATGTCCGACACCTCCCTGGCGCTGGCCTGTGTAAGCCGGGAGGGGTGAAATTCGGTAATATACCCGTCCCTGAAAACGGCATATGTGCCGGGATCATACGTCACTTCCTGTATCCCTGCCACAATGAACCAACGGTTGCGTTCGGTGATCTGACCAAGGATCACCGTGTCGCCACTCACTTTCATCTCCCTGACCTGCAGGCGGCTGTCGATAGCCGAATCCCAGCTCTCCACACGGCGTATGGCGGCTTTACCTTTCAGCGGTTTCTGTCCCGGCAAGGAAAAGATGGCGTTATCAGCAAATAATTTCATCGTGTGATCGATATCATGTGCGTTATGTTTGGCAAAGTAACTTTCCATCTGCACCTTCAGATCGACCTTCTTTTCGCAGCCCATGACCAGGACTGTGGACAAAATAACAAGAATGAGCCTGCACAAAACTTTCATGACATTCGGGTTTGGTTAAGGCAAAAATAATGGAAATACGGTACCGTAAACTGTTTAATTTTTATTTTAACACCGACCACTTCCAGATATCTTTCTTTGAGGTACGCAGAATGGGCGAGATCGCCAGCAATCCGGTTCTTCCGATATTTTTCTCCAGTGACTGGAGTTCACTCAGCCTGGCCGGGGTGGTTTTATCCTTTGGAACCGGCAGGCCGGCTTCATGAAGCATGAGATTGCCCTTGGCTTTGATGGACAGCTCCAGGTAAAGCGATATATATGCCAGCATGTCGAAAACGACGAGTTGTGAGAATCTGTTTTTTATCGCGATGAGGTATTCACCGGATTTGGATTGTGAAAAGCGGCCTTTGCGTATCATGGCCAGCAGCTTCACCTCGCTGTCGAATTCCAGTTGAAGCCAGTGGCGCAGTGAGCCCTCATTCAGCCTGAAAATGGCTATCTCGGTGAAAGCCACCACCACCAGCACAGCCGCCATCATCACCAGTGGCGGCAGCACAAACTGGTTATAGAAAGCATGGATGATAAGCGCCACCAGCCAGCCTCGCAACACGGCCAGCCACAGCCGCCGCTGCCGGTCATAGGCGTTCATGACAATGATGGCCAGCACCGAGGTGGCACCGCCATGCATAATGGCCGTACCCAGACCACGTACCATCCAGAGAAGAATGTTAGGACTGTTCACCTGATATAAATAGAAGATGTTCTCGAGAAGGGCAAAACCACATCCGATGGCAAAACCATAAATGGCACCGTCGATCATAAAACCGATCCGGCCACGGCTGATCAGAATCAATAAGAGGATCATCTTCAGGGTCTCTTCAATAACAGGGGCTATGTATTTTGAGAGGATATCAACAGAACGTTCGGGATCGGATGAGATCAATCCCATCAAACCATTATTTATAAAATAGGCTGCCCCAGCCACGATGACACCCCATAACAGACAGAGAAGCAAAAGAGAGAGATGAACCAGCTTAAAGCTGTCGAGAAAGATCAGCACGATCAGAAATATAACGACCGGCAAGAGAGCCACTAATATTTGCATACCATCTTATTTTAATTGGCGGTTGGCAGGTCTACGGGTCTTCAGGTCTTCAGGTCTACTGATATTTAAGCATCTTCTACCCGTAACCCGTAACCCGCAACCCGCAACCTCTCTTTTGGCGGACCTCAGCATGCCTTCCCATTATAACAGCTTCAGGGATACCATATACTGATCCTTGGGCATGAAACCTTTCTCAAACGCCCTGGCATATCCAAACGACAAAGTTGATTTGATAAGTGAAAACAATACCAGTTCAAAATCAAGCTGTGCTCCCGCATTATACACCTCATACCTGTATTCGGGATAGGTCGGATCGGCCCACAGACCCATTCCGAACACCGAGAATCTGGCATAAGTGCTGTAGAAGCTCAGGAAACCCAGTTTACGGAAACGGATGGGATTAAAATTTATCTCTGTCAGCAGTTTACCATAGTTCATGGCTGAGATAGCGTCAATTTCCACACCCGGAAAACTGATGAATTCACGGTAACGCTGAGGCGGCTGATAGTCGACCCAGTTGTTACGGAAGCCTCCGAAATAAAAATTCGATAATGCATTTCTGCGTTCACCGAATGATTGACCAAACGAGGTTCTGAACCACAACGAAGTGTTGCGAAGAGGCATGAGAAAGCCGAAATCCTGGTTTGTGACAAGACTTGGGTAAAATGTTCCTTTTGCCAGATAATTATTGATAAAAAAGTTCCACTCAAAACCTTGTTCAGGTTCAACGGCACCGAGTGATTTTCGGAGATTACTGTAATGAATGTTAGCTGTTTCGGTATAAAGCTCGGTGTACGGGGTTTGAACATTTTGATATTCAGGTAACCGCTCCAATCCTCCGTAAGCGCCAACCTGTATGTAGAAATCAAACATCTGAGGCATGAACCTTTTTAATATCTTCTGATATTTCAACGTGAAGGCATATCCGGCCATGCTGACCTTTTTTGGTCCGAAAAGATCATAAAAATTGGCTCTGTTCCAGCTCGCATTGAACTGCCATCCCCAATAACGGTAATCCAGGCTCAGATGAAATTTCTGGTTGTCGGGTAAAAAATGATACGGGGTATAGGTGGCCGTAAACCTGACGGTATGCAACCCGATGGGATCCATGAAATTCAACCGGTACCCGTAAGCAAACAGATCTTTATATCCTTCAACAACCGGGTACGCATTCACAAATCGCAGTTCGGTGAAGGTATTGTATTTCCCTTCAAAAACCTTTATCGAATCGATGTTAACGGACGAGGGCGGTTTTAACATCCAGTTTTCAACCACCGGATTGGTCTCATACGCTAATTGACCCAAATAGGTGATGGAGTTGGCATCTTCGATGGGGTGAATTTTTATTTTACATGGCAGCAAACCGTCATGACGATACTCAAAAATAAGTAATGAATCGGACCCGATGGGGATCGGTCTGAATAAACCCGTTTCGGCATTAGTGAGCAGTTCTGATGTTTTTGTCTTGATATTGATACGGTAGATATTTGAAACACCCGTGTAATAAGATGATCCGATCAGATATTGATCGTCGGGTGAAAAAACAAAATTCGACATGGTATTTTCCTCGAACTCATATATTTTCTCATACTCCGTTTTACCCTGCAATAAATCGTCGATTTTAAACAGCACCAATTGTTGATTGCCTTTAATATCGGAAATGATACCCGATAAATATTCCCCGTTATGTGAGATGGCGATATCGAAAAAGCTCTTTCCAAACTCGATCGTATAAACTTCATTCCATTTATCATAGGGCGGTGGGATCTGGATCAGGGTCACCCTGGCATTGAAATGCTGAATAGCCCAGATGGATTTATCTTTTTTATCAAAGGTCAAGTCACCTGCTCGGGTCATTTTGATCAATGTTCTGGATCTTCCCGTGGTGGCATCCACGGCTTTGAGTCCGCGCCAGTCATTATTATGGATGGACATAAAAAGTGTTTTACTCGAATCGTCATAGGTGAGTGAGGTCACATAATAAAGGACAGGACTGGGCACCTCGGCAATGTCTTTCATTTTGCCGTTATCCAGGTCGATGGAAGTGATATGAGCGGCCTTGCCGGGATAGTTAACGGCTGCATAGATCTTGCGCTCTTGCATGTCGACAAAAGCATTCGACACGGAACCAAGGGGTTTATCGGTCACTTTTACCAAAGGGGTGACAGGATATTCATTGATCATATCGAGGTTGTGCCGCTGAAATTCATATTCCCATTTGATCCATTTGTCCCACTCATCTTGTATCCGGATACCATAAACATGTTTGAATTGGCTGGCATAAAAGCGTTTGCTGCTGTCGCTGCGGGCATAGAAATCGCGCAGTTTATCCACACCGTATTTATAAGCCAGGTAACTCACAAAACGGGTTCCATACAGGTATGCATTAGCGCCCACCTGGAAATCAATGGTGGAGCCTTCGGTCTCGAGACCTATGACATTGTAAAAATAAGCACTGTCGTATACCATGGTACGGAAAACCATCTCATCATAGCCACCCAGGACCCGTCCAAGCCCACCCGACATCCAGGTCTCCATGAACACGGCAATACCCTCGTGATACCACCGGGGAGAATACCATCGTGGAGTGGTGAGGTAACTGTAAAGCATCGACATGGGATTGGAGTTGTCAGCCAAGACCTTCCCGCCCAAGATTTTCCTCCACACCACATCACTTCCGGCCGCCTTATCACACATCACCGTATGGGTCAATTCATGGTTCATCAGCCATTGAAAACGTTCGTTCGTGGGAACAATGTTATAAGCATAACTGAAAGGCTCTATACCGATGGTGATCATATTCCAGGGTAGCACCAGCGTGCCTCCGTTGCCTATATCAGTGAAGTCATTCAATAAAATAGTGACCGGCTCGGAAGGAGTGTATGGCCAGAACTTTTCATGAAAATGCATCGCATTCTCATAGCACCTGGCCATGTGCGGTACCATATAGAAGTAACCTTTTCCAATATATACAATCCTTAAATCGGAAGTAGTAAATTGATTGATCTGAGCATAAGTTTTCAATGAACAAATGAGTCCTAATAAAATAAGCATGCCGCATGCGGCATGCTTTTTAAATTCGTTATAATACAAAAACATGTAACAGAAAATGTTTAAAGGGGTTCAACATTTAGAACATTACTCAAAGAACTAACGGAACCAATGAGGCCGCCTACTGCACTCATTAAATCCTGCAAACCCGATTGACTGGAATACACGCTGCCGATATTATGCATACTGCTGACAACGGCACCCGGCAATATATAAGAACCAATAACACCTTGGGAAGCATAGCTGTTTACCGCTCTGATCACATCCTGGTCCATTACTATAAAGCCAACCCCTGCCTGACTACTTATAATTTCTGATAAATGACCTGTCGAACAGACAGCGTTTATCTGTTGGGCGGAAATAACACGGCTAAGATTCGCTTGTCCTCCATACATAGAATAGAGGTTATCGAGGTTTAAAATGGACCGCTCGGCTACCGACTGGATCTCGGTCTGATTTCCGACCATCATGGCCATCTGCACATCCCGCAATACAATGCCGTCGCGTATGTTCTTGATCTTTTCGATTTCTTCACCTTTTTTGGCAGGATTAGCTTTCAGATATGCATCGATGTTGTCGATGATATGATCCATAATGGTATCTCTCTTATCCAGCTGATTGAAATAGTTCACGATATTCTTCATATCCCGTTCAACATCATAAGATTGAGCCGTAACGGTATCTTTGTAAAAATCGCTCAGCATGGCTATCGTTTTGACGATCAATGAATCGTTATTTTTTATATAATCATTGAAATTTCGCAACACCTCCAGTTTGAGAGCATCGTTCTGGTCACACTCGCAAACGTCGAGTGCGGGCAAGTGATTATCCAGGTCGTGCGATAGCGCTCTGGTATAAGCATCGAAAATAAGCAAGCCCTTGATCGTATTGGCCAATTGAGCGGTATCCTCAGTCAATTGGCTCCTCAGCTTGATATCATTCTCGGTCATCTGGGTTTTGCGATATTTATTGACTTTTCCGACAGTGCCACGGGCCTCATTTTCATTCACCTTGCCTTTACAAGAGAATAATAAGATAGAAATGATAAGCAAAACTTGGCACGCAATGTTAAAAGGATTCTTTTTCATGACTCGGAATATTTAATTGTTAGTTATTTATTGGATTTATTTTATTGAAACAACAGTTTGATATTGAAGCATATCGTTATAAAAAACTTCCACTTTTATGGGTTCCTCCGTTTCATTCATCTTTTTCAACAATGCCATGTATGTATTATCCCCTCTGTTGATGATCTCTATCGACCTGTAATCGGCCAATATCCTGCTTTCATCCGTAGGATTCACCGCTTTCAGGTTCCAAATGTTGAATTGATCTTTGTTGAACGACAGTCGTATCTGACTCTCCTGTTCCGATTGAATGTCAAAATCAATCCTGATAAAATCGTGGCTGAGATAATCGGCCTTAATGGTGGCATTCACGCCCGAAAATGAAATGGGCAAGGCAAAAGCGCTCGACGTTTTGCCGGTCATGCTTCCGGCCAGATCAACTCTCGAAAGATCCAGCACATGTTTTTTCTTCAGCACAGGGCTAAAAATAAAGAAGCCGATCAGGAGACCAAGAATCAAAGCCGGTATCAAGGTCCATTGGGGTGTGGCAGGGATAAAACCAAACCACCGTTCGGGCTCTTCTTCCCGTGGATAAATGCCGGGATGTCCTAAATTACAGAGAATATTCTCTTCGAGGTTAATGGTCTCTGTTTTTATTGCATCATCTTTTAACATTTTATCCATGGCCACCAGATCGTCGTAATACTTCTTTACGGCAGGATCATTCATGATTAATTGTTCGACCTGCTCTTTTTGGCCGGGGGTCAACTCCCCATCGAGATATTGCTGGATTCGGATTTTTATTTTATTAGTCGGCATCTGTAAAATATTATTTCAATATGTCAGACGTTCTTTAAGAATCTGCCTGGCTGAGAACAGCCTGGACTTGATTTTTTTCACCGGAAGCCCTGTCAATTCACTTATCTCCTCGTATGTCAGATCATCATAATATTTCAAGATGATAAGCGATCGCAAATGAGGCTTAAGTGTCATCAGAGCCCGTTGTATCATGATCTGTCGCTCTTTGCACTCATACTCCTCTTGAGGTGTTGCACCGGCCATGAACTCATGTTTTTCGATCTCTTCAAAACGCCGGCCCACCTTCAGATAATTCTGCGTTTCGTTGAGCGCGATCCTGTATAACCAGCTAAAGAATTTTCGATTCGTATCAAACTTTCTTAAATGCGTGTAAGCCTTGATAAAAACCACCTGAGTCAACTCCCTGGCATCCTCCGCACTGCCTGTCATTTTCCATGTCAGATTAAAGACAGGCTGCTGGTATATTCTGATCAAACGGCCGTAAGCTTCTTTATTTCCTCTCAGAATCTCTTCGATGATTTCTTTGGTGTCGAATTCTGTCATAAATACAACCGATATTTAATAAAGTTGGTTTTTTAGCCCAAATTTTCCGGACAATTGATAAAATTACAAAAATCTCAATGATATTTGCAAAAAATGCTAAATTGTCATGACAGAATTTGGGAAATTTTTCAACGGCGCCTATGCATAAGTGGTCTTCAACATTTTATGCTATCATTTGTTTTAAAGATACATAGCTAAAAAATATCAGATCATTTTAGTTCGAATAACCATGTTGATATAAATCCTTATAATTTACAACTCATGATGAACGAACCCGATAAATTACAATACCGTACCGTTGTACGTGACCTTTTCAACGCTTTTCGCCGAAGCCGTATCGCCCTGACGGCTTACGAGCTGGACATTTTCTCCATCATAGGTTCAGGCACCCTGACGGCGCGTGACATAGCGGCACAGGCTCGTACCGATCCCCGGACCACGGCTGTGCTGCTGGATGCCTTGTGTGCCCTTGAATTGTTAGTCAAATCAGAAAATAAATACAGTAATACCGAAGGCGGCAGTCTTTATCTGGATAAACATTCGAAACACTACATCGCGGGTTTCCACCATACCAATCACCTGTGGGATACCTGGAGTGCGCTGACACAAGTCGTACGTGACGGATACCCGGCGGCGCGCGAACCCATCGATGGGCGTTCAGCGTTGTGGCTGGAAGCGTTCATCGAAGCCATGCACGACCGCGCCCGCCACAATGCCCCGGCACTCATCGCCAATATCGACCTGTCGGGCGTGA
>CAZVNP010000067.1:0-13995 GCA_964628285.1 uncultured Lentimicrobiaceae bacterium
TCCATTACTTTTTTCAACAGCCCTTATTATATGACAAAGGTCATGCTGGGGATGGTCATGACGGCGATCAGACCGAAGATAGTCGACAGGCATCAGTCGTCAGTCGTCAGTCGGCAGTCGTCAGTCGGCAATTAGCTATAGCTATTAGTTTAAATCTTCAAGTTACAGGTTGCAGGCGGAACAAAGTGGTGTCCCGATGAGTCTGTCACAGCCGGACGAAATCGGGATTGCAGATATTACATAGTACGTGCCTCACCCTCTCCCAGCTGACGACTGACGACTGTCGACTGCTTATTACCAACTGCCTACTGTTTTCCCCTCGGGTGGAAGCTGATTATCATCTCGCGCAAATACTCCCTGTCCAAATGGGTGTAGATCTCCGTTGTCGTGATGGACTCATGACCCAGCATCTCTTGTACGGCCCTGAGGTCGGCGCCGCCTTCGATAAGATGTGTGGCAAAAGAATGACGGAAGGTATGCGGGCTGATGCTTTTGTGAATAGTTGCTCTCTCGGCCAAATCTTTAATGATGTTGAAGATCATCACCCGTGACAGTTTACCACCACGCCGGTTAAGAAAAAGAATATCGCGGCTCTCCTTTTTAATGTCAAGATGGTTCCTGACATGAGCGCAGTAAATCTCGATTTGCTCAAGGGCGACCGATCCTATGGGCACCAGCCTCTCCTTGTTGCCTTTGCCGGTGATTTTTACGAATCCCGCTTTGGTGTCAAGATTTGACAGGCGCAGGTTGACCAGTTCCGACACACGCAAACCACATCCATACAGTGTCTCAATGATGGCACGGTTGCGCAGGCCTTCATTTTTACTCAGATCAATTGCTTTAATGATGGCCTCAATGTCTTTCACTGATAATGTGTCTGGTAACTTTCTGCCTATTTTGGGCGACTCAAGCAATTCGGTGGGATCACTGGCGATCATGTTTTCCAGCAGAAGATATTTATAAAAAGCCCTGATGCCTGAAATAATCCTTGATTGAGAGCGTGCATTCAGTCCCATTTCATTGATGAAGGAAATAAAATCTTTTAAGTGACGGTTTTCTACCACTTCGGGTGCCAGACCCGGATGAGTGACCTCGAGGTATTGTTTCAGTTTGGTCACATCGGCCAGGTAAGCGGCAAGCGTATTGGCCGAAAGTGACTTCTCAAGCTGGAGATAGGATTTGAAGCCACCGATGGTACTGTTCCACATGCTCATGATAAAATCAAAGGTAAAAAAAATCTGTTTTGCTTTTTCTGTTCAAAGTAATTATCTTTGCACGCTCTTAACTAAAGACCCAACCATGGCAAAAAAGTCAAAAGACGCACGGGTGCAGGTAATCCTCGAATGTACCGAACATAAGAAAAGCGGGATGCCAGGGATATCCAGGTATATAACCACAAAAAATAAGAAGAACACTCCCGACCGGCTGGAATTAATGAAATATAATCCCATCCTTAAGAAATATACGTTACACAAGGAGATTAAATAGTCATTGGATTAATATGACCGTTAAGTGTCATTACGGCAAAAGATAATGCGCATTTAGTAATAACTTAAAAACCCTTATTCTATGGCAAAAAAAGTTATAGCAACCCTGAGGACAACGACCAGCAAAGATTTTGCTAAACTTGTCCGCATGGTTCGTTCACCTAAAACCGGCGCTTATTCTTTTAAAGAACAAATAGTGCCCAGCGATCAGATTAAAGAGTACCTCGAAGGTAAATAACCTTCAGGGATCCTCGCTATAAAAAAGCTTTTTCTTCACTGAAGAAGCTTTTTTTTAATGTGATATGTAATTCAATACGAAAATAATGTCGATAGAAGTTACAGGTTACGGGTTGCGGTTTTGGAATTTGTTCCGCCTCAGGCAGATTGTAATTTGTAATTTATTTGGTATTTGGTATTTGTAATTTATTCACTGTGGGTCTGTTTTCAGCATTCTCAAAAGATAAAAGGGAGCGTTTGGATAAAGGTCTTTCCAGGACGAAAGAAAGCATTTTCTCACGGATATCAAAGGCTGTCATAGGAAAGGCCAAAGTGGACGACGATGTCCTCGACGATTTGGAGGAAATATTGGTTACGTCGGATGTGGGTGTGGAGACCACATTGCATATCATCAAGCGCATTGAGGAGCGCGTATTGCGGGATAAATATGTGGGTGCGGCCCAGCTTAACCGGATCCTTAAAGAGGAGATCGCCGCCTTATTGTCGGAGAACACAACATCCGATGACAATGAATTCAGATTACCTGGGGAAGAACGTCCTTATGTCATTATGGTCGTTGGCGTCAACGGGGTGGGGAAGACCACGACTATCGGCAAGCTGGCGTATCATTACAAACAAGCCGGTTATTCTGTCATGCTGGGTGCTGCCGACACTTTCAGGGCCGCTGCCATCGACCAGCTCAGGATATGGGCCGACAGGGTAGGCGTTCCGATGATCAGGCAGGCCATGGGCTCCGACCCAGCTTCCGTGGCTTTTGATACCCTCTCATCGGCCAAAGCCAATAAAATTGACCTGGTCATCATCGATACTGCCGGCCGGTTGCATAACAAACAGCAACTGATGAATGAGCTGTCGAAGATCAAACGTGTCATGGCCAAAGTAATACCTCAAGCACCACAGGAGGTCCTGCTCATACTGGATGCTTCTACCGGTCAGAATGCGTTTGCCCAGGCACGGGAATTCACCGAGGCCACCGATGTCAATGCCCTGGCCCTGACAAAACTCGACGGCACCGCCAAAGGAGGCGTCGTCATCGGTATATCTGACCAGTTCAAGATACCTGTTAAATATATTGGCATAGGTGAAAGCCTGGATGACCTGCAGATTTTCAACCGGTTTGAATTTATCGACTCGCTTTTTAGCTAACCGATTTTAAAATAATATCTTCATTCATGTATAAGTCTAAGCCCAATCGCCTGGATTTTCTATTTTTGTTTTAAATATTTCTGACAATGAAAAAAGAAATTAATTTCACTGCTATTATTGAGAAGAGTGATGATGGGTGGTATGTTGGTCAAATTGAGGAAATACCTGAGATAATCTCTCAGGGAAAAACCATACATGAACTTATGGATAATTTAAGGGATGCATTGGATCTTATTCTCGACAACAGAAAAAAGAACATTATGAAAGATTATGAGGGTAAAAAATATATCACAAGGAATCTTTCAATTAAAGGATGAAAAGAACGGAGTTTATAAAATACCTCGAAATACATAATTGTTCAATATTACGAGAAGGATCTAAGCATTCAATATATTATAATCCTATAAATAATAGACAAGCGACTGTAGGACGTCATACAGAGCTTTCAAATTTGTTGTGTAAAAGGATTTGCCGACAATTAGGAATTCCTGAGATGTAAGCGCCTAAATGATTTTAGATATGAGGGCTGGTAGTTAGGATCATAAATGCGACAAATCCCTCATTCATCAAATTTTTTTTATTATATCGCAGTGGCGTTTTTGAGCCTGGGATTAATACCGCACCGCCAGCCTGCTCCACGATGGCCTGACCCGCCGCCGTATCCCATTCAAACGTCGGCGCCAGACGGGGATATTCATGGACCAGCCCTTCGGCTACCAGGCAGAACTTAAGGGAGCTGCCCCGGCTGATGAATGTCATTTCATGATGTGTTTGCCTGAGCCCGGCGATATATGTTTCTGTCGCGCTGTTCATGTGGGAGCGGCTGGTGGCCACGGTGAAAACATCCGGCAGCGCCTGTGACGGCAAGGGTGAGGCCGATGAAATGTCATCTTCGGACCATAGTGACGGAACGCCGGCGCCGTCCTGTTTAAAGGCTCCCAGGCCTTCCATACCGAAATACAATGTTGCAGTGACAGGAATCCAGATGACACCCAGCACCGGCATGCCCTGATATATCAGCGCAATATTGACGGTAAACTCCCCGTTGCGGTTGATAAATTCCTTTGTGCCGTCGAGGGGATCGACCATCCAGAACAGCTCCCACTTTCTCCTCTCCGCATAAGGCACTTCCTTACCTTCTTCGCTCAAGACCGGCAAGCCGAGGGGCTTCAGTGTATCCACAATGATGTCATGCGATTGTTTATCGGCCGTGGTGAGAGGGCTTTTATCCTCTTTCATGGTGACGCTGAATCCCGAACGGTACACCGTCATGATGGCCTGACCTGCCGACAACGCAGCACGGACGGCGGAGACCAGATATGCGCCGTATGACCTTTCACTTTCCATTGAGTATTTTCTCCATGGCAAACAGTTCATCTCTGTATTTCGCCGCCTGAATAAAATCGAGATCTTTCACGGCATTCTCCATTGATTTCTTCACTTTGGTTATCGCTTTTTCGAGTTGTTCTTTCGTCATATATCCGATGACAGGATCGGCTGCAGCATCGGTATATTCTTTTTCAATGTAGGGTCTGGCGCCTTTGATCCGGCTGTCAGCCACGGCTGTCTGTCCCAGGATAGCCTCCACCGATTTGATGATGGGTGTGGGTGTGATGCCGTGTTCTATGTTATAGGCCAGTTGTTTTTCGCGGCGGCGGTATGTTTCATCTATGGTACGCTGCATCGATTCGGTGATGGTGTCGGCATACATGATGACCTTGCTGTTGATGTTACGGGCGGCTCTGCCGGCGGTCTGTGTCAGTGACCGCTCCGAGCGGAGGAATCCCTCTTTGTCGGCATCGAGGATAGCCACCAGCGACACCTCCGGAAGGTCGAGGCCTTCACGCAACAGGTTAACACCCACCAGCACATCAAAGGCCCCCAGCCGCAAATCGCGCATGATCTCCACGCGTTCCAGGGTGTCGACATCCGAATGGATATACCGGCACCTGATATCCAGATTAGTCATGTATTTTGTCAGCTCCTCGGCCATGCGTTTGGTGAGGGTGGTGATCAGCACGCGTTCCTTGTTAAGGAAACGTTTATGCACTTCGTCCAGTAAATCATCTATCTGATTCTGTGTGGGACGAACCTCTATCTCGGGGTCAAGGAGACCCGTGGGCCGGATGAGCTGCTCCACCAGCACCCCCTCACTTTTTTTCAACTCATAGTCGGCGGGGGTGGCACTGACGAAAATGACCTGGTTCATCATGGCTTCGAATTCATCGAATTTCAGTGGTCTGTTATCCAGTGCCGAAGGCAGCCTGAAGCCATACTCGACGAGTGTTTGCTTACGGCTGCGGTCACCACCGAACATGGCACGTACCTGTGGTATGGTCACATGACTCTCATCGATGATGGTCAGGTAATCGTCGGGGAAATAGTCCAGCAGGCAAAAGGGTCTGCTCCCCGGCGCCCTGCCGTCAAAATAACGCGAATAGTTCTCAATGCCGGAGCAGTAACCCAGCTCACGCATCATTTCCATGTCATAGGTCACCCTGTCTTCAAGCCTTTTCGCCTCGAGTGACTTACCGTTCTCGCGGAAATACTCCGCCTGACTGATGAGGTCATGGTGTATCTCGGCCAGGGCCTCTTTCATCTTATCCTGTGATGTGATGAAGATGTTGGCCGGAAAGAGCGTTTTGCTGTCATGCGATTCCAGGATGTGGCCGTTCACAGGATCAAACGTCTCGATCGACTCGATCTCATCACCCAGGAAGATGACCCTGAAAGCGAAGTCGGCATAGGCAGGGAAGATATCGACGGTGTCGCCCCTGACCCTGAATTTACCTCTCCAGAATTCGGTCTCCGTCCGTGAATACAGGCTGTTAACGAGGGCATGTAAAAACTTGTTGCGGCCGATGACATCCCCGACCTTTAGCCTGATCACATTTGATGTGAAATCATCGGGATTGCCGATGCCATATATGCATGATACCGATGACACCACAATGACATCCCTGCGGCCGGAAAGCAAAGATGAGGTGGCGCTCAACCGCAGCTTTTCAATTTCGTCGTTGATGGACAGGTCTTTTTCAATATAGGTATTGGTGACAGGGATATAGGCTTCGGGTTGATAATAATCATAATAGGAAACGAAATATTCCACGGCGTTGTCAGAAAAGAATTGCCTGAACTCACCATACAACTGGGCAGCCAGTGTCTTATTATGGCTCAGCACAAGTGTCGGTCTTTGCACACATTCAATGACATTGGCGATGGTAAATGTCTTGCCTGAGCCGGTGACACCCAGGAGAGTCTGAAACAGATCGCCCCGTTCAATCCCTTCAACGAGCTGTTTGATAGCCTCGGGCTGATCGCCTGTGGGTTCATATTCGGATGTCAATTTGAATTTCATTTACAACAGTCTCGGTTAAGTCAGTAACAAAATGAATGAAAAAAGAGTTTTTTCCTTTTTATTATTCCCTTTGGTCATAAGGTGACGTCGCTTTATTTTTTATTGCTTGCCTTAAACAATAAATCCTTTTCTTCTTTCGTAAGGCTGTCGTAACCTGACCGGGATATTTTTTCAAGGATGGCATCGATCTTTTTCTGTTTTTCAGCCCGGATGCGGTTATATTCCTCGTCGGTGAGAGGTCTTTCCGTCCGGATCTCTTTATATCGTGTGTACTTGCGTCTGTTCATCCCTTTGAAGAAGTCAGCCAGGCGATACCACAGTTTTCCTCCTAATCCTTTAAATCCTTTGCGGTAGGCCAAGATTGAAACGAAACCCCACATGGCACCGCCCAGGTGGGCAATATGCCCCCCGGGATTGCCTCTTTGGATGCTCAGAATATCTATGACAACGAGTATGAGTGCCAGGTATTTTAAGCGTATTCTTCCAATGAGAAATAAAACGACGGCGTAATTGGGGACATAGGTTGCTGCTGCAATAAGCACGGCCAATACGGAGGCTGAGGCTCCCAAAGCCACAGAGATGCTCACATCTTCGTGGAAGACGGGGAAAATATTGTAGGCGGCAATGAAAAATACGGCCCCGGCGATGCCACCGGTGAGATAGGTGCTGACGAGCTTGGGGCTGCTGAGAAACTCGGTGAAAATCTTACCCCCGAAATAAAGGATGATCATATTGAAAAAAATATGAAAAAAGTTCTCCTGGACAAACATGTAAGTCAGCAAGGTCCAGGGACGGTGCAGCAAGGCGGAGAGATCGGACGGAACAGCCAGCCAGTAAGTGATACGGGAAGCCCCTTCGACATACGACGCCCCTGTGGGCAAAGTATACAGCCAATAAATCAGATGAGCGAGATTAATGAGGATGAAAACGGTTATATTGATCAATATTAAAATTGAAAGAGCCGACCGCCCTTTAATGAAATTTTTTATTTGACCGAAAGGGGATTGATAGTGTATCATATTTACCTGCCTCTTTTTAAGCGCCTGCTCCAGTATCTGATGAGGAAAAATCCGAAGAGCATGCCTCCAAGGTGTGCGAAGTGCGCCACATCATCTCCCGGATTATTGGCAATGCCCAGATAAAGTTCAAGTCCTCCGTAAAGCATAACAAAATATTTAGCTTTAATCGGGATGGCAAAATAAATATAAAGCAGTGAATTGGGGAACATCATCCCAAAAGCAAGCAGTATCCCGAAAACGGCACCTGAAGCTCCGATGGTTGTGATATTCATACGTGTGGTGACCATTTCCTGGATAAAGTTCAGTGCACTCTGGATGTAATCCCCGTTGCCGGGTGATGCCGTCCATGAAGCGATAAATCCCTTCAACTGTTCCATGTAGTAAGGGAAATAATCATGGACAAGAGCTGTGAACTGAGCCGGTGTATGATCACCTTGAAACACATCCACGGCGGCCTCCATGTGTGAGTAACGGAGCCACATAACGAACATCTGAATAAGCGCGGCACCTATGCCCGTCACCATATAGTATATAAGAAACCGCTTAGCCCCCCAGACATTTTCCAGCACATTGCCGAACATCCACAGCGCAAACATATTGAAAAAAATATGAAGAAAACCCCCGTGCATGAACATGTAGGTGATTATCTGGTAGGGACTGAAGAAGGTTGATTTGAAATAATGAAGGCCCAGAATCTCGGTCAGGTCAATGTGAAAAGCATGCTTAAAGGCATAGGTGGCAATCCATAATAGAACATTGATGATGATGATGTTCTTGACAACGGGAGGAAGAACCCTGAAACCACCGGGTCGGTATTGCGTATTATTCATGAATGGAATCAGTTTGATTTTTTAACCTCTTCTCGATCTCTTGATAATGCAGGATAAAAAAAATGGGAGCCTGGTCGGGTGACACATCCGGTACTTTACAGGCGAACAACCCATCTATCAAATTGTTCATCTCTTCAACCGTCAGAGGGAGCCCCGGTTTTATGGACGCATGAAGGGCCATGGACCGTGCCAGGCGCCTTTTTTTATCGCCTGCCAGGTCTGCACCTTTCCTGTAATCTTCAAGCACATGCTCGAGAAACTCATTGGTGTCGTCAATTTTTAATCCCGCCGGGACTCCCTCGACAAGGAAGGTATTCCTCCCGAATTCACTGATCTGGAACCCCATTGATCTGATATCCTGCAACAATTCCTTGATGATATCGGTATCCACGGGTGAGAACCTGATTGTCTGGGCGTAGAGTAACTGTTGTGATACTTCTGTGCTCATCGTCAATTCTTCCATGAAGCGTTCAAAGAGAATGCGCTGGTGAGCTGCCTGCTGATCGATAAAAAGAAGGCCTGATTTGAGGTTGGCAATGATATAGGCGTTTTTTATCTGGAAAATGATATCGCCGCTTTTATTGTCGGCGTAAGACCAGTCGGAATCAACGAGGGCATGTTGTGTGGCATCGTCTGTGGTTTTTTTACGCAGAATTTTTTTAAGTGTATCGGTGTCAGGAAAGTCGTACAGCGCTTGCCAGTTTTTATGTTGCCTGCTGTGTTCCGGCTTGATTTTCTCACCGGTCTGTCGCTGCCCGTGGGTGGCAGGATGGGACGATGGCGGCTGCTTTCGTGTGGTCTCTTCAAACGGATTGTAATCCGGATTGATGGTGATGACAGGCGGCTTCACCGGCCTGCTTTCGGGAAATGGCTCGAACTTGATGCTTTGTTCAGGATCGAAATCGATGGCCGGTGACAGGCTGTGGCTGCCCAGGGCTTTTTTGACTGCCGAACGCAGGATGGCGTAAATGGCCTGCTGATGCTGGAAATTGATCTCTGTTTTGGTGGGATGGATGTTGATGTCAATGGTCGAGGGATGCACCTCGAGATTAATGAAGTAGGTGGCATATGCCTCCTTAGGGATGAGTTCCTGGTAAGCTGCCTCTACGGCATGATGGAGATAGGCCTGCCGGATGTAACGCTTGTTGACGAAAAAGTACTGCTCTCCTCTGGTTTTCCTGGCATACTGTGGTTTGCTGATAAAGCCACCGATGGTGACGATCTCGGTTTTTTCGCTGACAGGCACCAGCCTCTCATTGTAATGATGTCCCAGGATGCCGGTGATCCTGCTTTTAAGTGAAGATTTGTCGAGTTGGAACACCAGCGCATTGTTGTTATAGTATGTGAAGGCGATGTCATGATGGATCAGCGCCACACGCTGGAACTCTTCCAGGAGATGTCTGGTCTCGGCGTGGTCCGATTTGAGGAAGTTACGCCGTGCCGGCACGTTAAAGAACAGGTTCTTCACGGCGACGGAGGTGCCTGCGGGGCAGGTGCACGGTGTCTGGCTCCTGACCCTGGAGCCTTCGATCTCAAGGAGTGTTCCCAGCTCATCCTCCAGGCGCTTGGTCTTCATCTCAACCTGTGCGACAGCCGCAATGGATGCCAGGGCCTCACCGCGGAATCCCAGTGTCCGGATGGCAAAAAGATCCCGCGCGGCAGATATCTTGGAGGTGGAATGCCTTTCAAAACTCATCCGGGCATCCGTTTCACTCATCCCGCAGCCGTCGTCGATCACCTGCAACAGGGTCCTGCCGGCGTCCCTGATGATGACGGTGATAGCCGACGCGCCCGCATCAATGGCATTCTCAAGCATCTCCTTTAGAGCGGAAGCCGGACGCTGTATGACCTCTCCGGCAGCTATCTGGTTCGCCACTGAATCAGGTAGTAAATGAATGACATCCGGCATCGGTAAAGGATTGTTAGTTAATTATCGGTAAAGAGTTAACAGGTTTCAGACCCTGCATCATATCGTTCATTCTTATGACAGCCATACCTCTCTAAGATTAACGGAAGAAAATCAGATAGATCAGAATAATTAAAATAATGATAAAAATGACCAGCCGCTGTATATCGGTACGTCTGTGGCTCCGGCGTCCCTCCTCACGCCAGCGACGACGCATCTCATCACGGAGGTGGGCTTCCGTATGATCCATTCCCTCCGACATCAGCTCTTTCTTACGGCGCTCGCTTTCTTCCTTTTTCTCATCATAGTACCGTGTTGTGAAGTGAAAGCGCTTTGGCTTGGGTACCCTGAAAAAGTAGATATTCATTGCGCATTATTTCTTGCAAAAGTACCGATATTTTTTATATGATCGGGCACTTTGCCTTATTCCTTATTATTACATTTGTAGTCGGGATATATTGATTGACTTTTTATTTATGACGTCACAGGCAGATCAGCCGCTTGATAAGCTTATCGTTGTCGGCGACAGGGTGCTCATCAAACCCGTCGGTTTATCCGACCAAACCAAGGGTGGTCTTTATCTTCCTCCGGGATATAAAGAAAAGGAGGAGATTCAAACAGGCTATGTCATCCGTGTAGGACCCGGATATCCCGTTCCTGCCGCCGGCGAGGAAATGGATGAACCATGGAAAAAAATGGAGGAGAAGATCAAATACATCCCTCTGCAGGCCAAGGTGGGCGATAAAGCCATTTTTCTTCAGAAAGGAGCAATAGAAATAGTTTATAATGACGAAAAATATTATATCGTCCCTCAGTATTCCATTCTCTTACTTGAACGTGATGAGGCGCTGTTTGATTGATAATCCTGAGGATTAACGCACCAGAGCCGGAAAACGCAGCCTGGCCAGATAATAGCTGCCGAAAAGTAATCCGTTGTAAAATAAACTTCCAATGACCTCGTTCAGGAAGAAAGAAATGCCATAACTGCCATTATTGAAAAATGCAAGACCGGCAATATAGCTCTGTAACAATCCCTGGACGTTCTGGGGATAAAGGGGACTGGCCAGCCATGCAGCGAAATTGGTAATGAGATAAAACAATACCGATCCCGACAAAGAGGCCGCCACCACGGTTCCGGGATTGACATTCCTGCGCAGGACGAATCCTATGCAAACGATCAAAATGAAACTGATATAGACAGCCGGCATCATGCCATAAAATCCCAGGATAACATCGCTCAGGAACAGGGCGGCCAGAGGCACCACGAAAGCAAGGTATTTTTTTCCTATGTAAGTTCCGCCAAACAAAGCGATGGCCGCAACAGGCGTGAAATTGGGCCAGTGAGGGATAAGCCTGGCCACTGCGGCAAGGACGATCACCGTCACAACGTAAGTGAATCCCGGTGTCAATATCTTTTTGTTCATGTTTGTTGAATTTAGGTTGAACGTAACAAACAAAATTAAAAAATCATTTGAGATGGTATGTGTTCATGATAAAAATTATCTGCCCCCCCGGTCTCATTATTTTTGTACTTTTGGTCGTATGACCTTATTAAAATGAAAAAAAACTGGTACTACCTTATTCTTATCCCCGGCATTATGTCAATGACCTCCTGTCACAGGAAACAATACTCCGACCTTATTATATATAACGGTCATTTACGAACCCTTGATGAACACAACGTCATCGCCGGCAGCATGGCCGTGAAGGACGGAAGAATCATCGCCATCGGGAATAACAGCGAAATCCTTGATAAGTTCAACGGTTCCGTCATGCTTGATTGTCAGGGCAAGACCGTTCTGCCCGGATTCATTGACGCTCACTGTCACTTTTACAATTACGGGCTGAACCGTTGTACCAGGGCTGATCTCCGGGGTACACGTTCCTTCCGGGAAGTCCTTGACACGATGAAAGCCTGGCAGGAGCAACATCCTTCTGACTGGATCCAGGGACGGGGGTGGGACCAGAATGACTGGGAGGTGAAACGGTTTCCGGATCGCCGGGAGCTTGACAGCCTGTTCCCCGTACATCCGGTCATTCTTATCCGTGTGGACGGCCATGCTGCCCTGGTCAACGGTGAAGCTTTGAAACGGGCGGGTATCACGGCACAGACGAAAGTCGTGGGAGGTATCATTGAAGTGAAGAACGGTGTGCCGACAGGTATGCTGATCGATAATGCCATTGATCTGGTCACTGACAGCATTCCTGCCCCCGGCAGGGACTTGCAGATCCGGTCACTGCTGACGGCCCAGCAGGCATGTTTTAAGTACGGTCTGACCATGGTGGTTGATGCCGGGCTGCAGAATGCCGTCGTCAACCTCATCGACAGCCTGCAAAGGACCGGACAGCTCAAAATGCGCGTGGATGCCATGCTCCTTCCCTCCGGTGAAAACATACGCCAATACATCGACCACGGTATTTATCAAACCGACCGGTTACGTGTGGGTTCCATAAAATGTTATGCCGACGGAGCCCTCGGCTCCCGCGGCGCCACCCTGTTACAGCCTTACTCCGATGATCCCGGCAACTATGGCATGATGCTGAGTGAACAAGCCTATTACGATTCGCTGTGTGAAAAAGCTTATACGGCAGGTTATCAGATGAACACCCATGCCATCGGCGATTCGGCCGTCAGGTTCATTCTTCATACCTATGCCACCGTCCTTGGAGGTCCGAATGACCGACGCTGGAGAATAGAACATTCGCAGGTCGTCGATCCCGGCGATATAGGTCTATATGGCCGCTTCAACATTATCCCCTCCATACAGTCCACCCATGCCACATCCGACATGTATTGGGCCGGCGAGCGCCTGGGAAAAGAAAGGCTGACGCATGCCTATGCCTGTCATGACCTGCTCCGGCAAAATGGATGGCTGGTGAACGGCACGGATTTCCCTATAGAAGAGATAAACCCCATATTCACCTTTTATGCTGCCGTCGCCCGTAAAGACCTTCAGGGATTTCCTCCTGGCGGATTCCAGATGGAAAATGCCCTGTCGCGTGATGAAACCATCAAGTCGATGACTCTCTGGGCAGCAAAAGGAAGCTTCAGGGAAAACGAAATGGGATCATTGCAGGTTAATAAATTTGCCGATTTTGTTATACTTGACAAGGACATCATGACCATTCCCGAGGATGAGATCCCCTCAGTCAGGATTCTTAAAACATTCCTTAACGGCGAAGAGGTTTATGATGCCGGCATCCTCAGGTAGTCAGCGGATGCGGTCTAAGGGTCAGGACCCCTGTCCGGAATAAATGAACTTTCAACCCTACTCTTTGTTAATAAGCTTGCAATAAGAAGAATAATAAACAGATTGATAACAAGCCGTTTATCTCATAAATAAATGGCATCAGACAGAAAGGTTTCAGATTATGCAAATCAATTTATTGAATCTCGCGGCAGTGAAAGGTTATAAACCGGGTGACAAAGCCACCGATTTCTCACTGAAAAACATCGACGGGCGTTATATCTCCCTGAAAGATTATAAAACAGCCAAAGGATTTATCGTGATCTTCACATGCAATCACTGTCCTTATGCCAAGGCCTATGAAAAGCGTATCATGGAACTTGACCGGACCTATGCGTCGAAGGGTTTTCCTGTGATTGCCATCAATCCGAACGATCCGGAGGTCATTCCGGCCGACTCATTCGAAAACATGCAGCAGCTGGCCAGGCAGAGGGGTTTTACTTTTCCTTATTTGTTTGACGAACATCAAAAGGTCTTTCCTGTATACGGTGCGTTGCATACACCACATGCCTTCGTTCTTCACAGGGAAGAGGGAGACCTTATCGTACGCTACATTGGCGCCATCGATGACAATTACAATGACGCCGGGAGGGTCGACCGGCGTTATGTGGCCGAAGCTGTCGACGCCCTCCTGGAAGGCGGGAAGCCCGATCCCGAGGTCACACAAGCTATCGGATGTTCCATTAAAGTCAAATGATATAAGGTTAACGATTGATGATATTTGATCGATGATTTTTGGGAGGGGGAAAGAGAGTGTGAGTGTG
>CAZVNP010000068.1:0-13742 GCA_964628285.1 uncultured Lentimicrobiaceae bacterium
TCATTTCATAGCAATTGGGAAATAAGACCAATAAATTAAAAATTATCCAATAATTCAATTCTTCAATTGAAATGCTTCATTCATAATATCAACGCATCACGATGATCTTCTTCGTCACCGTCTGTCCGTTCTCCAAAATGCACTGGACAAAATACAATCCCCTTGTATAGCCTTCAACATTGATCTGTAATGAAGCCATTCCTTCGCATCCGATCTGGTGGACAGCCTGACCCTGGCAGTTGAGAAGCACGATGCTCCTCGCCTGATCGGGCGTTTTGACGATAAGATAGGATGATGATGGATTGGGAAATACCAGGAAGTCAGGTTGCTGCATATTGGGTTGAATACCGATTGACAGCTCAAGCTGGAAGTCAAGGGTCGTCGGGCCGGAGATGCTCACATTTTCATAGGTCACGGGCTTGTAATTGGTGGATTCGGCAGTCACCGTATAATATCCTTTGGTAACCGTTAAATCATACCAGCCGGTCGGATCTGTTGTCGCCGGCGGATAACCGGCTGCCGTCACCGTAGCATCCGCAATGGCATTGCCCGATTGATCGGTGACCCTGCCTGAGAGATGGGTTGTGTAATACGACGATACCCTGATGTTATCCAGATGCCATGAATTGGCATAGGATCCTTCTTCGCCCGCAATGGCATATCTTATTCTGAACAAATTGTCGGTGCCAATCACCGGCAGGGTATAACCATAGTGAGTCCATTCAAATACCGAGTCGCTCCTGAATGTTGCCAGGTGGTCCCATGTGAAGTTGTGCCAGTATTCCACCTGCATGGTCTCATATTGGGATGCACCGTTGTCTGTCACTTTGAGGTCGAAGTCCAGATTAAAGTAACCTTCAAAATCTTTATACCAGATATAAGGTGTGACTAAGGCAAAGATGTAACCGGCATTACCTGGTTCCCATTGAAATTCGGCAGATGGTGCAGGATTTCCAGCAGCATTATCAATTGCCCATTGTCCCTGTGCCGGTGCAAAGCTCCAGTGCTGATACTCAAAGCTGGCTTCGTCCCAGGGTTCCGTAAAAGGTATGGTAGCCACATTGTCACTGAAAAGCTGAAAGTTCAGTTCTTTCACCTGGTTGCTTTTTATTTCGATGTTTGTCATGGTCATGGCATGGTAACCGGTTGCCGTGACAGTGATATTATAAAAGCCGGGAGGAATGTTATCAATGTGATAACTGCCGTCAGCTTGTGAGGTCACCGTATAATCACCCGGACTAACCTGGATTTCAGCTTCCTGGACGGGCAGTAATGTCGTAGCATCCGATATATCACCCTGCATGTGACCCTGAGCAACATAGGTGACCGAATCCGGCACCGACGGGAACGATTCGCCGTCATCATAGACCGCCGAAACAGTGTATACATAGGTGTCGGAGAAATAGAGGACATCGGTATAAGTGGTACCGGTTATGATCGTGCTCGTCACCGGAAATTCGTTACGCCAGATATGATATCCGAGTAATTCGGAATTCTGTGAATGGCCTTTTGACGGAGCATTCCATGTGAGCATGACCTTATTCTGGTCGAAGAGTCCTGCATCCAGGTTTAGTGGTACGGCCAATCCTTCACCGGCAATAATTTCAACGGAGGGATAGCCTACGCAACTTTCACCGGCATCATAAACAGCCGTCACAGAATACTGGTAAGTGCCGCCTGGTGACACCGTTTCCGAATAAACCGTATCAAGATAGAGATCGGTAAGTTTCTCGCCATTTCTAAATACATGAAACCCCATGAAAGTAAACCGTTCTTTTCCGTCCTTATCAAAATATCGTGGTACATGCCCGGCCATGATGTTGTCTGCTATATGGCTGGCCGGAGCTTTAAAAGATATGGATTGTGACCCGGATATATTTACATCAGGCGTTGAGGTGACCGTGTCCGGTTCTTCCCTGTCTATCAAAGGGCCGTAAACTGTAGCCCTGATCATGTACTGGTCGTATTCACCCGGTCCCCAGCCCACTCCTGCAGGGTGATCGAAGCTACGTCCCTGTCCTGCTGATGTTTCATCGACAGCGGTGGGCACCGCCTCTGGATAAGTACCCAGCTGGTAATGGGCCAGGTAAAAATCACCGCTGCCGATGGTTACGTTCAGGTCGCTGATATCGTGTTCAGTCCATCCGAAATTGAGCGGTGTCACCTCTTTCGAGCCCAGTTCCGTTCCCGGGTAACCATTGGGGCCATCATCGTCATAAATGACGATCCTGAAAGGGCTCAGCGTCACACCCGGGGGCCAGGTGCCATCCCAGATGTTCATGTGGAATTTTCTGATTTCGCAAGGATAACCCAGCGGAGAGAAACGAACAGCCGTCTCGCCGCCGGCATTATACCACTCCATCGCATTCTCGGCCACACCGTCATCATAACTTATCTGGTACTCCTGGGGTTCGGGACCCGGAGGGGGATTCCAGGTGAGCGTCAATTCCATACCGGATAAACTACCGGCTAGATCCCTGGGAGGAACGAAGTCATCACAGGGGTAATTGGTAAAGGGGAATTGGATTGTTTGCGATACACAATCGGTATATACTGCCGACACCGTTATAATATAAAATTGCCCGGGAATGAGATCCGAAATACAATTCTCGGTTGTGAAAAATGCTCCACCGTTCAGAGTAACATTAAATCCCTCCAGGCAAGGTGGGTTGATCTCATTCTCATATTGTGCGTACAATATTTCAATATCATCAAGACATATTCCTAAGCCTCCCGGATGTGTCTCACCAAGAAATGCGATCTGGTATTGTGCCGACGGTTCGGGAAGGTTTGTACTTTCTTTTTTCCATTCAGGCACATTGTCAATATAAGCTACCAGAGGATGCCAGACACCCATGGCAGATGTTCTATAATATAATTTCAGTTCATCCTGCACACTGTCGGCAGCCTGTGTGTGCCAGAATTGCAGACGGGTGAGATCATAGGAGCCGAGGTTTAATGGTGGGGTGATCAACAGGGTGGAAGCAGAGCTCCCGTAAAAGGTCGCATTGTACTCTCCCGAGTAAGCATTCGGCGGAGATCCTGACGGACTGCCCATGGTGACCACCCAGTTAAGGGTGCTGTCAACGTACTCTTGGGTCCATCCGGGCGGTATAACACCCCCTTCAAAATCTTCAAAAAATACACGTTCATAATTATCATTAGGAAAATAAAAACATACTTTATCTGGATAATCATAATAGATGGATGGAGGAAGACATGCTGTAGGAATTATCAACGGCATAGTTATGTCCTGTAATACTGAAATGTTATGCAGAAAAAAGGACTGCATGCCGGTCATAGTAACTGTCAAATCGTAAATTCCCGGGTAGACATTCAGAAATCTGATGATACCATTCTTGGGTGCAATCCCGTGATAATCATGTTCCGGATTATTGTCCTGATTTTTAATTTCGGCTTCGGCGCCGACTGCAGGTTCCTCACCACCGCACATTCTGACGTTTATGGTAAAATCTATCCCGTTTTTAATCACATTCGAGAATGCGGGGTCGGATTCATTTTCCGGATAGTGTGCGATCACAGCATACCGGTAGTGACCTGTGTCGACTTCCGGCCAGCCGGTATCATAATAAAGGGTGTCGATGACCCCGTCATCCAGCAAAGTCCAGTTCTCAGGCGTCAGTTCATCGCCTGCTTTCAGGCGATAAATCTCATAATAGCTTATATCCCTGTTTTGGGGATTAATTGATTGTGAGCCCGAATACCCGATCCATGACCGTATCATGATGTTCCCTTCCGGTATCTGTTCCCAGTCACCGCCACCGGAAACCTCTTTAATTAAACTTCTGCCTTCAGTTCCCGAAAGATCGACAGCGATGGGGGCACAATCCGGCAGGTCGTCTCCCTGAATCCAGACAACATAGAAATCGCCGCTTTCAATGGTGACATCATCGGGAGAAAAATCAACGTAAACCCATCCGTAATCGAAGGGCGTCACTTCTGCCAGGGCCAGTTCCGTTCCCGGAAGACCACCGGGACCATCATCGTCATAAACGGCCACCTGGAACGGCGTGAGGATATTGCCCGGAGGCCAGGTGCCATCATAGATATTGACTTCGGCGCTGAGGATATGGGCCGGATAGCTTTCAGGAGTAAACCTGACGGCAGCCTTGTTACCTGCCACAGGCCACGCAAACACGCTGTCGGCAGTGCCGTCATCGTACCCCATCAATGTATAGTCTGAAGGGTTGTACCACGTGATCAGGGTGATGTCATGCAGGGTGTCAAGATCAACATGCACACTCAAGGGTGGGTTCTGAAAATCGGTCGGATTGACGGTAATCCTGTCCGGTTGATTACCGGAAGGCGTTATTCCTACTCCTTGTGTGTCATTCGGATTTATCGTCAGTGAGGGAGAGGCACTTGTCGTCGCATAAATAATGGATAACAGAAAGCTCAGAAAGGGTAAACGGCAAAGGTGTAAAATTTTTTTCATAATGGGGCGAATTATTCATGCCAAATATATTAATAAAAATTATTTAATGCAAGAAATTTTTTTGAACAGAGGATTTATTTATCGCACTTGAATGAGGAAACTGTTATAAAAAACAATGACCATAGTGATTAAATTTTGAAAATATTCCAAACCATTTAATATATTTGCACGGGCTTATTCGATTTCTTTACTCGTCATCATAAATTGTGACATCATGGTATACAATGAAGAAGTAGCTGATCAGATAAGCGGTTTTCTGCTGCAGGTCAAAGCCGTCAAATTAAATCCCCGTGAGCCTTTCACGTGGGCTTCGGGCATCCGCTCGCCGATCTATTGCGACAACCGTGTCACCTTATCCTATCCGCGCATCCGGACGTTCATCCGCCAGGCTTTTGTGAGCTTAGTCAGCGGACAATACGGCCCTGTCGATCTGGTGGCGGGCGTGGCTACCGGCGCCATTGCCCATGGGGCACTGGTGGCGCAGGAGATGGGACTGCCTTTCGTCTATGTCAGGTCGGAGAAGAAAAGCCACGGCCTCACCAACGTCATCGAAGGCCATTGTGAAGCCGGACAGTCGGTCGTGGTGGTGGAGGACCTCGTCTCAACGGGCAGCAGCAGCCTGCATGCCGTCGAAGCCCTCCGCAACGTTGAATGTCATGTCAAGGGAATGGCCGCTATCTTTACCTATGGCCTGAAAAAAGCAGAGGATAACTTCAAGAAGGAAAACTGTGAGCTTTATACGTTGACCGACTACCACCATCTTATCCGTAAGGCACTCGAAGAGAATTACATCAGGGAAGAGGACATGGAGGCATTGAAAAAATGGCGCGACGATCCTGACAACTGGTGGACAGGCTCCCGTTAAGATTGCAACCGATTTAGACGATCATTTATGACGACCATCGAGAGCGAAACAATTGTCATTAACTGCTCACAGCCTGTAGTCTTTTTGTTTCTTTCCGATTTCAATCATTTTGAGAATCTGATGCCTGAGCAGATCGTCAACTGGAAGTCGGATGCCGATTCCTGTTCCTTCACCATCCGTGGCATGGCTGGTGTCAGCCTGCGCATCACCGAGCGGCGGCCCTCCACCGCGATCGTCATCGACCAGCAGGGTGCGGCCCGTTTTCCGCTTAAGATGACCGTGCTGACAGATGCCAAAGACGAGGGACAAACGGAAGTACGGATTGTCATCAGTGCCGGACTGAACACCTTTCAAAGCATGTTCATGGTGACCCCATTGACCAACTTAGTCAACATTCTGGTCAACAGACTCAAAGAACTCTGCGAACAAACGCATCTGAAGGGACCAGCTTTATAAATATTCGATCTCCTTCTGCTGGCAGGTCAGTTTTTTTCCTTCCCGTGTCACCAACATGAGTTTACCCCATTTATCCACGCCTGTTATTTTGGCATGGATGATACGGCCGTCATGACGAAAGGCAGAGAGAACACCGCGACGGAATAATTTATTTTGATAGTCCGTGTCGATATGTTCATATTCCAGCTTTTTAAGCTGGCTGTAACGCCTGTCCAGGTCCTCGCAAAGATCGTCAAGGCAACGCTCCAGGTCAAAGTCCTTTCCGGTTATCATTTTTAATGAAACCGGATTGAGCGCATCGCTGATAAATTTCACCTGATTGATATTGAATCCGATGCCGACGATGGAGTGAAGAAACCTGTCGGCCAGGATGGCATGATTGATCAGAATGCCGGCAGCTTTACGGTCGTCGATATAAATATCGTTGGGCCATTTGATGCTGACGGAAGAAGTCAGATGACGGCATGTGAAATCGTACAGCGCCAGTGCGATGGCTTTGTTCAGCTGAAACTGCCTTTCTACCGGCAGGAACTCTGGGTACAGGATGACACTGAACGTCAGGTTGCTGCCGGGCTCGCTCTCCCAGGTGTTGGTGTCCTGCCCTTTGCCCTGATATTGGTTTTTGGCGGTGATGACGGTGCCTTCAGGCGGATGGTCTCGTGACAGCAATATGGCGGCATAGGCGTTCGTCGAGTCGACGGCGTCGAGAACAATCCTGTTATGGCCGATGAGGGGGGGTTGGGTGTGCATGGGATAAGGATGTACAAAGATAAACTATTTTCCCCCTTGTTTGTTCACTGTCATATTATTGACATCGGCTTCTGGTATGGATTTTGATAAGCCTGCACCCCTGTCCCGGCTTCATCCGGTGAACAGGTGGAATGGAAGGATTGAATGACGTGCCAACCCCGAATGAAATATCCCGAACGGTATTGAACAAAATATCTGTGATGAATTAAATAAAAATGATTAACTTTGTATTAAATTGATACTCGTTAGATGGTCAGAAGCAAAAAGAAGGATGAAACTGAAATACTTGCTGAAACCTGTGTGGAGGGGATTTTTAAAAAAAAAGGGAGGAATATCATTGGTCTCAATCTTGAAAAAATACCCAATGCGGTGTCAAAAGTGTTCATCGTTTGCGATGGCACCTCCCGGGCTCAGGTCACAGCCATCGCCGAGAGCGTGGATGAAGAGGTGAAACGCTCGCTGGGATTGGATCCCTGGCACAGGGAAGGTTTCGAAAATGCCGAATGGATTTTGCTTGACTATGTGGATGTTGTCGTACATATCTTTCAGGAAAAAACAAGGGCGTTCTATCGCCTCGAGGAATTATGGGCCGATGCCCTGATCAAAAGATATCATGACACGTCACGGCAATAACTGATAAAACAAGCTTAATACGACAAACCGGACATAATGGCAGACGAGGATAAAAATATACCCACCGGTCCCCCGAAGGGGAAAAATTCCAGGCCACGCTTCAGCTTTTACTGGATCTATGGTCTCTTGCTGGTTATATTTCTGGGAACTATGATCTTCAATTTCCAGGGTAATGTGAAGGAAGTGGACTGGCCTGATCTGCAGAAGATGTTGCAGGACCAGGATGTGTCGAAGATCGTGGTGATCAACAAGGAATATGCGGAGATTTACATCAAGAAAGAGAAATTGTCGGAGCCCAAGTACAAAGATCTTAAATCGACCGGCCTCGGCGGAAATAATTACCAGTATAAATACGTCATCGGCTCCATGGATGCTTTCCTTGGCGAGATCAAGGATGCCCAGAAGGATGTTGCCAATCCCATTTATCCCACTTATAAAACCAAGCGTAACTGGGGTGGCGATATCCTGGGATGGTTACTGCCTATCGGTCTGCTTGTGCTGGCATGGATCTTCATCATGCGGATGATGAGCCGTGGTGCCGGCGGCGGTGGCGGACAGCTCTTCAACATCGGTAAATCAAAGGCCAAGTTGTTCGACCGTGACACCTCGGTGACCGTTAACTTCAATGATGTAGCAGGTCTGGAAGAGGCTAAGCTGGAGGTGATGGAGATTGTGGACTTTCTGAAAAATCCGGCGCGTTATACGGCTTTAGGCGGTAAAATACCCAAAGGGGCCTTGCTTGTGGGCTTGCCGGGCACTGGTAAGACGCTGCTTGCCAAGGCTGTGGCGGGCGAGGCTCAGGTGCCTTTCTTTTCGATCTCGGGCTCCGACTTCGTTGAGATGTTTGTCGGCGTGGGCGCCTCGCGTGTGCGTGACCTCTTTAAACAGGCTAAGGAGAAAGCACCCTGTATCATCTTCATCGATGAGATCGACGCCATCGGCCGGGCACGGGGCCGCAACCCCCTCACCGGCGCCAATGATGAACGTGAGAACACCCTTAACCAGCTTCTCACCGAGATGGACGGCTTCGACACCAACACAGGCGTCATCATCCTGGCCGCCACCAACAGGGCCGATATCCTTGACAGGGCATTGATGCGTGCCGGACGTTTCGACCGGCAGATATACGTCGACCTTCCTGATATCAGGGAACGGGAAGCCATTTTTAAGGTGCACCTCAAACCGATAAAAATCGATCCGACACTGGACATCAGCTTTTTAGCCAAACAAACCCCCGGTTTCTCCGGCGCCGATATCGCCAATGTGTGTAACGAGGCTGCTCTCATCGCCGCCAGAAAAGGAAAGAAAGTCGTCGACAAGCAGGATTTCATGGACGCCATTGACCGTATCGTGGGAGGTCTGGAGAAACGCAGCAAGATCATCACACCTCAGGAAAAACGGGTGATCGCCTTCCATGAGGCCGGACATGCGTCGGTGAGCTGGCTTCTCCAGTATGCACACCCCCTGGTCAAGGTCACCATCGTGCCGCGAGGCAAATCACTGGGCGCCGCCTGGTACCTGCCCGAAGAAAGACAGATCACCACCTTCGAGCAGATGTACGATGAGATGACAGCCATACTCGGTGGCAGGGCCTCGGAAGAGGTCAACTTCGGCAAAGTGTCGACAGGTGCACTCAACGACCTCGAAAGGGTCACCAAACAGGCCTATAACATGATCGTTTATTTCGGATTGGACGATAAGATAGGTAACATCTCCTATTATGATTCAACAGGACAACAGGAATTTTCACTCACAAAACCCTATAGCGAGAAAACGGCCGAAATCATCGACGAGGAGGTCAGTAAACTTGTGGAGAAGAGTTACAAGAGAGCTGTCGACCAGATCAAAAAACATAAGAAACAGGTCGAGAAGCTGGCTCTGAAGCTTCTCGAGAAGGAGGTCATTTTCACCGAGGACCTTGAGAACATCTTCGGTAAAAGGCCCTGGGGAAAGAATGAACCACAACCAGCAGCAGCCGGTCAGCAGGAGCAGGACAAACCTGCTGAAAAGGATAAAGAAAATGATTCCGGTACCGACAAAGGTGGCAGTGAAGGCTCCGGCCAGGAACCCGTAGTGGATTCGTTACCCGTCTCTTAATTACCATCACATGGAAGAAAGCACCTCGAAAGAGAAAGTGTTGACGCGTATACGTAATGCCCTCATCACCAAGACAGGCAGTCCTTTCACTTCCGCCGATATGGACACCGCCGTTTACCACCCCGTGGAAGACCCGCCGGAGATCACCTTCGCCGAGGAGTTCATTAAGGCCTCAGGCAAGTTTGTTTACTGCCAGAATGAGGAGGAACTGGTGCAGAACCTCAATTTGGTTCTGGATGAGATTAAGGACCGGAAGATATTTTGTCTGGAGGAAAAGATCAAAGGTTTTCTTGCCAGGACCCGTCATTCTTTCAGCGGGGATCCACAGGATTTCCCTGACACGACGGTGGGCATCACGGGATGTGAATATCTGATCGCGCGGCTGGGCAGCATCATGGTCTCATCACGGCAACTGTCGGGCCGCCGGCTGAATGTCTTCCCCCCCGTCCATATGGTCATTGCCTTCACATCACAACTGGTGCCGGACCTGAAACAGGCCTTTCAGCAGATGAAAACGCGTTATGGTGATAACTTGCCATCGATGATCACAGTCATCACCGGTCCGAGCCGGACAGCCGATATCGAGAAGACACTGGTCGTGGGCGCCCACGGCCCCCGCGACCTTTACCTCTTCATGGTCGATGACAAATAATGAGACTTTTTGTCTTTGCCATTCCGTTTTTGGATATTTCAACTAAAATCCTAATTTTGTATCTTTAGCAGACCGAAATAATATAACACCCGGAATTGTTCATGGATCCGAACTGGATGAAGGTTTACAGCTCCAATCAGCTCTGGCAGGTGGAATTGATGAAAGGCCTGCTCGCCGATAACGGTATTGAGAGTATCATTGTCAATAAAAAAGATTCATCCTATCTTTTCGGTGAAATTGAACTTTATGTGAATGTCGAGGATACTTTCGCGGCCAAACAAATCATTATTAAGAGCGAACGTGGGTAACTTTCTGACCAGAACCATCACCGGCATACTTTTCGTCATCGTCGTTATCGCCTCCGTCATCTGGAAACAGATTGTCTTTTCATCGCTCTTCCTGGTCGTCACCATGGCCGGACTGCTTGAGTTTTACAGGATCGCCGGCAACAATAACAGCCGCGCCGTCAAAGTTCTCGGAGTGACGGCAGGCCTCGTGCTGTATGTCACGGCCGCATTGGTGGCCAACGGACTGGCCGGCATCAGGATCCTGGTCATTAACGTGGCCGTATGCCCGCTCATATTGATTTATAGTTTGTTCCGGCGGACATCGGTTCCGTTTTCCGACGTGTCGGTCATCCTGCTCGGCGTGTTGTACGTTACTTTGCCCTTTGCCCTGTTTAACTTTTTTTTCAACCCGGTAATGGCTCCCGGGGGATTTTATTATGAACTGGTGCTGGGATTTTTTGCCGTGATGTGGATCAACGACACCGCAGCATACCTCGTGGGTATGGGTGTCGGCAAACACCCGTTGTTTAAAAGAATATCCCCGAAGAAGACATGGGAGGGAAGCATCGGCGGACTGATTTTCGGGATCATCACTGCCTGGGTTTTATCCCGTTTTTTTATCCGGCTTACATTGCCACAATGGGTCATCTACGCTGTGATTATCATGGTGACCGGCACCCTGGGCGACCTTGTGGAGTCGATGCTGAAACGCAGTCACCGGCTTAAGGATTCAGGGAAGATACTACCCGGGCACGGGGGAATTCTTGACCGTTTTGACGGTGTGTTGATGGCCGTTCCGTTTACATTCCTATATTTGTTGTATGTTTTTGGCGTTTATTAAACAATGACCATTCATAAAGAAGGCTTTACGATCATTTTTGGCATTCTGATCATATTGGTATGCATACTGGTGGTGCTTAATATCTTTTTCCCTCATCAGACCTTTATTCACTACATACTTTATCTGGCGGCCTTGCTGTTTTTCTTAGCCGTGGTGCGGTTTTTCAGGAATCCCCACCGGCCTGTCGTCCCCGACGACCATCTGATCATCAGTCCTGCCGACGGCCTGGTAGTGGCTGTCAAAGAGGTGGAGGAAAAGGAATATTTTAAGGATAAAAGGATCATGGTCTCTGTCTTCATGTCATTATTCGACGTCCATGTTAACTGGTACCCTGTTTCAGGGAAAGTCAAATACCTGCGGTATTACCCCGGACGATACCTCTTTGCCTGGAATCCCAAAGCATCCCTTAACAATGAACGCAACACATTCGTCCTGGAAAATCAGAAAGGGCAGGAGGTGATGGTCGTCCAGATAGCCGGCACCGTGGCCAGACGGATTGTGTATTACACCGCCATGGGACATGAAGTGACACAGGGTGACGAGATAGGGATCATCAAATTCGGGTCACGCGTCGATCTTTTTCTTCCACTTGATATGCAGATTTGTGTCAAATTAAAGCAAAAGGTCAGGGGAGGGGTGACGGTGATCGGGAGACTGGCTGATTAAAGTCTGCAGGTCTTCAGGTCTTTTAGTATCTGCAACCTGTAACCCGCAACTTGTAACCCCGCCGCAGGCGGAGCGAAATCGGGATCGGCGGGTTAAGTTTTCATACTCTTTAGAAATTATATTTCCAGTTTTTTTGTTTTTTTATTTTTCTGTTATATTATTGCAATATCAAAATGATATTATCAAAGTATCACACTTAAACTTTACATTTATGGAAACTGTTACCACTAAAGAAAAGTTGTATTCACCCATGTCGGGTTACATTGGCCTTGTCATGGTGCTTCTGCTGATCGCCTTGCCCGTTCTGGGGCTCATTTTTTACAGGTGGATGTGGCTCATCGCCATCCTTGTTGTCGGCGTCTTTTGCATCGGGGGATTTCTGGTGGTCAATCCCAACGAATCATCGGTGCTGGTTCTTTTCGGCAAGTATGTCGGCACCGTAAAAAAGAACGGATTTTTCTGGGTTAATCCCTTTTTCGCCAAGAAGAAGATCTCGTTACGGGCGCGCAACCTCAACAGCGAGCCCATCAAGGTCAACGACAAGATCGGCAACCCGATCATGATCGGCATCGTGCTGGTGTGGCGTGTCGACAACACCTTCAAGGCCGCTTTTGCCGTCGATGACTACGCTTATTTTGTGGAGATCCAGAGTGAGGCGGCCATCCGTAAGCTGGCCGGGCATTACCCCTATGACAACTTCGAGGATCACCAGGCGGAGATCACACTGCGTTCGGGCGGTGAGGATGTCAATAAAGTGCTGGAGGAAGAGCTGACGGAGCGCCTGGCCATTGCGGGCATAGAGGTCATGGAAGCCCGGATCAGCTATCTGGCGTATTCGGCCGAGATCGCCGGCGCTATGTTGCGGCGCCAGCAGGCGGTGGCGATTATCGCGGCCCGGACTAAGATCGTGGAAGGCGCTGTGAGCATGGTGGAGATGGCCCTCGAGCAGTTGTCGTCCAAGAAACTGATCAACCTCGACCATGAGCAGAAAGCCGCCATGGTCAGCAATCTGATGGTCGTCCTGTGCTCCGAGCATGAAGCCAGCCCTGTCATCAACACGGGCACATTACGTCAATAAATTATGGCCGAAAGAAAACCTTTTGTTCTCAGGCTTCCCCCGGAGGTGATGCAAGCTGTCGAGAAATGGGCTGCCGACGAGTTCCGCAGCATTAATGGTCAGCTGGAATGGATCATCGCCAAAGCATTGAAAGAAGCGCGGCGTTATCCTAAAGATAAAACAGAAGAGTGAGGCAGTCAAAGGGAAGGTCTGTCATGGCCATCGTTTTCCCTGCCAGGTGTTGCGTTCTTCCAGGCGTTTCTCTATCATCGCCAGCACCTGATCATAACGCACCAGGCCCCAGCCCGGGCCGGCCAGATAACGCGGCGGCATCTCGGCGGCAAAGCGCTCGATCATGATGCCTGGATGGAGACGCTCGGTGAAATCGATGATGAAGTCGATGTATTCATCCAGACTGAAGAGATGGTAACTCTCCGGGTGGTTTGAATAATCCAGGGCTGTGGCGGTGTTTTTTACGATGAGCAGCTGATGGAATTTGATGGTGGTCAGGGGCAGCTGCGAGACGGTAGCTGCTGCTGCCAGCATCTCTTCTTTTGTTTCACCCGGAAGACCGAATATCAGGTGAGCACCGGTCATGATACCCCGGGCTGCTGTGCAGGTAATGGCTTCAACCGACTGCTCATAGGTATGGCCACGGTTCACTCTCCTCAGGGTCCTGTCGTAACATGATTCGATGCCATATTCCACGATAACGGTGTATTCCTTGGCAAGCTCCTGCAGATAATCCAATATCTCATCCCCCACACAGTCGGGCCGTGTACCCAGCACCAGCCCCGTGACACCGGGGTAGGCCAGCGCTTCCGCATATTTTCTTTTCAGCTCTTCCAGGGGGGCATAGGTATTGGAATAGGGCTGGAAGTAAGCCAGATATCTGTTGGCACGACGGTAGCGGCGTGAATGAAATTCAATGCCCTCGCGGAGCTGACGGGTGATGGATTTACCGGGGTTACAGTAAGATGGA
>CAZVNP010000069.1:0-13453 GCA_964628285.1 uncultured Lentimicrobiaceae bacterium
ATGGTATTCCTGTGCGATGGCTATCTCCGACAGGTTAAGGTAGCAGCCGGTCCCCTTTGCCTTCAGGCCGGCACCAAATCCTGACGGTGACGCAAAAAAGGAAAAGATATTCGCGGTGTCGTTATCGGCCATACCGGAACGGGCGATCAGCAGAAAACCGATCATCAACGGAACCATCAAATATCTGAAGCGTATAAACATTAACTTGATTTAAAAATGCTTATTAACCGAAAACTGTTAATTATTTTCTGTTTTTTATGGATTACCTTTTTAAATTTTTCTGATTAATGCATAAATTGTTTAATTAAACCCCAAAAAATAACTTTTTTTAAAATTTTATTTTGTCATTATAAAATCATTTAATATATTTACATGTTTTTTTCACCGACAGGCCTAAGAAAAGCCTGAAAACGGAGTTTATGTAGATTAAAGATTGTATGTGTAATTTGCATATAATTAAGCACTTATTTTTGCACGCAAAAATAAGTGAAATTTTTGACATAATCAACAACCTGTTAATAAATTTTGTAATTTATTTTCATTCTAAATAATATCAGTTCGGTCAGACCCAATCAAAAACAACGGCCATGAAAAGAAAAATAAATGAAATAGTTGATCTTACCCCTCTTAACGTGATGGAAATGCATGCCATCAGGGGTGGATTTTTCAGAACCGGTCCCGGCGATGTGGTGGTGGATGATATCGATATCCCAGACCTGAGAACGGCTACCGGCCCCGGGGGTGTAGTCGAAGACGACATCGACATCCCCGACCTGGATATGGCCACCGCCATCGGCAAGGTGCTTGCTGCATCACAGGTGTCATTTTCCCTTTAAAAACGTAAATCATTAACAATTAAAATAATATATCATATTTAAACAGACCAGAAAATAATTTCATTATTGACAATAAAAAAACCCTTTGCCATGAAAACGAACAATCTGAGCATCGACCTCTTCGAATCATCCCTTCTGAGCACCCGTGAAATGTCATATATCAGGGGCGGCGGCCCTGGTGACACTAGTAGTGATATGGACGACCCGAATTTGAAACGTTAATAATCAATTGAAATAGCCCGGTTCCCGGGCACAGGATTTTTGGATCCCCATAAATTTACCTCATCCCGAGGGGATGCGGTTTAAATTTATTTCATATCCGGGTGAAATATCCTGGATGATAACATTTCTTCAAAGGTAACCATCCCCCTCTTCTCTTTTTCAGGCAGATCATCCTTTATTTATTTTCGTTCTTATCCGAAGGATCGGCTTTCATGACTGGAATTTAACATTACATGGCTTTTTCCGGTACTTCTCAACATCCTGAGACAAACTCAAAAAATATCCCTTTTTGAAATTTGAAAATCGCCCATTAAATTTTAGCTTTGCGGCTGTTTTTTTAAAACGGTTATTGTTTAAAATCTCTTGTTATGGATTTATTTGAAAAGATACGCCGTAAGGCCGGGCCTCTCGGACAATATCAATGGATGGCCCATGGTTATTACATGTTCCCGGAGCTGGAGGGTGCGCTGGGGCCGCGGATGATTTTCAGGGGCAGGGAACGTTTAGTATGGAGCCTGAACAATTACCTGGGTCTGGCCAATCACCCCGAGGTGCGGCGTGCCGATGCGGAGGCTGCCGCGGCTTTCGGCATGGCTTACCCCATGGGTGCCCGTATGATGTCGGGGCAGACCCATTATCATGAACAACTGGAACATGAGCTGGCCGTCTTTGTCAACAAGAAGGCGGCATACCTGCTTAACTACGGTTATCAGGGCATGGTCTCCATCATCGAAGCCCTGGTCGACCGTAACGATGTCATCGTGTATGATTCCGACGCCCATGCCTGTATCATCGACGGTATGCGACTGCATTTCGGCAAAAGGTTCGTTTACCCTCATAACGACATAGCCAGCCTTGAAAAGCAATTGCAGCATGCCACCAGGATCACCGGGACGACCAAGGGCGCTATCCTCGTCATCACCGAGGGTGTTTACGGCATGGCCGGCGATCTGGGCAGGCTGAAAGATATCGTGGCGCTGAAAGAAAAATACCCCTTCCGTTTGCTTGTCGACGACGCTCATGGCTTCGGCACCATGGGAGCCACAGGTGCCGGCACGGGAGAGCATTTCGGTGTGCAGGACCAGGTGGATGTCTATTTTGCCACCTTCGCCAAAGCCATGGCAGGCATCGGTGCTTTTGTCGCCAGCGACAAGGAGATCATCATGCACCTGATGTACAACATGCGGTCGCAGATCTATGCCAAGGCCCTGCCCCTGCCCATGGTGCTGGGTGCGATGAAGCGGCTGGAGCTTCTGCGGACACAGCCGCAGCTCCGCGACAACTTATGGCATATTGCACGGCTGCTGCAGTCGGGGCTGCGCGCCAAAGGATTCAATCTGGGCCGCACCGAATCGCCGGTCACCCCGGTGTTACTTTATGGCAGCCTGCCCTTAGCCACACAGATCACTTACGATCTCCGGGAAAACTTCAATATCTTCTGTTCCATTGTTATTTACCCGGTGGTTCCCAAAGGCATCATCATGTTAAGGATCATCCCCACCGCCGTTCATACGCCGGATGACGTGGATTATACCCTCCATGCTTTCAGTGAGCTCAAACGTAAAATCGACAGCGGGGCTTATCCCGATGAATTGAAAGTCCAGGTCAGTGAAGCATAAAGCGTAAACAGCTTCATGTTTTAATGAAGTAAGGGCTCATGGTCGAGAACGATTCTGGCCGACTGTGTGCCGTTGGCTGAACTCAGGACGATCATATACACTCCTGAAGGAATTCCCGACAAATTGAGGGTTGCAGTCTGACGATCCGCAGAGGCAGTGTATTCGTCACGGTAAACGGTTTGTCCCGTGCCATTCCATACCGCCACGACGATTTTTCCGGTCACCGGAGCCGGGGGTATGATATTGATGATACCTGTGGTAGGGTTGGGAAAGAGTATCCATTCACCTGCACTCTCCGGCGGTGACATGCCCGTATGATCATCACAATGGATATTGGCAGCCCATCCCGTCATCGTTTGTGACCAGTCGGAATGAAAGCTGAAGGTCAGAGCGCCCTCTTCATTGGTAGCCACAACGGTACCGGGTGAATCCGTGCCGCAGTAAGTGCCGATGAGGGGAGCCGCCACATCTGCCCCATCATAAATTTTAAGCCAGTCGTAAGTGCAGGATGACTGGTATTCGACATTAAACTGATAGAACTCAAATACCAGTTTGTGATCAGGCTCTCCGGGCAGAAAGGTCATGGTAAAATTTTCATTGTTGTTATAATTACCGTTTTGTCCCCCGGAGTCAAAGAAGATACCGGAACAGGTGGTGATGGTGGTATTGGTCATCAGGTACTCCAGGTTAACCGATATATAGCCTGTTTTGGTCATGGTGTTCGATAACGTGCCGTCGCTGACGGTCAGTGACACATCAAATACCCCCGGTGTGTCGTAATGGACCAGGGGATTCTGTTCCTGTGACGCCGGGGGTGTTCCGCCGTCGAATGTCCAGTTCCATGAAATGACATTGCCATAGCTCTGATCAAAGAAATTAACGCCGGTTCCTGCGGGCACCGTGGTGCTGGCAGCATAAAAGTCGGCGATCAGGTTGCCCGGAACAAGTTCAATATCCAGGTTGGTAGCTATCCTGTTCACGACCTCCACATTGTCAATTGTTTTTGGGAAATACCCCCATGCTTTATAAGTCACATCATAGGTTCCGGCATAAAGTAGCCTGTGGTAATTGCCCATGGGAAGGGAGGAATAGACCTGTGAGCTGTCAAAATCATGCCCTTCGATGAACACTTTGGCACGTATGGGCTCACCGGCGAGGGAATCGGTCACGACACCGCGGATACCGTAAGTTGACTCGGCTATGTAATTGAGGAATGACCTGTAGTTATACCCCCAATATGTGGGTAATTGACTACCCGGCATGAGGTTGCCGTTGTACAGTTCGATGGTGCATTCGCGGCAATAATGGAACCAGTTCATGTAATCCTGCCTGCCGCCGTTCACCTCATACCAGGCATAACCGTTGGTGACTCCTGTTCCCTGGCCATAGAAATAGTTATCGGAGTATGCATGGACAGTATCGGCATATTCAAAGGAAACAAAATTCCACCAGTTATCATCTGCCGTCAGTTTAGCCCAGGTATCCCAGGGGTAGTTCACCAGTTCGGCACCGTCATGGAAATTAACGCCCATCACAAAGTCGTTGGCGTCAGCCAGGTTCATGAAGGCGATGGTTTCCTGCTGCCAGGGATTCCCGTCGGGGTGGGGCCCGTCTTCAGGGTCGGGGTAATTGCGGTTGAGATCCACGCCATTGGCGTTGCCGCGGGTGGCACCGTTCACCGTGTTGTTACCGCCGGCGTAAGTACCGTCAGGGTTGGCCAGAGGACAGGCCCAAATCTCAACATTGTCGATCAAAAAGGTCACCTGTGGATCAGTGCCATAGTTCGACAGCAGATAGTCGATCAGATGCAACATCAGCACATAACCGGTTATCTCGTTGCCATGCATGCTGCTCGAGTACAGGAATTGCGGCTCAGCCTCCCGTGTATTCACATTATCGGAGATCTTGACGGCCAGCAGTTTTCTTCCGCTGGAGAGGGTTCCTATTTCAACGAGTTTGCATAACGCCGGGTAGTCATTTTGAAACTGATGCATCAAATCGACATAGGCGTCGTAAGTCGGATAGAAATCCCAATCCGTTATCTCCCGCAGGTTGACTTTTCCACGCATCTGCACCCGGGACTGTGATCCGGGATAGGTCAGCAGTTGGTACGGAAGACCTGTCTGAAGAAAAACCGGAAATTCTTTCCGGTTGGCATAAGCATATACATTCAGACCGTCGACACGGTCGATGGAAACGATCTTTGTCAGGTCATGGATATCTTTTGCGGAACTGATCCTGAAAGAAAAATACACCTCGCTCCTCCCCCTGAAAATGCTGTCGAGATCCTGAGCGACAGCGGGATGAAACAGCGTCATCAATACCGGTATCAACGCGTAATAAACGGTTCTCATCAATTGATTTATTAATTGTGTGTTTTTATGATTGAAAGATAATGCACAATTTGGGTGATATAGTCATCCAGATCGTTCCTGTCATCCATTTGCAGGAGAAGGTCATAAAACCTGATATTATTTTCTCCATCAACACCCACTTTCAGGCCTGCTTTTGAAAGACCCGAAATATATTGCAGTGACAGGTTATCGTGAAGGTCAAGGTTAATGCACAGGTTAAAATCATATGCCATAAAATCACTGACAAATGGTTTGGTAGGCTTGTAATACCAGTTGATGTCTTTCAGCGTAAAAAAATCGAAAAAGAGCCTGGGGATACAGTAGTGAGGAACGGCTTTGGCATTGACAAATCCGATAGCTCTGACATTTTTATTTTTGTCCTGCAGATTCCTGATAAAATCACAAACCCGGTCATAGGTGGACTGTTGTGATGCATCGAAGAGGATGCCGATGGTGGCGGCCTCTTCAATGCCTGTCATTTGCCGTTTTCTCACCAAACGAGCCTGTTCATGCTGAAAGTGACGTTTCCAGAAAAAGACCCGGATCTGCCTGATTAAATCCATGTAAAAAGAGGCTTATAAAAGGGCTTAAAATTAGAAAAAATAATCGACCCTTGTAACGAGTCGGTGATTATGTTATCAATACCTGTGTGATTTCGCCAATATACATGCGGTGGTAATCCTTTCGCGGGTAATTTCTATGGATGTGTGGATCGAGAAAATTTTCCGGAATGTGCTCAGGATCAATCGAAGAGAATATTTTTTTCATGTATCAGATTAAAGGCCTTTAATATTTTCTCACTCTTTTCAGCGACAGAAGATTAACCGGGTTAATGCCAAGGCCGTGGATATTCTTTCCCGTGAAGCGCATGACCTGGTCATAATAAAGGATCACCACAGGGGCCTCATCCATCATGATCCGGTTCATCCTTCTGTCATATTGAAAGCGTATGGAATCGTTAGTTTCGTAGAGTGATTTCTCAAAGAGGGCATCATATTCCGCATTGGCGAAGTGGCAATAATTGGGTCCGCCGGGGCAGAAATTCTTACTGTAAAACAGTGACAGGTAGTTTTCGGCGTCGGGGTAATCGGCAATCCATGACGCCCGGAAAAATGGCAGTTTGGCTTGTGCTTTCAGTTCCTTCAGGGTAGCGGGAGGATTCACATCGATCCTGATGTCAAAGCCCAGCTCAGCGAGTTCGTGCTGGATGTATTTGCAGAGGTCGAGGTAGTCGGATGTTGTGGAGAGGGTTATTTCGGGCATGTTCTCTCCGCCGGGGTATCCGGCCTGAGCGAGCAGGAGGCGGGTGGAGTCGGGATGATAGCCATAACCGGCCATGGTCATGCTGTCAAACGATGGCATACCGGGGGGTATGATGCCATAAATACCGGGTGTGCCTATATTGTTGCGAAGGTAACGCATCATTTTCACCCTGTCAAAGCCGTAATTGATGGCTTTCCTGACAGCCAAGGATTTAAGGGGGCTGTGGTTCAGCACCGATGAGGCGGTATCGACAAGGATACCCAGGTATTCAGTGTTCAGATAAGGGATGGTGAGCATCTGAAAACGGTTTTCATATTCCGGATTCAGGCGTCCATCACCGGTGAGCAATTCATCTTTGTAGCTGGCGTCGATGCCTGACAGAAAATCGAGGTTTCCTTTGACAAATTCAAAGAAAGCGGCCTGTTTATCGCTGAGGAATGTCACCGCCACGGCATCGAGGTATGGCAGGGCCGTGTCGCCGTCGTGCTCGAAATAATGATCATTTTTAACCATAACGAGTTTCACACCCTCCAGCCAGTATTTAAATCGAAAAGGACCGGTGCCCACGGGATGTCGGCGGAAGTCATGACCATAAGCGGCTACGGCTTCTTCGGGCACCACGGCGCAATAGGTCATGCAGAGGAGGGAAGGGAAGGGCGTGAAGGGTTGTGTGAGGCGCAATGTCAGCAGGGTGTCGTTCAGGGCATGGCAGGCCAGGCTGTGGTCCTCATCTCTGGCGACGTCGTTCAGCACCCAGGCGCCGGGGGCTGCGAGGGCCGGATCAGCCAGACGTTTAAAACTGTATTCGAAGTCACCGGCGGTCACACGCCGTCCCCGACCCCGGTCAAAAACGGAGTCATCATGGAAATAAACATCATTTCTGAGAAAGAAAGTATACTGCAGACCATCGTCCGACACATGCCATGACCGTGCAATGCAGGGTTGCAGACGGAGCCTGTCATCGAGCTGCAACAGACCGTTAAAAAGCTGGTTGCAGGCCCAGATCGTGGCCAGGTCCTTGGAGAAAGCAGGATCAAGCGAGGTGATGCCGGCGGCTTCATTATACCTGAAGACCGTTTTGCCGGCATCGCGGTTGTGCGCAGGTCCGCAGGATACCAGGAAAGCCAGAAGCAGACCCGCAGGAAATGACATGCTACACCTCATGGTTTGTGGCATTTGTGACCGCATGGTTCCATGGTGCAAATGTCAGAAAAAAAATCCAACGGCAGCCTGTCATCAATCATCACATGAACACAGACATTTTGCCGTTTATTGACTTAAGCAGTTGTGGTTATCATTACCACTCTAATTCTGCTAAAAAACATTGATCAGGTAAAGGATTTATTCCCCGATGATCTTGATGAGCACCCGTTTTCTTCTTTTGCCGTCAAATTCACCATAGAAAATCTGTTCCCAGGGGCCAAAGTCGAGTCTGCCCCCGGTCACGGCCACGACAACCTCGCGGCCCATAACGGTTCTTTTAAGATGGGCATCTGCATTATCTTCATAGCCATTATGACGATACTGGCTATAAGGTTTTTCGGGCGCCAGTTTTTCGAGCCAGACTTCAAAATCATGATGCAGTCCGCTTTCATCATCGTTGATGAAAACACTGGCCGTGATATGCATGGCGTTGACTAAGCACAAGCCCTCCTTCACAGCGCTGTCGGCAAGACACTGCTCGACCTGGGGCGTAATATTAATCAGCTGGCGTCTGGTCGGGGTGTTAAACCACAATTCTTTACGAAACGACTTCATAAGTGTTGTTTTTTATTTTCCGCCAATCAGGTAATCTGCAGAGTATTTTCCCGGTCCGGCAATCAATAAAACGAAATAAGATACCAGGTAGTGAATGGCCAGTTCTTTTGCTGATAAAGGCTGCCCGGAATGGTACACAAAAACGGCCACTGCCATAGCCAATATCAGTGGTATCAGGGCTGGGCGTGTGGCGATGCCGATGATCAGGAGAATGGAACAAAAGACTTCGGCAAAGATGTCCAGGGCCAGGGAGACGTTGCTGCCGATGTTGAACAGGTTGAAGAAACCGTGTGACATCTGGCCGTAGTTAACCAGTTTGGGAAAACCATGTGTCAGCATGAGTATGCCGACAGTCAGGCGCAGGATGAGCAGTGCAAAGCTCAGCCAGTTTTTATCCGTACCTGCGCCGAAAATTATCTTTTTCATACGCTTGATGTTGAGTTGTTTGAATGGCTGTTATGATCATGTTCATATCTGTTTCCCTCATGGAAATTCGAATCCCAGTCCGGGTTTACCGGTGGGATACATGACGCCTTTTTCAATGATGACGGCGCCGGCGGCGGGGTCATCCTCCGGGTCGAGATGGCTGTCGAGGTCAGCAAAGGCCACATTGGGCCGGGCCAGTGCAAAATGCAGGGCGGCGGCGATGCCCAGAGCCGATTCGTCGAAGCATCCCACCAGCGTCTCTGCGCCCGCAGCCCTGGCGACAGCATTGATATTCAGTGCCTCAATGATGCCTCCCACCTTCATCAGCTTGACATTGACCATGTCGGTGAGATTCTGACCGGTGAGCCTGAAGGTATCACGCATGTTCCAGATGCTCTCATCAGCCGAATCGGGAATGGTGATCTCACGCCGCACCTTGGAGAGGAGATAATTCTTCCTTCGCGGCGTGGGCTGCTCGATGAACTCAATATGCACATCGCGTGTGACATGGATGAAATGTATGGCTTCCTCAAAGGTATAACCAAAGCCGGCATCAAAACGCAACTCGATGTCTTCACCGACGGCTTCGCGCAGCTTCCTGAGCTTTTCGATATCTTCTTCCACATTAAACCCACCCTTGACCTTAATCACCCTGAATCCGCGTTGGACGTATTCCATTGCTTTTTTTACCGTTTCATCAACCGGTTGAATCCCGATGGTGATGTTGGTCGGCATGGACTCCCGGTACCCTCCGAGATACATAAAAAGAGGCACGCCGGCTGTCTTGGCGACAATATCGTAGAGCAACATGTCGGCCATGGCCAGTGCCGCGGGCATGTCAGGTATCCTGGAACGCAGGTGTTCATGCAGCAGAAGGTAATGAAACGGCTCGCTGCCCATCAGCACCGGATAGATATAAGATTGAAAAGCATAGATCACCATTTCAGGGGTCTCGCCCGTAATGGTTTTATCGGGGGCCGCACAGCCGACACCTGTGATACCCGTATCGGTCCTGGCCCTGATGAAAAGGTTGGTGGTCTTATCGACGGTCTCATACGCCACGGTATAAGGCTCACGCAGCCTGATCTCGACAGGCCAGCATTCCAGTTGGGTTATTTTCATGACATGGCGATAATTTTCCGTCACCTGACGGCACTAATTTTCATTCGAAGATAAGTCATTTTATTTTTCAAATGGGAAGGGTGTCAATATTTCTTTTGATCCCGGCAGATCAAATTCCTCCCAGTGGCCGGCTCTTTTTCTGACGGCTCCGCAAGCGTATTGCAGAAATATTGAAAAGAGAGGTTCGCGAAGGTCGGCGGGCATGTCGTCGAAGGCGGAGTGTATGCCGTCGAAGCGGAGCTTCAGGGCCTCGTCATGAGGCCGGGCCAGCCGTGTGGTCATAACATTCTTCCGAACCAGTCCTTTTTCTGACAGCAAGAAGTAAAGCTGGGCAGCATCGCTGCCAATCTGATGAACACTGGCCTCGGAGAGGCTTCTGAGGCATGCATCGATCTGTTCTGCGGTGTACCCGCAACGTTGAGGATCTTCATCCAGTGCCTTCAGCATGCCCACGATGCGGCGGCATTTCTCACAGCGGCCGCAGGGATAGCTGCGGCGGCCTTCCACATGAGCGGCATGACAGGAGACCTGCTGCTCCTGTAAACGGGGATACCTCTTGACCAGCACTTTCATGATGAGCAACTCCGACAGGGTGCGGATGAGAGAGAACTGGCTGAAGTTCCAGCCTTTTGCCCTGAAATACCTGCTCAGGGTCCTGTCAAAATATCGGCTCTGGTCAAAGTATCCGTTGTAATGGCCGACTCCCCTGAACGACATTTTCTGTGTGGCATCATATTCATCGCCGATGACGATCCTGCCGGCATTGAAGCTCAAAGCCAGCGGGAGGGCGCCGAACAGGAAGATGGCCACCGTCCAGAGACGCAGGGGATAATCATCGGCACGTATGGTCTGAAAATCGCTCCTGATAAAAGGTACCTGTGTGTTCATCCATGCGAACAGCCTGTCGCTGTTGCACCACACCCTGGCTGTGTGTGCATCGTTATCTTTGATGTAACGGTACGCATTGAGCGCCGTGAACCAATGCCTCCCCGACTCATTGATGAATACCGGCATCACCTCTTTCCCCAGTTCGTTCAGCAGGCCATAGGTCAGCAGGCTGTCCTTGCCGCCACTGCTGAGGATGACGTGGCGGTTTTTACCGGGCTCATGACTCCCGTGACGGCTCTTCTCAGGAGGAAATGAATCTGTGGCAAAGGTGATGGCCGCATTCGCATAGCGTTCTTTTTTTTCAAAATTGATGTGAAGGGCATCGCCGGTGAGAAAAGGATTGGGGCTGAGGATCTTTTTGATGTATATCTCCCGGGAGGTGTTCTCGGTCATCTGGAGGATGAACTTCCGGTCCGCCTCATCATAAAGTCCGTCAAAGTGTATCGTCTCACAAAACAAACCATAGTTGAGGGCCAGCTGGGCCAGGATGACGGATGCTAAATTCATGACGGCTGGATTACCAGGATCAAAGAGAGGTTGTTCATATGAATAGATCAGCCGCTTCGACACCCGGTGGTTGTCACGGTGTGTAATGGTATAAGTGGCGGAGATACGTTTTTTCTCAACGGTGATGTTCCCGACATGGAGTTGTTTAAATACTACCAATGTTTCGATGGGGAAACCGTCCATGACGTTATCGTTTTATATGTGGTATGATCACCTCAATCAGTCTGTTTGCGCCGTCCGACAGCACATCGAAAGCGGGCACGCCGGTGGCCGCCGTAATGGTCAGGCATTCATAGGGTATTTCCTCCGCTTTCATTCCTTCATGGTTAATGGTTACGGCGAGCACCTTTTTCCCTGAGATGGCCTCGGCGGCTTTGATATGCTGTTCGAGAGGCTCTATCTTGAACTGCGGGAAGCCGTCGTATTCTTTTCTTCTGGGGGCATGCTGCAGGATGACAAAATCGGGGCGTGTGGCGGCGGTGATCTCATAGCCGCCGGGGTATGCCGGGTTGAGGAGCCCACCCTGCCCTTCGACGACGATCACGTCGGGGTGTTCATGCTGCCAGGCTTCGAAAACGGCATGTTCTATCTCTCCGGTCAGGAAGTCATTGACGAGGGTATCGAGCATGATGCAGTAAGGTGCGCCCTGGAGCCAGGCGGTCTGGCCTGTTCCCACCATCACGGCCTTGAAGCCGGCCTCACGCAGGCCATGGACGACAGCCCAGGCCGTCGTACGCTTGCCTATGGCTGAGTCCGTGCCCAGGACCACCAGCTTCAGACAGTCGACCTGTAAAATTTTACCGGTGAAAAAGTGCAGTTTATCATCAGGCGGGCTTTTCCTGATGTCGGTGAGGGTCACTCCCCTGGCCTGTGCCAGCGCTGCCAGACGCCGGTCGCCGGAGAGGTAATCGTGCAGGCCGCTGACCACATGCAGTCCTTTTTCAACGGCCAGACGTATGTCTTTTTTCGCTCCGGTGTTTAATCTGCCGCCGTCGGGTGCCAGTCCTATGACCAGCGACAGGGGTGAGGTTCCGTGCGGTGGCGCTTTTCCGAGGGCTTCCGCCACCGATCTCACTACCGGTATGCCGTTCTTTTTTCCGTCGAGGATTTCACCCGCATCCTGCCCTGAGTAACGTGAATCGATCACCGAAAGGACATGATAACGTTCCGTAAAGCGTACCAGGCCGTGGGCGGTCTTGCCGTTGGTCGTATTGAAAGCCCCTTCACAATAAACGATGGCATCCGTTTTCACCATGAGCATCTGATCATTTTCTTCCGGTCAGGACGGCGACATAACGGTCGCTGTCGAGCGGATTTTTTTTATGGTATTCGAGCAAGGCTATCAGTCCTGCTGTAGAGGCAGGCAAGACACTGAGTCCTTCCTTCTCCCTGAGTATCTTGGAGTAGTACATCAGCTTCGAGTCACTGATATCGGAGGCCCAGCCGTTGGTGGCCCTGACGGCCCACAGGGCCTCGTCGCCGTCGAAGGAGTGCCAGTTGATGAGGGGCTCATTCACCTGCGACTCACGAATCTTCTGGGGTTGCAGTTCCGTGCAAGTGTCTAAGCCTTTCTGGAAGGAGTACACAATGGGGTTCTTGCGGTACGACGAGGCGGCCACGATCTGCGGCATGCGCGAAGTCTTGCCTCTCTTATAGAGCGTGGAAAATCCTCTGTGTATGCCGGCAAGCATGGTGCCGTTGGAGACCGGCGCGGCGATGACCTTGGGAGCATCACGCAGAACATCGTAAATCTCGTTGGCGATCTCGGCGTAGCCCGTCAGCTGGATGTGGGTGTTGACGCCGCCGGGGTTGCCGTCATAATATTCTTTGTCGAGGGCGAGCTGCTTGGAGAAACCCACCGAGTCTTCATAGCTGCCGGATGTGCGTAAAATTTCAGCCCCCATGTCGATGACTTCCCGCAACCTCTTGGGATGATAATTTTCGGGGATGCAGATGACGCACCTCAGACCGGCCAGCTTGGCGGCGAGAGCGGTGGAAGCACCGTAGTTGCCGCAAGTGGCGATGGTGATGGTATCGTAACCGCGGCGCAAGGCGTCGAGGCACTGCAGGAAGGCGATGCGGTCCTTTTGCGTGCCCGTGGGATTGCCGCCTTCGAACTTGAGGAAGATCTGCTTCAGCCCCGTCTCCCGCTCAATGTTGCGTGCCCGCGACAACGAGGTGTCGCCGACTTCAAGGTTGATGATATCCTCGTACATCTCTAGCCTCTCGATCAGAGGATTGGCAGTATCCCTGACGATCTCGCTCAATTCCTGTGTCTCCCTTGAGATGACCGTGCCGAATCCCGACGCGCCGTCGATGAGATGATAGGGCGTGTGGGCAACCGGACCATTGATCTGTTTCTGTTCCAACATCGTATCTTAAAAAAACCGGCTAAATTACACTTTTTTGATGTAGAATATAACAATTCTGAAGTGAATTTGTAAATATTCAATATTGA
>CAZVNP010000070.1:0-10031 GCA_964628285.1 uncultured Lentimicrobiaceae bacterium
AGATGGCTTGACCAAAAGGTCTTTTTATGGTACTAAATTCGGACAGGAGGTGACGATCCATGAAGATGAGCGAAGACATCCGTCCCGTTACGTACCTGAAATCCCGCACGGCCGACCTGCTGGCCCAGGTAAATAAAACGAAGCGCCCGGTGATTATCACGCAAAACGGAGAGGCGCGTGGTGTGCTCCAGGACACTGAAAGCTACGAAAGTATGAAGGCCGCTATTGCCATCCTGAAGCTCGTGGTCCAGGGGGAGGAGGACATCCAGAAAGGTGATATAGTTCCTCATGATGAGGTGTTTCGGCGGATCGAAAAGAGACTGAAATCCGTCGGAAAGCAGCGCGTCGATGAGTAAATACTCCATACTCTGGACTAAATCAGCCGATCAGGATCTCGAGCACATCATCGACTATATTGCCCAGGACAGCCTCGATCGCGCGCTGGAAAGCTTTCACACAATTCGGACGTCCGTATCGGCTCTGATGTCTTTGCCGGAACGAGGCCGAATCGTCCCGGAATTGAAGGTGCACGGCATTTCAATCTATCGGGAAATCGTCATCTCTCCGTGGAGGATTATCTACCGGATAGAAGGGAAGAAAGTGATTATTATGACTGTAATCGACGGTCGTCGAAACCTGGAAGATATACTGCTAGAAAGGCTCCTATACTCGAAATAGTCGAAGCCCTTAAGGTACATCTCCAATTATGACCGGGGCGCCCAACTCGCTAGAGGGGCGAACCATGTATAACTCATTCCCTACCGGGGGCGCCATCAAGGTGGCCAATTTTGAGTTGAAAAAGACAATATAAAACAGAAAAGAGAGACAAATGGAAAAAGCCCGCCGATTCCGGCGGGCTTTTTCTTTGACGGCTAAATTCTTCTTGCTGACGTTTCGACGCTACCCCAGCCATGCGTCGATCAGTTATTTTGTATTATTTATGCAGATTTTTTTTGAGTGTCTGCTTGAGCTGTGGAAGATTCTGTTCCACGACGTTCCAGACCTTTTCAAGATCCACCCCCATGTAGTGATGGATCAAAATGTCGCGAAGTCCAGAAACATTTCGCCAGGGAATATCGGCGTTTCGCTTTTTGAACCCCTCGCTGAGCTGTTTCGCGGCTTCTCCTATGATTTCGAGATTACGGATAACGGCGTCCTGTACCATAGCCGTTTTCATAAAAGAATCCCTGCCCGCGGCCGTGTAGGATTCAATCTTTTGAATAGCCTCTAAGATATGATGAAGATAGAATTTGTCGTCTTTCATATTGATACGGCATCTTCCAAGATTTTATCCCTGATGTGAGGCGAAAGAGCCTTCTCGGTGACAACATCAACCTTGCGGTGAGTGATATCTTCAAGCGCGTTCTTGATCGCTATGATGTCGAGAAGAGACCGGTCAGGCGCCATTTCGACAAGCAGATCAATGTCGCTGTCGGGACGCTCCTCGCCTCTTGCAAAGGAGCCAAAAACCCTCAAATTTCTGGCTCCAAGACTGGCCGCCACTTTGAGGATTTCTTCCCTCTTTTCTGCCAGACTTTGACTGATTGCCATATGTTTCACCCCGCTTATCGGTTGCCAGGCTGAGCTGTTTCTCGTTATTAAAAGCAAATATTTATAAATGATTTCTGAAAAAATACAGTTTGTCAATAGAAATTGGTCACATAGCTTTGCCCTAAGGCAATTTTGAATTTTGAGTGTTGAGTTTTGAATTGAAAAGGACGATATAAAGCCAACAGGAAATAAAAATGGAAAAAGCCCGCCGGGAACGGCGGGCTTTTTCATTGACGGCTAAATTCTTCTTGCTGACGTTTCGACGCTACCCCAGCCATGCGTCGATCAGTTTTTTTGTTCTCCTTACCTCCTTTCCTTTTACCTAAGATGGTCAGTTAAGAACCTAAAAACCTTTTTACGCCGGCATCACCTCCTTCTCTATTGGTGACGTCCGCCTTTTATATATGCAAATTCCATACTAAATTGTCGAAACCGTCATCGATATGGGCTTATGTAAAATTGAAGTAAATTCAGTAACATATAATCATGACCCGAAGTCAGTGAATCAACTGCCGGTCAAAAATGCTGTATAATTGGCATCCGGTCTTTGCGAAACACGCCCAAATTTTGACTTCTCAATTAGATCAACTACTTAGATAGTCAAATTTCTGTCATTTAATATAAGTCATTGATATTTTTATGGATTAAAAAAGGCAGGGCCATTTCTGACCCTGCCTTCAATCTCGCCTATATTGCCTGTGTCAGCCTATCATCTTCTTTCTGATTCCCGCACCAACGGCACAAACCGGGCCAACGAGCAGTATCAGGTATATCATCGCGGGTTCAGGCACCGGTGCTGCGCCCCTGACGGTGAAGACAAAATCGTTGAAATCCTGAGTCGCTTCCGTATGAGCCGGGTCGACGAAGGTAACAGGCGTATCGGCCCAGGCTATGAAATATTCTCCTGCAATCGGTGTCCTGTATGTGAGCATGTTGTCGAGACCGCCGGGATTCAGCATCATCTCCGAGTAGAAAACGTCTCCAGAAACAAGTTCGGTATGTCCAGTCGCGTTTGACTCCGGGAAATAGAAGAACCCGAAATCTTGCCCGGGGTTGACATTAGTTACGCCTGCGCTGATGACACCCCAGCTAAATCCTCCAGCAAAGGGTGCACCTCCCGGATCGGGCGTATTATACACGGTTGTTCCGGCCACACCTGTTCCGAGGTCCGTGTAGTACCCGAATGCACCGTAATTTCCGGCATAATGAAACTGCGGTGTAATCTGTACATTGGTACCCGTCCAAACCAGGTCTTGTGTAATCTCAAGCGCCATTAATTGGGTTGCATTTGCGAGGCTGGTACCATAGAGCTGGTTGTATGCAACCCACAGGTTCATTTCCTGCCAATTAAATCCATCCGTTGCCACTGTAGCATAGAATGCATCTCCAACAAGGGTCTCAGCAGAGGATGTAACCGGGGTAACCAGCAGGAATGACAATACGACAATAAAAATTAACTTTTTCACTTCTTCACCTCCTTTAATTCACATACAAAGAGCCAATTAAATCCCTACCATCACCTCCTTTAAAAAAATTCCAGTCAACTTTTCAATATTTTAAAGGCTGATAAATAAACCCACCTTTCATATGATATTTAGGCAGTTTTTCTTTAGTTACATACTACTTGCAACAATTTTTACTAATGTATTCACATAAATCAAGTATGGTTTTAAAAATACGAAAAAAGTATGATATGCATCTAATCATAATTATATAATACATTAATATTATTATATTATTACTAATTATTTACATATGTGGAACGTGACGTCAAATGGCTTAAAAAATTAACGTTTTAAAGTACAATATTTCGCATACCTGTTGATAAGTACCAAGTTATTGATAAATAAGGGCAAAAAAGCCGGGGTCACGGGGTAGGTCGCAAACTGTCGCCTGCTCCAATTATGAGTTATGAGTTTTAAGTTTTGAATTAGAAAAGACATTACAGAGCTAACAGGAAAGGCAAATAGAAAAAGCCCCTGAACCGATTCAGGGGCTTTTTATTTAATTTGTGTGCCTCGATCTTTTAGGAAATCCTGTAATACTTTTTATACCACTCCACAAACCTCCTTATGCCCTCCTCGAAGGGCGTGGAGGGCTTGAAACCGACGGCGTCCATGAGGTCGTCGATGTCGGCGAAGGTTTCGGGCACGTCGCCGGGCTGCATGGGGAGGAAGTTCTTCTTGGCCTCCTTCCCGAGGCATTTCTCAATAGAGGAGATGAATTCCATCAGGCCCACGGGGCTGTTATTGCCGATGTTGTAGAGCCTGTAAGGGGCGAAGCTCGTGCCCGGGTCCGGGGCTTTCCCGTCCCAGCCGGGGTTGGCTTCCGGGATCCTGTCCATGATCCGAACCACCCCCTCGACGATGTCATCGATGTAAGTAAAGTCCCTCTTCATCTTCCCGTAGTTGAAGACGTCGATGTAGCTTCCCTCCAGGATGGCCTTTGTGAAAGAGAAGAGGGCCATGTCGGGCCTCCCCCAGGGGCCGTAGACGGTGAAGAACCGAAGGCCCGTGCAGGGGATCTTGTAAAGGCTGGAATAGACGTGGGCCATGAGCTCGTTGGCCTTCTTGGTGGCGGCGTAGAGGCTTATGGGGTGGTCCACGTTATGGTGGACGGAGAAGGGCATGAGGGTGTTGGCCCCGTAGACGGAGCTGGAGGAGGCGAAGACGAGGTGCTGGACGCCCTTGTAGCGGCAGCCCTCGAGGATATTCATGAAGCCCGTGACGTTACTGTCAATGTAGGCGTAGGGGTTTTCGAGGGAGTAACGGACGCCGGCCTGGGCGGCCATGTGCAGGACGACGTCGAAGAGGTGGTCCTCGAAGAGCGTGTCCACACGGTCGCGGTTTTTGATGTTCAGTTTCGTGAAAGAGAATTTCTCGTACTTCCGCAGGATGCGGAGCCGGGCCCTCTTGAGCCTGACGTCGTAGTAGTCGTTCAGGTTGTCGATGCCGACAACGGCCTCGCCGTTCTCCAGGAGCCGTTTGGAGAGGTGAAACCCGATGAAGCCCGCCGCCCCCGTCACAAGGATCTTTCTCATGTCAACCTCGGTGTTTTTTTTAAATCGCCTGATTTGTATGAAAATGACGTGCCAGAACGCCGTGTGCTGTAACTATCAACAATCCAATGAAGTTTCAAACCGAATTATTAAGACCCCCGGAGAGGAAAAGTTGGTAATGTAATGTAACATAATGAAATTATTAGCTATATATCCAAAAGCGGCATTGAGAAAAGCAGGGGATTTAGACTCAAGTTTCGGTTTTTCGGTGCCGATATTATGATTGCTAGAAACCTGAAAAAGGCAAACCACGCCGAAAGGGTGGGACGCAAAGCCACGGGCCTAAATCCCTGAGGGACAGGGCAGCCGGGTTGCCAGGCAAACCGCACTTCCGTGCTGGATTTTGCCGGCCAAAACTTAATTCAGCAATGGAGGTGCTCCAAATGTACCAGGCACGTCTTCGGGGAGATCTGCGGGAAAAAGGATCGCCCCATCTTGTTGTACTGAACGCCCTCATCCTGACTGCATTCCTGATTATCTTTTTCCTGCTGATCTCAACTTCACATGCCCAGCAGGTGAGTCTTGCCTGGAACGCGAACACGGAGACGGACCTGCAGGCGTACAAGGTTTACCGGGGCGAGGCCAGCCGGACATACACGACCAACTCCAACGTGGGAAAAACGACAAACTGCACGGTCTCAGGCCTCGAGCTGGGGAAAACGTATTATTTCACGGTGACGGCGCTCGACAGCGTGGGAAATGAAAGCGGGTACTCGAATGAAATCACTTACATGATCCCGGCGCCCGCACCGCCGCCGCCTGAGCCGGAACCGACGCCGACTCCGGAGCCGACACCTGAACCGGCCCCGGCCCCGTCACAGGAACTGGTCATTTCTGCAACACCTTATATCTCGTGGAACCTCGGCGCCAAATCAAGGACGATGCTCTATGCGCAGTCCTTCAAAGCCTTGGGCCCGAAGATCGAATCCGTGGCCATCGCGCTTGCGAAGTACAGGTCACCCACCATGCCCGTGAGGGTCAGCATCCGGCAGACATCCCCGGGGGGCACGATTCTCGCGTCTGGCCAGATCCTGCCGTCGCAGGTCACATCCACAGATTACCGTAAACCCACCTGGACAATTGTCACTTTTTCATCTCCCGCGACGGTGACGCAGGGAACGACGTATTACCTCGTTCTGGACGTGTCCACATACAGCTTTAAAAATTACTACAGGGTCCCCCTGGGGCAGAATACCTATCCCGACGGGACAGCTTACCAGAGCGCGGTTACGGTGAGGAGCGATGTGGATCTGGTGTGCCGGTTGACCTTTGGTCAATGACTGCAGTGGTTGGTGGCTAGTGGATAGCAAAACCAGAGGGACAAAAAAGACGAAAGAGACCAAAGAGACTAAACGGACGAAATAGACCAAAAAGACCAACAGGCTACTGCAATTTTGAATTATGAATTTTGAGTTTTGAATTATAAAAAATCGAAAACATTACAAAAGCAATTCATAACTCATAACTCAAAACTTAAAATTGGAGCAGGCTTTAGCCTGCGTTAAAAGGAGTGTTGAGGGAAAGCTGAAGATTTGAGGTACGGGTCAATCCGCCATCTCGTCATATCCCTGAGCTTCTGACCCCATCCACCTCAAGCGAAACCTCCTCGCGATGACCTCGTACCCCGGGTCCCCGGCTCTCTCCTCGGCACTTACAGGCGCCGGAATTCAAGTTCCGGCGCCTATTTTTTTGCGCAGTTGATGATCATATGTAAGTTGTTGTTTTCATTGCCGCGCAATCATCTTCATGACATCACCTCTGAATACCTTTAAAAAATAAATGCTTGACAGAGATTACAGATTATGGTTTAGGCGGCACCTGATACTAAAGTATTAGGGTGTAGTAATACTATGTTCGTATGCAGCGTCGTTATTTTTTAATACTTTTTTATTAACCGATTTATTTTTTTGTAGGGAGACGGGGGAGACAGTTGAATTCGTGAGAAGGCAGCCCCTGAGTTGCCTTTCCCACAACCTGGAAAAGGTGAACCACTCCCAAAGGGTGGGACGCAAAACCAATAGCCTAAATCCTCGATCCCGAGGGTAGGGCAGCAGGGTTACCAGGCGAAACAGCACTTTCATGTGCTGAATTTCGTCGCCCCAGCAAATTCAGCGATGGAGGTGCTTACATGGTACAGGCACGCTCGAGGGGAGGACTGTTCAAACGAGTTTTCTCCTTTTTTATTGTGTGCGGTTCCTTCCCTCTGGTTGTTTTCCTGGTTATTTTCACAGCCTTTGTTCATTCCGCTTTTGCCCAGCAGGTGACTCTTGCGTGGAACCCAAACACGGAAGCGGATCTGGGAGGGTACAGGGTTTACAGCGGGACAGCAAGCCGGACATACCCCAATATTTCCAATGTGGGAAATTCTACGAACTGCACCATTTCCGGCCTCACAGCGGGGTCGACCTACTACTTCGCTGTGACAGCTTATGACAACGCTGGCAATGAGGGTGGATACTCGAACGAGGTCACTTACACAGTCCCAACGACACCCCCGCCGACTTCACAGCCTCAGGAGCTGGTCATTTCGGCAACACCGTACATCTCATGGTACCTTGGTGCTCAAAGCACAAGGATGCTCTACGCACAGTCTTTCAAGGCCATGGGTCCAAAGATCGGATCCGTGGCCGTTGCGCTTGCGAGATACAGGTCGCCCAACATGCCCGTGCGGGTCAGTATACGGACTGCACCGGGCGGATCTATACTTGCGTCGGCGCAGATTCTACCATCCCAGGTTACGTCCACAGATTACCGCAACCCCAGCTGGATAAATCTTACTTTTTCCTCTCCTCTGACGGTGACGCAGGGATCGAGGTATTATCTTGTTCTGGATGTGACCACACACAACTACAACAATTATTACCGGGTCCCGATGGGGAAAAATGTCTATACCGACGGGACAGCTTACCAGAGCGCGTTGACGGTGAGGAGTGATGTGGACCTGGTGTGCCGGTTGACCTTCGGTCAACAGTGAAGAGTGATTGGTGGTGAGTGGTGAGCACAAAGAAAAGTGGTGAGTGAATCGTGGTGAGTGGTGAGTTAATCCGGTCTATCCAGTCGATGGCCCACAGGGCCACAAGACAATTTTGAGTTTTGAAATCAAAAAAAGAAAGGGAATAATTGATTAGTTGGGTAATTGGGAAGATTGTAATGGGCCTCTTCGCGGCTTAGATCAACATTCATAAAAAAACGATCCGCCTGATTACGTCGCGGAAGAATTCCCGGGACCAGATTTTCAGAGTCTCGGGGTCTTTCACGAAGGGTTCCACTTCTCTTCTGGCCTGGTTCACATCCAGTCGGTCAATAGCCTTTGTCATAAGCGCAAAAAACGTCTCCTGGTTCAGGGGCTCAGGTTTATTCAGGTGCCCACTCTGGATCATTCGCTGCTCCAGGTGCGTCAGGCGCAGTTGGGGATGATTGGCGACATACCAGACCAGGTCATACCAGTCCCGGCCTTTCACCCGGCTTCTCCAACCCCTGCAGAGCACGGCATGCATTTTGCCGGCAAACATATCGGGAAGCGAAAAGGTTCTGACCGAGAAGGGGATGGGTTGCAGGAGAAAACGGGTCTCGGTCTCGAATCCGGGTGGGGGATCCGTGTCTACCTCGATTTTTATCTTTAGTACCTGACCGCTCGGGATCGTCTGTGCGATCTCCCCTGCGGTTCCGATCACAAGAAGGTGTTTCAGGGTGTTAATTTTCAAGAATGCCGACTGGATCGGGCTCTGAACATTTTTCTCTTTTCCTATCACGGTGGCTTCAAAACCGAACGAACGGATCTCCTTCTGAAGCGCTTCGCTGTAACGCGAGATATCGAAGTTTACCCTGGGCTTCAGTAGTGAAAAATCGAGATCTTCCGAGTAGCGATCCATCCCGTAAAGGATCCGAAGCGCCGTACCACCGTATAACGCAGCCCTCTCAAAAAATCGGCTCCGCCACAGGCCCAACAGGGCGATCTCCTGCAGAATCTCGCGCAACGCTCTCACATTGTCTTCGACCCTGCGGCGCTCGTATCGAGTCAGCATGCGGGTAATGGCTTCATTCACGATTATACTCCTCTTCTCGGAGACGGTTGACAAACTCGCTCAACAGTCGCAGCTTCCGGGATCGGTACCGCTCGGTCAGGGTGATAATGGTTTCGGTATTGAGCTTCCTGAGGATTTCAGCATCGATGCGAAGACTCTCCAGCAGATACCGCCGCATCTCGTTTTGACTACGGATACCGGTTCCCCGATCGTCATGAATCTTATCGGCGAGGGCCTTTTCTGGTACAGCCATCAAGAAAGAGCGGCCGTCTTCAAGCTGCACCTGGTCGATACCCACGGGATACACCCGCTGGGGAACCGTACGATAGATGAAAAGACCGACGGGCGTCGAAAAGCGCCGTCCCCGACCGCTTGTGACCGAAGTGACGGCTTCAACCCGCTCCGGGATCAGACCATGGTAATGGAGGGCGTAATCAAGTGAGACGCAGGAGGGCCCATAGATCATGTTCGCTAAAATTTCCCGGGAGAAAGGCCGCCGGGCATACTTTTGCCCGAACACGTAGATGCCTTTCTTGACACGGATGACCGTACCCTGCCGGATCAGGCTCGTGATCTTGTCCCGAGGCCGTTCGTACTCCTTCAGACTATCAAGAAGTGCTTGATAGTCGAACTCCTCACCCTCTATACGTCTTCTCAGCTCATCGATCACAGCCTCAGCCCTCTGTTGCCAGACCATCGTGGATGACAGCTTATAGCATATTTCAGCATAGTATGTCGATAAATATCCGACTTACTATGCTTACATGGACAGCTCTTACAGCAATAAAAAAAGGGGACAGGCTACTTTATAGGTCGCAGGTAGCAGGGCTGCGCCAATTTTGAGTTTTGAGTGTTGAGTTTTGCGTTATAAGTTGATCTTGTCTATCCGGTCCATCCAGTCTATTCGGTCTGTCTGGGTCTTTACCACGAAGGCGTTGAGATTGTTCAAGCAATGAAGCGAGTTAATTGAATAGACAGGTCAGCAGATAGGGTCACGCATTTCATCTGCCCCTTCCGCCAAAGGACAATGAAACACAGGCAAGACAAAAAAGGCAGGGTAAACCTGCCTTTTCATTACCGGTTTGTGTGAGATTTATTTACGGATTTTCCACAATCCCGCAAGCCCTATAATACCCGCAACAATCAGGGCTAAAGTTGACGGTTCAGGAACAGGGATAGCCCCCGTGAACGTATTGGACGTCGTATTGGAAGCGACACCAGGAGCCGGGCCGGCGATCGGTGGGGTTTACTTTTTAATCCTTTTTAATCCTTCTCAAGACCCCCGCCACACCGAGTAAGCCTGCGAGGAGCAGCACAGCCGTCATGGGTTCCGGTACAGGAAATGTCTTGAAACCCCCCTGGCCCGGTGGTAATCCCCCCTGGCCCGGTGGTAACCC
>CAZVNP010000070.1:10131-13346 GCA_964628285.1 uncultured Lentimicrobiaceae bacterium
TGGCCCGGTGGTAACCCATGTCCCCATTTTTCCAACCCCTGCCCTTGCATCGGATTGTCCCCAGCAGGAGCCACTGGTATCGCATTCTGAGCCAGGGCGGGTATTGAAAACGCAAACAAAAGCGTTATGGCAAGAATAATAACAGCGAATTTTTTCATATTATCACCTCTGTTTGGACACCTTCAGATGGACGATGGAATCATCTAAAATGATGATTTACCTTCTAAAATAGATTAACTCCTTATGTTCTTAAAAGTCAAATATTTAATGCAGATTTAGTCAAAAATACGAAGAAAGTATTAGACGGCTCTAAACTTGAGTTTTCGTCTTGATTACGACGACTGAACTCGCTTGATTTTCTTGCTTATCTGGATTCATCGAAGGCCTGCTCCAATTTTGAATTTTGAGTTTTGAATTGCTCTGGACTATGCGGGCTTCCACTGCAGGGTCAGTTTCTTAGACGAAGCGGCACATTCCCGCAGATACAGGTTAATTAGCGTCTGGTAGGGGACGCCGATCTCCTGAGCGAGACCTTTGAAGTACCTTATGGTGTTTTCATCCACACGGATCGTAACCTGACGCTTGAGGCTACGAGCATAGGGATTCTTCTTTGCCTTGGAAAAATCGTATTCTTTTCTCATTTTAATCACCGTTCACCGTATTGCTTCTCTTCCTCTTTCGTTGCCTTTCGAGCAGATATAATCCTGATCACCTCATTACTTTTCCGATAGCTGTGACATACAACAATCAGACGAAACCTCGCACTCAAACCAAGAAGAATGAACCGTTCCTCATGGTCGGAATAATCCGGATCATGAATCAATAAAGCATGCTCATCAACGAAAACTGTCTGGGCTTCCTCGAATGATATGCCGTGTTTTTTCTTGTTTGTTAAGTTTTTTACCTTATCCCAGTCAAAAGTAATGAGCTTCATGTTTACATTGTAAATATATTGTAACGCTTTGTCAAGTACATATAAGTCGGGGTCGCAGGTAGCAGGGCTGCGCCAATTTTGAGTTTTGAGTTATGAGTGTTGAATTAAAAAAGATAGTATAGAGTATACAGGTAAAATAAATGGAAAAAGCCCGCTGGAAATGGCGGGTTTTTCTGTGACAGATATATTCTTTTTGCTAACGTTGCGACGCTGTTCCAGCCATGCGTCAATCAGGCTTTATCTTTCTTCCGCAGATTTTTCTGAATAGCCTGCTTTAGTTGCGGAAGATTGTATTCCACTACATTCCAGACCTTTTCGAGATCCACCCCCATGTAGTGATGGATCAAAATGTCTCGAAGTCCAGAAACATTTCGCCAAGGAATATCAGCGTTGCGCTTTTTGAACCACTCGCTGAGCTGTTTCGCGGCTTCACCGATAATTTCAAGATTGCGGATGACGGCGTCCTGTACCATGGCGGCTTTCATAAAAGAATCTCTGCCCGCAGCTGTGTAGGATTCAATCTTTTCAGCAGCCTCTAATATATGGTGAAGATAAAATTTGTCGTCTTTCATATTGATACGGCATCCTGCAAGATTTTATCCCTGAGATAAGGCGAAAGAGCCTTCTCAGTGACGACATCGACCTTGCGGTGAGTGATGTCTTCAAGAGCATTCTTGATCGCGATTATGTCGAGAAGAGATCGGTCAGGCGCCATCTCGACCAAAAGATCTATGTCACTATCGGGCCGCTCCTCACCTCTCGCAAAAGAACCAAAAACCCTTAAATTTTTTGCTCCGTGCGTTGCCGCAACTTTCAGGATTTGCGTCCGTTTTTCTGTAAGGCTTTGACTGATCGCCATGTTATTTCACTCCTGCCTGTCGACTTGTTATACTAAATTTTTATTCACGATATAAGGTAAATTTGTGTTAATAATTTCCGAAAATACATGATTTGTCAATAAAAATAGACCACATAGCGATGGCCCATACCAATTTTGAGTTATGAGTGTTGAATAAAAAAAGGCAGAATAGAGCAGGCAGAAGAGACAAATGGAAAAGGCCCGTCGGAAATGGCGGGCTTTTTCTTTAACTTTAAATATTTCATACTGATGGTAGACAACATAATAAGAGGTATAATAACTGCAATGGTATAACATTTATAAATTGACTTACATATTATAATTGGGTATACTTAACAAAACAATATAGGAGAATGCTCATGGAGAGATCAACGGTTACGGTCAAAGGGCAGGTGGTAATTCCTGCACGCCTTAGAAAAAAATATGGCATCAAGAAGGGCACGCAGGTATCTCTTTACGAAAGAAAGGGCGAGATTGTCATAAAGCCTATCACGGATGAATACATTCGCGCCATGGCTGGCATGACCGGCACAAAAGGCAAGCTTTTAAAAGCGCTCAAAGAAGAGAAAGCCAGGGAACGGGTCTTATGAAGGCCGGTCAAAGAGTCCTGGATGCATACAGCCTGCTAGCTTACCTTGAGGGTGAGAAGGGGGCTGATCAGATGATCGAGATTATTAAGACTGCGCGGGATCAGGGCAGGGATCTGCTGCTTTCCGTGGTAAACTGGGGAGAGGTTTATTATATTACGTTGAGAGAGGCAGGAAGGGAGCGTGCCGAGGCTGTCGCACAGCTTATTGAGACACTCCCGATTCGCGTAGTTCCTGTTGACATGGAACTTATAAGGCAGGCCGCGGAATACAAGGCACACAGGAAAATGTCATATGCCGATTGCATTTCGGCTGCTCTTGCAAAGCTGAGGAAAGCGGAGTTGGTGACGGGAGATAAGGATTTAAAACAGGTGGAGGGCGAGATCAAGATCCTGTGGCTGAAATAAAAAACGGAAAAATAAAGGCAAGCTATATAAGTCGCAGGCTGCAGCCTATTCCAATGATAGAATGCAGCTTTTCTAATTGACAAAAGAGAAGGATATTATATGTGATGCATCAATTACATATTCGATAAATAGATAGAGGTTAGTCATGGCCCAAAATATTACCGTGATAATTCCGGATGAGATTGAAAAGAGGCTCGAGAAGCTCTCCAGCAAGACAAAAAGGCCGAAGAGCTTTTATATTAAAGATATGCTGGAGAAGTACCTGGATGAGTACGAAGATACTTTCCTTGCACTCGATAGACTGAATGAAAAGACCGCCAAATACTACACTACAGAAGAGGTAGAAAAGCTTTTATCCAAGCGTACCTGAGTCGTGCCGAGAAGCGGAAGGCATTGGGCGTAAGGGCTGCACCAATTTTGAGTTTTGA
>CAZVNP010000071.1:0-13282 GCA_964628285.1 uncultured Lentimicrobiaceae bacterium
TCGTTAAATAATTCACATTCGAAGCAATTAATTTTTAAAATTAATTAATATTAAACCGATAAGCAAATATTTAATAAGAAATATATTAACAATTTTAAAATCTAAATATATAAATACCTTATTATCTTTTAGTAAATAATAATATCATTGTTTCCTGCGTTTCCTCACTCATGGCAGGATTCCAAACCCTGTCAGGGCTGGATTCTCTCCGGTTAATAAAAACACCTCTTCCTCCGGATAACCATTCACATTCTTTTTAACTTTGGTCCTCATATAACAACACGGAATGACTCCAAATTATACCATTAAAAAATCCCTTCTCTTTATTCAAATCTTTTGCCTGACACTCCTTCTCTTTTCTTCCTGCAAGAAAAATGAGACACCTGGAAACACCGGCCATACGATAAAAGTGGGCCTGCTGCTGCCTCTCACCGGCGGCGGCTCATCGGTGGGTGAGAGCGCTCAGGCTGCGATCAATCTTGCCTACCAGGACATAAACGATTACCTGGAAACAATTGGTTCAGACCGACAACTGGAGCTGATACTCAAGGACACCCATACGGATACCGTAGTGACCTTGCAGGAACTGACCGTGCTGAAGGGCGAAAACGTTCAGACGGTTATCGGGCCCTATACCAGCGGTGATTTACAGGCCGTCATGGACTATGCCGGCCAGATGGACATGATGATCGTCAGCCCCGCCAGCATCGTCTCGTCGCTTGCCATACCCAATGATAACATCTTCAGGCTGGTGCCCAGCAGCCTGACACAGGGCGAGGCGATGACGGCCCTGCTGAAGGATGACACCGTCAGCGTCCTCATCCCCATCATGCGCGACGATGTCTGGGGAAATGACATACTGTCGTCGACGGCCCAGGGATTCACCCAGGAAGGCGGAACAGTCATGGACGGCGTCAAGTACGACCCTTCGGCGCTGGATTTCATTGCCTACATAACCGCGTTGCGTGATAAGGTGAGCATGGCGCTAAGCCAATATCCGGTCAACACCATAGGTATCTATCTGTTATGTTACGGTGAAGGGACCACCATACTCCACCTGGCATCGGCCGATTCTGTGTTGCAGAAAGTCAAGTGGTATGGCAACACGGCTTATGCCGAGGACAAATCGCTGCCTCCCGACCTGCAGGCTGCCGCCTTTGCAGGCTCTCATTCTTTCGCGTGCCCTATATTCGGGCTTGATCCTTCTGCCAAAGATAAATGGCAGCCTTTATCGGACCGCATAAAAGCTCAGATCGGGCGCCAGCCCGATATTTATGCCATGACATCCTATGACGCCCTGTGGTTAGTCACGCTCACGTACCTGACCGTCGGCCATGACACGGACATTGCGACTCTGAAGACGGCATTCGTCTATGAAGCCGCTAATTACTTTGGCGTGACCGGCAACACCACCCTTGACGATGCCGGTGACCGTGCCTATGCCACCTATGATTTCTGGGGCATCAGGCTTTCCCTGAACCAATTCCAGTGGCAGATTGTCGCGCGGTATGATAATGCGACGGGGGAGCTGGTGAGGTATTAGTTGGCAGTCGGCAGTTGGCAGTTGGCAGTTGGCAGTTGGCAGTTGGCAGTCGGCAGTCGGCAGTCGGAATTGGTAATGATAACCTGTAACCTGTAACCCGCAACCCGTAACCCGCAACCCGCAACCCGCAACCCGCAACCCGCAACTCACGCGAATCCGGGTATCTATTTCAAAAAAATCTTACCCGTGCTTCCGCCCTTTCTCTAAATATTTTTAATTTAGAAAAAAATTTCGGGCCGGGCGTCTGAGGAGCCGATATCGCTGAATATCAACCTGAAACCTGCCAATGAAAAAATATTTACTTCAGGATTTCGACATCACCATCACTATAAAGCAGTCATTCAAACTGAAAAGATGGATGAGCGTTTTCTTCCTGATCCTTTTCTTTTGTTTCTGCACTACATCTTACAGCCAAAGGACTTTCCCCGGTGGTGACCCCTTATGCGGCGATTATACTATCGGCGGTGAAGGAGCCGATTTTTTAAATTTTAATGACGCCATTGCAGCCCTTGACAGCCTGGGTATTTCGTGCCCTGTCGTATTTAACGTAAGGGATGGCTTATATAACGAGCAAATTCAAATCGATTCCATTCCGGGAACTTCAGAAGAGGACACCGTCATTTTCCAGTCCGAAAGCGGTGACAGCACGAAAGTATCGGTCTCTTTTGCGGGTGATTATGTCATCCTTCTAAGCCATGTCCATTTCCTCACCCTCAGCGAGATGACGATCCTCAATGTGGGTGGAAGTGCCGTTATGATGACAGGACAGGCAGGTGATATCCGGATACGGCATTGCAAGATCAGTGTTGTCTCGAATGAAGCTCCGGCCATTGCTGCCGACACAGGATGTACGTCCATAACGATTCTGGCCAATTATATCATAGCCAGCTTAGGCACCGGCGTTGTGGCGACCTCGGTCGACAGCATAAGCTTCGCCGACAATGTGCTCAGCGGGGCGACTGTTTCTGTTGCCAATTCCGACCATGTTACTTTCACCGGTAACGATATACGTCTCTATACCAAATTCAGCTCCTCCGGGTCACATGGGGTGACGGTCGTCGACAACCATTTCGATAACGGCAGCCGCATCGAAAGCTCCGGTGACACGAACCTGCTTATCAGCGGCAACAGGATCGTCAATGTGGTGAACGGCAGCGGCATCCTCCTGAACTCACCTTCCGCCATGGTCGTCAACAACTTCGTTCATATTTCGGGTAATGTCAGTTCTGCGGGTATAAAAGCAGGGACAGGTGCCTCCGGCTCGAACATCATTTTCAACAGCATCCATGTGACAAACACCAATTGGGGTTCACGGGCTTTCGACCTGTCGGGAGGTGATAATTATACGGTGAAAAACAATATTTTCTGCAATAGGGAGGGCGGCTATGCAGCCTATGTCAATGCCAGCGTTAGCGGCAATGACTGGGATTACAATGATTATTACAGCGCTTATAATAACATTGGATATCGCGATGGTGTCACTTATCATACTCTGGCGGAATGGTGTGATATCATCAACGGCGATATGCATTCGCTTGTCGCCAATCCCTTCTATTCTTCCGACACCAACCTGAGCGTCAACCAGATCCTGCTGAACAATGCCGGTATTCCGGTTGAAAATATTCTTTACGATATCGACTCCACTTTACGTAATCCGGCGACTCCAGATATCGGTGCCAAAGAATTCGCGCCCTGTTCACCCGATGCGGGCATTACCGCGATCATGGCGCCTGCCAATCTCATCATACCGGGTCTTCAGCCCGTCACGGTGGTACTTCAGAACCAGGGGACAGCAACATTCTCATCGGCCACCATTGGCTGGGAAGTGAATGGCATTGTACAACTTCCTTATTCCTGGAACGGTCTGCTGGAGGAAAGCATGTCGACCGAAGTGACCCTCGACAGCTATGATTTCCTGCCGGGAACGTTATATGACCTGAAGATATGGTCGGAAAACCCTGACGGAGAAGAAGACTGCAATCCTTTCAACGATACCACGGAAGCCTCCAACTTCGGCACCCCGCTGTGCGGTGAATACACCATCGGCGGCATGGACGCCGATTTCCAGAACTTCACGGATGCTGTCACATTATTGAATATTGCCGGCCTCAGTTGCCCCGTCATTTTCAAAATACGTAACGGATATTATAACGAACAAATCGCCTTTGATTCCATCCCGGGTGTATCGGAAACGAATACCGTCACATTCGAATCGGAGAGCGGCGACAGCAGTGCGGTAGTTTTGTTGTTCCAGCCGCTACCTGACAATAATTATATCATCCTCCTGAATAAAACCCAATATCTTATATTTAAAAAAATCAGCATCACCGCGGGACAGCAAACAGACATCATCAGGGTCACGGAGGGCTCTGGACATTTCGAAGTTTCCAATTGCATCATTTCAAGCAGTGGCCGGGGTCTTAAAGCGGAACCAGGCAGCCATGACATTGCCATCCTTTCCAACCGGATAAGCTCACTTGATACCTGCCTGTCGGTGGCATCTTCCAGTCATATAACTGTGGAAGGAAACGTCTGCAACAACGTGGGAGCCCTCTCCATAAAATCCTCCGGTGATATCTCCATAAAGCACAACACCATCAACAATTCGGGCAGCATTATCTGCGAGGCCTGTACCAATGTCGTCCTAAGTGAAAATGAAAACATGAACACCGACAATGCCGACGCTATCGTGTTAAGCTCGCCGGATGCCCTCATCGCCAATAATTTCGTCAGTGTGATGGGCGAAGTGTCGCATGCGGGTATCCTGCTTAAAGACGGTGCCAGCGGCACAAAAGTGATCTATAACAGTGTTCAGATAACCAACATCAATCCTGAATCGACGGCCTTTTCTATGACAGGTGGCGACGGCTATACCATTGAAAACAACATTTTTTCCAATGCCGGCGGCGGATATGCAGTAACGGTCACCTCACCACCAGGCGTCAGCCAATGGGATTACAATGATTATTACACGGTGAGCGGCAATCTGGGCTCCCTTTACGGAACCGTTTATTACACACTAGCCACATGGAGTGAAGCCATCGACGGCGACACTCATTCGCTCGATGTCGATCCGTTGTATGTCTCTGACAGCGATCTCAGACCATATCAAAGGTTTATCAACGGAGCGGCGATAACCGTTGCTGATATCCTGACAGATATCGACGGAGAGACGAGGAATCCGCTCAAACCCGACATCGGAGCCGATGAATTCTACATCGATTTCGGTGTGGCAGAGATACTTAATCCGGGGCTGCAATGTGAACATGACCAACTCGACAGCGTTACCGCACTGGTCAAACAGTATGCCGATATCCCGTTCGTGGATCTTGCCCTGGCCTACCGGCTCAATGCGGGCAATGCCGTCACCGAGACCGTCCCGGGCTATACCTATGATGACCTGACCTATACCTTTGATGCGCCTGCCGATCTCACGGCTTACGGTGATTATCTGATCACGGTTTTTCTGGTCGATGCCCACGATGATAATCCCTCTAATGACACGTTGACCGCCATCCTGTACTCCTATCCTCCCCCCATCATCGATTTTGATTATCATTACTGTGGCGGGGCTACCGTTCATTTCGGCGGGCAGGCCACAGCCACCCCACCTTACACCATCGACAGCTATGAATGGGATTTTGGCGACAGCACGACGGCATCGGGTACCGGCCCCAGCCACATCTACCTGCAATCGGGCACGTACCGAGTGAATTTAAAAGTCTATCTGAACACCGGCTGTTACAATGAGATCACCGGCAATATCACGGTCGACATTGCCTCGACGGAGATGGTTCTTAACCTGATCAGCGATGATGAATCCTGCAGTGGCCTCTGTGACGGTCAGATACATGCCATGGTAAAGGGCGGTACACCACCCTACACTTACACCCTCAACGGTGAGACCATGGCGCAATCCGATATGACCGGATTATGCCCGGGTCAGTACATTTTAGAGGTAAATGATTTAATGGACTGCCTGCTGGCCGATACGGTGGTTATTAAGACGATCACCGATATCCATGCTTCCTTTGAAGCGGATACAACGACTGGTTACGCTCCCCTAACCATCCATTTTCATTTTACCGGCACGCCGGGTTACAATCTGAAATGGGATTTCGGCGACGACACATACTCGTCGGAGCAGGATCCCACACACATTTATGAAACAGGAGGCAGCTACTTAGTCATGCTCATTGTTTACAGCGACACACCGGGTTATTGCGCCGACACCACCTACCTGGCCATCGGTGTTTCCAACGCCGTCAATATTAGGATTTACAATGTTATCACACCCAACGGTGACGGCATGAACGATTATTTCGAGGTGGACTCGGAGGGTTTACAGACCATGACCGTGACTATCTTCGACCGCCGGGGTCTCAATATCTATAAAATAAACGATATACATGGCCGGTGGGACGGCCGGACGGTGAACGGAGACCAGGCTGGCACCGGAACATACTTTTATATCTTACACGCCAAAGGTTTCGATGGCAAAGACTATAAGAAAGAAGGTGTCATCACCCTGCTGCGGTGATCTGAAGCGGAATTTATCAATGAACAGGCTATATCAGAACCCATGAAGCTGTTACAACATATCTCCCTCCTCATCATTCTTGTCACGGTAACCGCACAGGTCACCGCCCAGGGAAATTATCAGGAGCAGGGTGATGAGGCTTTCAGGAACCATCAGTACACCACGGCCATTGAAAAATACCGGACGGCACTTGGAAAAGCACCTTCGGAGAAGGAAACACGTGACAGATTGACATTCCAGTTAGGGGAGTGTTACAGGATCACCAATGATACGAGGAAAGCCGAAGCAGCATACTATAAGCTGATCCTGACCAAATATTCCGATTCGCATCCGGTCGTCCTGCTTTATTATGCCGATGCCCTGAGAGCCAACGGAAAATATGACGAAGCCTCGAACTATTACCAGTCCTACCTGACGGCGGTACCCGGTGATGACAGGGGCAGAAACGGCGTGCGCTCCTGTGATGAAGCCCGCGACTGGCTGAAAAACCAGACGGAATATAAGGTCATTAACCAAAGGAGAATAAACACACGCTACGATGAATTTGCACCCTGCTTCGCCGATCAGACCTGGCATACCCTGATGTACACCTCGACGGACCCCTCGGCCGCAGGTCAGACAATCGATGGATGGACAGGACAACACTGCAGCGATCTTTTCATGTCATCCCGGACAAAGAGTAACCTCTGGACCACTCCTGTCTTATTCGATAACACCGGAACCATCAACACCAACGCCAATGAAGGCACGCCATCGATGAATGCGACATTTGACGTTCTGTATTTTACCCGATGCCCTCTTGAACGTGAGGGCGGCACTGGATGCCAGATATACACCACGGTAAGGAAAGGAGATCAATGGTCGATGCCCTCGGTGGTTCCGTTGTGTGAGGATTCGGCCTCCAATGCAGGGCATCCCTCCATCAGCAGGGACGGCCTGTCGTTGTATTTTTCATCAAACATGCCCGGCGGGGAGGGCGGAAAAGACCTCTGGGTAGCCACACGGCCTGCCCCAGACCGTCCCTTCGGTACACCGCAAAATCTTGGCAAACCGGTCAACACGGCAGGGGACGAGATGTTCCCTTTCATCCTCAACGACACGGTCCTTTACTTTGCGTCCAATGGCCTCGCCGGCATGGGAGGGTTGGATATCTTCAGGACTATGAAAAAAAACGGGATATGGAGCGCACCTGAGAACATGAGATCGCCGGTCAATTCGAACAACGATGATTTCGGGATCATCTTCTTCCCTGATGAAGACAAGGGTTACTTTTCATCGAACCGCACCAACGGATCAGGAGGCGACGATATCTGGTATTTTTACAAAGAGGTTTACCTTATTACATTAAGCGGGTTTATCAAAGATGAAGGAACACAAAAGCCTTTACCCGATGTTGTGCTGACCTTGCAATCGGATGACAGGGTGGTCTCGGAAAAAACGACCGGCACTGACGGATCTTACCGGTTCACTGAAGAAGAGATCAAGCCCGGACAAAATTACACTCTTCTGGCCGGTTTGAAGGGCTATCTGAATGATGAGTCGGATATTTCAACAGCGGGAACGCGCGGGAACAAAAACATACTCCATGATATCATCCTCAAGCCACTACCTGAAAAACCTATCGTCCTGCCCGAAATCCTGTATTCTACCGGCCGGTGGGAATTACCGGCGCCTTACCAGGATTCGCTGAGGGAACTGATCCGGATGCTGAAAGCCAACCCGTCTGTCTCCATTATACTGTCGTCGCATACCGACACACGACCGATTGCCATGTCGAACGATTCACTGTCACAACGGCGGGCACAAGCCGTCGTAGATTATCTTATCACCCAGGGTATTAAACCCGGCCAACTGATAGCCAGAGGCTATGGTGCTAAAATTCCACGCCAGCTCACTCAGGATATGGTAAAGGACGGATATACCTTCAAAGCAGGCACCACGCTCGACGATGCTTATATCAACACATTGACCGATCCATCAGAAAAAGAAGCCGCTTATCAGTTGAACCGGCGCACCGAATTCTCCATTGCAACGGAAAAAGATAAGCTGGAAGCCCGTGTTATCGCGCCGGAGAAAAAAGTGACTCCCGTGCCCCCACCCGGAAATATTGAACAACCGGCGTCACAGGAGATAAAGACAGTTGCCGTCGTCCTGTACACCGTTCAACTGGCGGCCGGTCACTCCATACGCCGTGACTATTTTCAAAAACTGAAGGGCAGTGAAGTCATCAGATGTGATTGCAAGGACGGGATGACCAGGTATTTCACCGGTACCTTTCACACCCAGGAAAAGGCGGCGCAGTACAGAGACAAGATGAGAGACCTGGGTTATAAGGATGCCTTCATCGTCAAGATCAGCGATAACAACCAACATTGTTTTAAACGATGACTTTATGCCATTATCCCTGTCGCCTATGAGAAGATTTTACGCCATCGTTTTGGTTTTTTTCTGTTCCGGATGTCTGGCTCAACAGGATATACAGTTCACGCAGTACATGTTCAACAAGGCATTTTACAATCCGGCATCCGTGGGCAGTGCGAACAGCATCTGTGTTAAACTACTCATGCGGCAGCAATGGCTGGGATTCAAGGACGATGCCGGGTTAACCGTCGCGCCGCAGACCTATCTCCTCTCGGTAGATGCACCTGTTTATGTCATTCACAGCGGTGTGGGGGCGATCATTTACCAGGATAAGCTGGGATACGAGTCTAACATCGGCATCAGGCTCTCCTACGCTTTACGGCTTCATCTTGGAGAAGATAATACCCTTGGTCTGGGTGCCGGATTTTCATTGCTGAATAAAAGCATTGATTTTTCCAAATTTGACCCAAGGCACCAGGGTGATCCCATGTTAACCGGGCAGGGTAGTGAATTCTGCTACCTCACCGACTTTTCTGCCGGCCTATGGCTGCAATCACGGCGATCGTTTTACCTGGGCCTTTCGGCAACTCAGATCCGGCAGGCCAGAGGCGTGATAGGACCAAGTGAAATCGTTCTCAAACGTTATTATTATCTGATGACAGGTTACAATTACGCTTTGAGAAAAGGACACACCGAGCGGCAGATTTTCCTGGAGCCTTCCTTCCTGGTCAGCAGCGATGGAGAAAATATTCAATTTGATGTCACCGGATTGATCAACTTTAATGATCAATATTACGGAGGTGCCGGCTACCGGTTTCAAAATGCTGTCTATCTTATCGCCGGACTGAAATTCAGAAAATTTTTTGTCAACCTCTCTTATGATATTACCTTACCGGCATCGAACGGGATAAGCCGTCATGACAGTCCGGAGATCATGGCAGGATATTGCTGCGGATTATCCCCTCCCGTCAGGAAACAAAGCTTTTATAATACGCGGTTCCTCTAAGATTCTGAAAATGGCATATTGATCCGGAGTTTCAGGTTCGAATCACAGGATGACAGTAAAGTATAACAGAAGCACCTGAGAATAATTACATTCTGAGGTGCTTTTTTATTTATTAAAGAAAGAAATCTATTGAGATATTCATTTTGATGGAAATTCGTAGCTTTGGAAGGTCTTAACAGTAGTCATCCCAACGTTCTATCGCTATGAATTTCTGCCAGTTTCGCAGGATTTTGGATAAAGCAGAGACAATCGTACTGACTGTCCTGTTTTTGTTATTGACGTTACATGTTCTGTCCCAATCCTCCCGGGGAGACTTCGACTGTTTCTCTATTCTTGTCGGTAAGGATGCGTCGCAGGATGGCTCTGTTCTCTTCGCCCACAATGAAGATGATTACGGCACCCGTATCGTGAATATTTACAAGGTACCACGGTTATCACATTCTGTGGGTGAGATCATCGTATCCCATGACGGGGCTGACATTCCACAGGTTGAGGAAACCAACGCTTATCTGTGGCTGGAGATGCCGGAGATGGAATTTTCGGATTGTTTCATGAATGAATATGGTGTGACCATCGGGTCGGATGCCTGTGAATCGCGTGAAGACCGACCACAATTGACGGAAGGTGGTATTGGTTATGCGTTGCGCAACCTGCTGGCGCAGAGGGCTAAGAGCGCGAGGGAAGCGGTCAGGATAGCCGGCACCCTCATCGAACAGTATGGTTATACCGGATCAGGCCGCACCTATTGCATTGCCGACACGCATGAGGCCTGGATGCTCTCGGTGGTCAATGGTAAACATTGGGTAGCCCAACGCATCCCTGATGACAAGGTGGCTGTGATTCCAAATTATTATACCATCGGAGAGATCGACCTGAATGATACCGTTAATTTTTGCGGCTCACCCGATCTAATCAACTATGCCATTGACCGTGGGTGGTATGATCCCGGGCAGGATGGTCGGTTTAACTTCAGGGATGCCTATGCGACAAAAAGCTCTCTAGATAACATGACCAATGTCCTGCGTATGTGGCAGGGCGTTAATGAACTTTCCCTGACCCAATATCAACCCGATGATATATTCCCTTTTGCCTTCCTTCCCCAGGAAAAGGTTTCCCTCCAGGACCTGATGGACATCCTGAGGGACCATTACGAAGGCACTCCCTATGATCTCTCCAAAGATTATACGCTGGGGAGCCCTCACTTTGTCAATCATTCAACCATCTGTGCCGTGCATACCCAATATGGTTTTGTTGCACAACTGCGCGACTATCTGCCGGTCGACTTCGGAGCGGTGCTTTGGCTGGCTTTTTTCCGTCCCTGTGTCAATCCATTCATTCCATGGTACAACGGGATCAATGAAATTCCCCGCGGTTATTTCCGCAATGATTACAAAACAGCCGAAGCACAACATTTCAATCCGCCCGGTGATCTCTATGAACGCACCGACACCCTGGCCTTCTGGACGTTCGTATCACACATGGAAACGGTTGATCAAGACTACGGTGTACTCATAGGCAGGGAAAGAAAAAAAAGAGATAACATCGAAAAACGCTATCTTAACGGCCACACCGGTTTTGAGCAAAAGCTGATCTTGAAAAGCCAGGCCGATCCCGTTGAAATAAGAAAAAAACTAACAGAATATACCTGTGAGGCTGCAGAGAGGGCGTGGAGCGAATACCGGAAATAGCCGGGTCATACAAATGCCGATATCCGGTGATGAATTTTTTTGTTCTGTAGTATATTTAAACTATTTTTGTCAAAATCAATTATTCATTCACTAATACAAAATCATCATGAAGAAAAAATTACTTTTAGTTGTGATTTTCCTGATGACGGGTGTATGGACCTTTGCACAGGAAAACTGGATTCTGGTTAATTCCAATCTGGCTGGCGGTCAGGGTATCGGGCAGATCAGCGTCGGTATGGATGATCCCACGGCATTCTGGGCCCATGGAATTGACAATACAGGCGCCATTGTGGATGTCTTTACCAAATCGACCGATAGTGGTGAAACATGGACCGCGGGCACCTTCAATGCGGGGACCGGCCTGTCGATGTTATTCGCCATCGATGCCAACGTATGCTGGGCGGTATTCAATACCAATGTCGATCAAGGATTGTACAAAACGGAAGACGGCGGTGCGACATGGGAAAAGAAGGGTACTGCATTCGGCGGACAGTCCTTCGCCGACGTCATCCATTTTTTCAACGACAATGACGGGTGCGCCATGGGCGACCCTGTAGGCGGCTACTTTGAGATTTACACCACCACCGATGGCGGTGAGACCTGGACACGTGTGCCCCAGGCCAACATCACAGGCCCACTGGCAGGTGAGTATGGTATCACAGGCAATCTCGATGCCGTGGGGGATAATATGTGGTTCGGCACAAATAAAGGAAGGATTTTCCGCTCCACCGATAAAGGATACAACTGGACTGCTTACAATACAGCTTTCAGCAGCAGTACCGTCGTGGATTGCCGTTTCAAGGACGCCATGAACGGCATAGCTTACCGGTCGTATCTCGATCTGGGTATCGAGCCGGTTATCAACGTGACCAGCGACGGTGGCCAGACCTGGACCAGTGTGACCGTGAACGGTGACATGTACGGAAGGTATTTCGATTATATTCCGGGTACCGATAACACTTACATCAGCTCCTCTTTTGCCACCGGACAAAGCGGCGTATCCTATTCCACCGACGGCGGCTACAACTGGATCACCCTGTCGACCGGTTATCCTTTCCAGGCTATGGCCTGGTTGGATGATGAGACGGGCTATTGCGGCACGGTGGCAACGGCGGCCAGAAGCACCGGCGGCATGTATATCTGGGACGGCCCTCCGATTGGAACGGCTTACCCGGCCATAGAAGTGACACCTACAGCCTTCGACGTCACCGTGTCATCGGGAGAAATGACCACAGAGACCATGACCATTTCAAATACCGGCACAGACAATCTCACTTACACTCTTAATATCACATATGATGTTGATAATCCCACACCATTTCAGATCAGTGATCCGGTCACACAGGTGCTGAGTATGACTCATTCTGAACCAGTCTTGAAATCGGATTGCAAACCCTCTGTTAATGAATTGCCATCCACCGATGATGTGGTTTTACACTATGACAGTGATGATATTACCAATGCCATCGGCTGGACGGTTGTCCCGGTCACCGTTCAGGTCGCTGCCAGATTCCCGTCATCGATGGTCCTGCCCTATTATGGCATGACTCTTTCCTCCGTCGATATCTATCTGAATGATCCTGCAACGGATTATTATCTTTATATTTACGGCATGGGGACGCCGGGAGCCCCCGGTGACCTGTTGTACAGTGAAGCCATCGACCTGACTGAATACAGCTGGAATCACGTTGTGCTGTCGACACCTGTGACTTTGGACGGCGGTGACCTTTGGGTTGCCTATGGCTTTACACAGACCGACCTGGTGTATCCGGCCGGTGTGGATGCGGGTCCACAGGATCCCAATGGTGACTGGCTGTCATCAGGTTCCGGATGGTCACATCTGGGTTCTACCTTACCATACAACTGGCATATAAGAGGCAACCTCACCGGCTCTGCCTTACCGCAATGGCTTACACTGGATCAATACTCAGGCACGGTAGTTCCCGGCGGATCCGATGACATCACCGTTACTTTTGACGCCTCCGAACTTCCGGAAGGCGTTTACGGAGCAAATATTACCGTAACAAGCAACGATCCCTATAATTCACCCATTACCATTCCGGTGACGTTAAATGTGGAGGCCTCGGCTTATGAACCACCTTCCAATCTGGCGGCCAATGTCGTGTGCTATGATGTCGACCTGA
>CAZVNP010000072.1:0-7915 GCA_964628285.1 uncultured Lentimicrobiaceae bacterium
CTAAACTTATGTTGATCGCACAAGCACCTGGGGAGAAGGAAGATAAAGAGGGGAGAATGTTCATCGGTCCCTCGGGAAAAGTATTGGATGAATTATTGAAAATGGCTTTTATCAACAGGGAAGAAATCTATATGACGAATTTGATTAAATGTATGCTCCCAAAATACCGGAAACCAAAAGAGGATGAAATTGAAAATTGCAGCCGGTACCTAAGTAAAGAGATTGAATTGATAAATCCTAAAGTATTGGTTCCCCTGGGTTATCATTCAACCAAATACATTTTTAAGAGATACACTGGTCCGTTGCCATCCAAAAAAGAATTTCACACAGTTTATGGCAAGTTATTTTTAGCAGGAGATAAAAAAGTCCTCCCTCTCTCCCATCCCGCTGCACTTCTTTATAATCCCTCCTTTAAGAAAGATTTGTCAAATTTGAACGTTTGTCCCTCCGCTCCGGCGAAGGAATTTAGTTCAACACCGGTATAATGCAAAGGCTGCGAAGTGGCACCTTAGATAGGAACGTGGGACCCGATTTTGTATCTTTCTCAGGAAAAATGGTGTAATGGAACGCTTACGATATCATACCGGCAGACCATAAGTAAGCATACTGATAGATTGAATAAAATAACTTGAAGATATGAATGTTTTTCTTAGACAGGATGTAGCGGAAAATTATGATAGCTATTACAAAACTGATTTTGGCAAAAAGGTCGATAAGCTTGAAAAAAAAATTATATCAGAGCTTTTAAATGACATACAAAAAGAAAAATTGTTGGATATAGGTTGTGGTACAGGTCATTGGACTGATTTTTTCGTTCGACATGGCTTTCAGGTAACCGGGGTTGATAGTTCTGAATCAATGTTGAATATTGCAAAACGTAAAAATATTAAGGCTCAGTTTATATTAGCAAATTCCGAAAATCTTCCATTTGAAGATGAGAGTTATAGCATAATAACTTCTATCACCATGCTTGAATTTGTGGAAAACCAAGATAAAGCAATTCGGGAATTATACAGAATTCTGAAAAAAGGTGGTTGGCTGATAATTGGTTGTCTGAATGCTGACTCGACTATCGGAATGAATAATAAAAAAGACGAGGTATTTAAGCACGCAAATCTGTTCAGGATAAGTGATTTAAAATCAATGTTCTACCAGTTTAAATTATTAAAGATAAATCAGGGTGTATACGTGAAAGAAAATTATGAGATTATTGAGCCATTAAATAACTTAAGTAATATTGAACCTGCTTTTATTGGGTTGCTTTTACAAAAATTATAGAGATGATAATTACCATTGAGATAAGCTATTATCCTTTAACCGAGGAATATCACATTCCGATAAATACTTTTATCCAAACTTTATCAAGTGCCGGATTGACTGTTGAAACAGGGAAAATGAGTTCCGTTATCACTGGAGAGTATGAAAACGTAATGAAAAGTTTGACTGTTTCAATGAAGCATCTGATGGAACAGTATCCCTCTGTATTTAGCATGAAAATTTCTAATTCATGCCCAGTTAAATAAAAATACGTTTGTCAACATGCGATCATGCGCAATGCGGGGCGATGCGATAACTTAAAACGTATGAGCAATAGACAAAAATACTAGGGTCTGATTGGTAAGTGCAATGAAAAACCCACACCGCGCATAACGCCAACCATCACCAGTCATATCAGGATATTGCCATCACGATAGTTTGTGTCATCATTGATAAACTTTTCGTTACCTGGATTTGTTAATCATTTTTAACTTCTCATAATCATTTGTAACCAAATACTCAATAAGATATGGAAAATAATACGAACAATACAAGTAAAAGCCCTGTTACCGGGGCAATGAAAAAACAGAGTGTCGGCTCCGGCGGAATAAAAAACCGCGAATGGTGGCCTAATCAGTTAAAATTGAACATACTGCGACAACACTTTTCACTATCCAACCCCGTGGCCGAAGATTTTAACTACACCGAAGAATTTAAAAGTTTAGACTATTACGCTTTGAAAAAAGATCTTCACAAGCTGATGACCGACTCCCAGGATTGGTGGCCGGCAGATTTTGGACACTACGGACCGTTGTTCATCCGTATGGCATGGCACGGGGCAGGTACGTACCGCATAGGCGACGGTCGTGGCGGCGCCGGAAGCGGGCAACAACGCTTTGCACCGCTTAACAGCTGGCCCGATAATGTCAACCTCGACAAGGCACGCCGATTACTCTGGCCCATCAAGCAAAAGTATGGCCGGAAAATATCATGGGCCGACCTTATGGTTCTTGCCGGTAATGTCGCCTTGGAATCGATGGGATTTAAAACCTTTGGATTTGGCGGCGGACGTAAAGATATATGGGAACCCGACGAGGATGTGTACTGGGGTTCCGAAACCAGGTGGTTAGGAGATGATAAACGTTACTCCGGCGAACATGACCTTGACAATCCTCTGGCGGCAGTGCAAATGGGGTTGATCTATGTGAATCCGGAAGGGCCGGGCGGCAATCCTGACCCGGTTGCAGCGGCTAAGGATATCCGCGGGACGTTTGCCCGCATGGCCATGAATGATTATGAAACAGTGGCACTTATTGCCGGCGGGCACACCTTTGGTAAAACGCACGGCGCCGGAGATGCGGCACTTGTGGGTCCTGAACCCGAAGCGGCCGGAATTGAAGAGCAGGGCCTGGGATGGAAAAGTAAATTTGGCTCGGGAAAAGGAGGCGACACCATCAGCAGCGGTCTGGAAGTGACATGGACACAGACACCGGCAAGATGGAGTCATTATTTCTTTCAAAACCTGTTCAACTACGAATGGGAGCTGACAAAAAGCCCGGCCGGCGCACATCAATGGGTTGCAAAAAATGCCGGTGCTGTCGTTCCCGATGCCCACGACGCATCTAAAAAGCACCCTCCAACAATGCTTACTACCGACCTTTCTTTACGTTTCGATCCCGTTTATGAAAAAATTTCAAGACGTTTCCTTGAGAATCCCGATGAATTTGCCGACGCTTTTGCCCGTGCCTGGTTTAAGCTGACACACCGCGATATGGGACCACGGTCACGCTACCTGGGTCCTGAAGTACCCACGGAAGAACTCATCTGGCAGGATCCGATACCTGCCGTGGATCATCCGTTGATCGATGAGAAGGATATGGCAGCATTAAAAGCTAACGTATTAAATTCAGGACTATCCGTATCCCAGCTGGTATCGACTGCCTGGGCTTCGGCCTCCACTTTTCGCGGGTCCGACAAACGTGGCGGCGCCAACGGTGCCCGCATACGTCTTGTCCCACAAAAAGACTGGGCTGTTAATAACCCTGCTCAACTGGCAAAAGCATTGGAAACGCTGGAAGCTATCCGGGAAAAATTCAACAGGGTTCAATCTGACGGGAAAAAGGTTTCCCTTGCCGACCTTATTGTCCTGGCAGGCTGTGCAGGTGTTGAAAAAGCTGCAAAAGATGCAGGTTTTAATGTCACCGTTCCTTTCATTCCGGGGCGTATGGATGCATCGCAGGAGCAAACCGACGTGAATTCTTTCGCCGTACTGGAGCCGGCAGCCGATGGTTTCCGCAATTATGTCAAAACGAAATACTCCATACCGACAGAAGAGTTACTGGTCGATAAAGCCCGGTTGCTGACATTGACCGCTCCTGAAATGACCGTTCTAGTTGGCGGCATGCGTGTATTGAACACTAACTTTGACCATTCCAAGCATGGCGTTTTCACGAAACATCCGGAAACCCTTACCAACGATTTCTTTGTCAACCTACTCGACATGGGTACCGTCTGGAAACCGGCTTCCGGGTCTAATGAAACCTTTGAAGGATACGATCGCACTAACGGCGCCTTGAAATTTACAGGAACGCGGGTCGATCTTATCTTCGGTTCCAACTCTGAACTCAGAGCCCTGGCCGAGGTGTACGGAAGCTCAGACGCTCAGGAAAAATTTGTAAAGGATTTTGTAGCGGCATGGAACAAGGTGATGAACCTCGATCGCTTTGATCTGGATTGATCTTTCACTTAACCATATTATAACTGTTGAGGGCAGGGTTGGCAGTTGGTAGTTGGCAGTTGGTAGTTGGCAGTTGGGGGAGGGTGAGTTGGAGGGAGAGGCCTTCGGCGTTCGGAAATCGGCCATCGTGTAATCGTTTAATCTCCTTGCCTCTCCCCGCCCTGTATCTGTTCCCCGCTTGCCACTGAATTACAAAAACAGGCAATGAATTATATGATTAAAAGTGTTAAATTTGATCTTTGATTTAACCTCATCCACTCAATGATTATGAAAACATTCTATTACACCGTGATCATTGCCACCTTCCTATCGATTCTCATGACAGGTTGTAAAAATGACAATAGTGGTCAGCCGGTTGTTTCCGGAAAATTGATACGGAAATCCGGATGCTTAAATGAAAAATCAGGCTCTCTTCTTATGATGACTCCTGATACCCTCTCCTGTGCGGAATATTTCTTTTATCCTTCAACCAATAAACTTTTGATTGATCATTATAATGCAGGATTTAATTGTTGTCCCGGTGATATCGGATGCAACTTTTCATTGGACCATGATACGATAATAATCAGGGAATTTGAAACCGATCAGCCATGTAAATGTAACTGTATGTACAATCTGGAAATTGAATTATCCGGAATTGAATCAACATCATACCAGATAAAGTTTGTGGAGCCTTATTGCGGGGACCAGGAAAAACTCATCTTCGGAGTAGACTTATCAGTTGTAACTCAGGGATCTTATTGTGTCATAAGAAAAGAATATCCGTGGGGTGAGTAACCTTTGTAAAATTGCTTGCAAGGAAAATATAAAATGGAGATAACAAGATGTTAAGCATGTATCTTTGTATCGGGATATGCGCTGTCATATGGATTGTTAATGGCATTTGGTTAATCCAGGCAGCCATGGAACATATAACCAGTGAAATCTATATGCACATCGGTTTAGGTATTTTTTTTAGTTTGTTGGCACTGGAACTTACCATCGGTATGCATGGAGCCTGGACACATTTTAAAATTTCCTGGTTGGCAGTGATCGGCTGGATTCTTTATGTCCCTTCAGCTGTTCTGGTCTTCAGCTCAATAATCGAACTTAAGCGGAGAGGTAAACCAAAAACTGCTGATTTTACTGCTACCACTACTTTTATTAACAGAGGTATATATGGCCTTATTCGCCAGCCTATGACGTTAGGATTAGCCATTTGGACCATTGCTCTGATTTTGGTTTTTCAATCCGTTCTTACCGTAATTTTAGGCTTAATATCATTATTTTGTTTCTGGATGTCAGCCAGAAAAGAGAGCAAATATAATATAATGAAATTCGGGGATACTTACAGGGAATATATGGAAAGAGTTTCCATGTGGAATATTTTAAAGGGATTGAGAAAGTGATGGACAATGACTTCATTTATAGGCAAAACGATAATCACTGGTATGTACCCCAGGGCAAGTTGAGCTTGCGAAATGCCGCTTCAGCGGCGCCCTGAATCCAATTTCCGCCCCAAAGGGCGGAGTATTATACCCTCCGCCTCCGGTCCCGCCACAGGCGGGATTCAACTTACAAATTTTAATTCACTACGTTCTTAATATTTGAGTTTCACAAATAAAATTCCGCAACAAAGTCTTTGGAAAACAGTTTAAAAACAATAGGACTAAGATTGTCACGAATTATAACAGGCCGTCGTCAGCCGGTTAACTGTCAGGTGTAATGGGAAATGCTTCTTGCTTATGTTGATTATAGTTTGCGGTCTCCAGGGGGCCGGAAAATCAGTTGTCGCAGCTAAAATTGCCGAAAAAACGGATGCTGTTTTACTGCGAACTGATGTCATCAGAAAAGAGCTGATCCGGCATCCGACTTACGGCAAAGAAGAAATAGAAAGCATTTATGATGAAATGTTCGCAAGAGCAAAAAGATTATTGTCGGAGAACCGTACTGTCATTTTAGATGCCACATTCGCCGAAAAACAGAACAGGCATCACGCTGAAAAGATAGCTGATGATGCCGGATGTCCGTATGAAATTGTCGAGGTCATTTGCCCGGATGAAGCAATCATCAGGGAGAGACTGAAGAAAAGGACGGAAGGCGAGAGTGAAGCACATTATGAACAATATCTGTTATACAAAACACTTTTTGAGCCGATTACCGAAAAGCATATCATCATAGATAACTCGGGAACGCTCGAAGAAACGAATAAGCAAATTGATAAACTTCTAACGGCAAATACCTGATTTTGGAGTTGGCAGTTGGCAATTGGCAGTTGGCAATGAAAAGGGCGGTCTTCATCTGACTGTTGCTACTGGTTGCGGGGATAATAATTTGCTCCCGGGGGACAGGATTTCCAAAAGTCAACGGCCCTTAATTTGGACAGGCACCGCCGGGTAAAACGCGTGATAAAACAAAGTGTGCCCTTAAGTATGACAGAAAACAAAGAGTATCGATATGCCTTTAGCGAAACGCTATTCGGTCTTAGCTGCGATCATGCTGGGCAGCATCATGGGACCCATTGATGCCAGTATCGTCAATGTCGTTCTGCCGACTATCACTCAGTCATTCCATGTAAGCATTTCGACGGCGCAATGGATCCCGATGGTATACCTTCTCACCATCAGCAGCCTGCTTCTGTTTTATGGTCGCTTAGGCGACATACTGGGTTACAGAAAAGTATACTTGTCCGGTCTTGCCGGCTTTATCATTGCTTCCGGTCTGTGCGGTCTTTCCCCTTCAATTCATTGGCTCATCGCCTTTCGTGCTATTCAGGGACTTGCTGCCGGAATGATGATGGCGGTACCTTATGCCATCATAACTGCCTCCTTTCCACCCGAAGAGCGTGGCAAAGCCCTGGGCATCAATGCAATAAGTATCTCTGCCGGTCTGGCCCTGGGTCCCTCTCTCGGCGGTTTTATCACTTCATTATTGGACTGGCGGTTTGTTTTTCTTATTAACATTCCTATCGGTATTGCGGGCTTGTTATGGGGACGCCGTGTTTTCCCCGATCTCAAGGGGCAGCCGGGCAAGATGGATATAGCGGGAATGGTGACCGCTTTCGTTGCCCTGTCTTTCTTTCTTCTTTTTATCAATCGCTTTCAAAATCTGGGTCTGAGCTATACCACCGGTGTCATGTTACTCGTCGCAGTCATGGCAGGCATCGGATTTCTAATGATAGAAAGTAAGGCAGTCCAACCCATGCTCGATCTGAGCCTTTTTCGCAATATGACCTTCTCCTTTGCCAATGTCAGCGCTTTGCTCAATTTCATGTCTCAGTATGTGATGGTTTTTCTCACCCCTTTCTACCTCCAAAGGGTGCTGCATCATACTCCGGAAAAAGTAGGCCTCATCATGACCTCCTTTCCGCTGGCTGTCATGGCAATTGCTCCTTTTAGCGGTTCCCTCTCCGACCGTATAGGCACAAGGGCACCAGCCTGTGTCGGTGCCGGAATATGTGCCCTGTCACTTTTCTTTATGAGCCGGTTGCCGGTCTCCGCAAGTTCAGCAGACGTTATTTGGAGATTGGCTTTTTTCGGGATAGGCACCGGTATTTTTCAATCGCCAAATAACAGTGCGGTCATGGGGAGTGCGCCGAGGCTGCACCTGGGTTCAGCTTCCGGGATTCTGGCGACGATGCGGAATGTGGGCATGGTCCTGGGCATCGCTACAGCAGGAGCGGTGCTCTATACCTTTGCTCCATCCCATACCCTTCAAAAGGCAATCCTGGGGAGTACGGAGGCGGCCGCTTTTTTATCAGGATTGAAGCACGCCTACATGGCAGGGGCCATCCTGACCGGGATAGCCACTCTCACTTCCCTTATCAGAAGCAGAGGGAAAAGATGACAGTTTAATACAGGTCGGCGGGTCTACAGGTCTACAGGTCGGCGGGTCGGCAGGTCGGCCATCGTTCAATCGTTCAATCGCGCAGTTTCCTCCCTC
>CAZVNP010000072.1:8015-10917 GCA_964628285.1 uncultured Lentimicrobiaceae bacterium
CTCCCTCTTCCTGACTGCCAACTGATCAGCCCCTCCCAACCTCCCCCAACCGGCGGAGGAGATCCACATTTCCTGATTTCCCTAATATTGTTTAAAAGTATTTGCATTTTGTGATTGGGAAAGTTTTTTTAATTTTACTTCGACAACGATGTTGATAACATCTATGGCACATGTTTAAACGATTAAGTGCAATTCTTTTTCTGCTTCCCCTAAAATTTATACAGAACTCAATCATGATAAATAAGTCGTTGAAATGGAGCGCTGCCCATCAGGTCAGGGGCTTTTTAATCTTAATATTCGGGTTCACCGGGGTTTTTTTTGCTAAACTTTGTTTTCTTTGCCGTAGGTCATGGTCGCATGTGGAGACGCCTCCCTGATGATCATCCTGCTGCTCATAAAGCGTTGGAAGCCAACGCCGGTACTTCTTATAATATAAGCAAGGTCATGTGGAATTTTTTCATAAACAATTTTGACAGTTCAAAATAAGTTCATATAACAGGCCCTGCGAGACAAATTCATGACCAAAATCATTTAAATATTAATAAAATTAAATTAGCTTGCGCAAAATAAAACCATGAAAATACTTCTTATATCCCCAACCATTGATACTGAAAAAAGAACCAATAAAGGGCTTATGATGCCTCAACTTGCTCTTTATATCTTAAAAGGATTAACTCCGCCCGGACATGATGTCAGGATTATTGAAGAAGAGAGTGAGGGCATTGACCTTGAGCAGGATTGCGACCTGGTAGGAATAAGCTGCATGACAGCCAATGCACCGAGAGCATACGAACTTTGTCAGGAATTTCGAAAAAGGGGCAAAACTGTTATATTGGGAGGAGTACATCCTACGATACTCCCATATGAGGCTCTGCAACATGCCGATAGTGTGGTGGTTGGTGAGGCAGAAGGAGTCTGGGAGACACTGCTTGAAGATTTCCGGAATAATAGTTTGAAAAGAAAATATCATAATCCGACACCTGATTTAGGAAAGTACGTCCCAAAAAAATTTCAGCAGAATAAAAAAAAGACACCTTTTAGCCTCGTCCCGATATTGACGTCAAGGGGATGCCCTTATAATTGTGATTTTTGCTGTGTCACAAATCTTTTTGGGAAAAAAATCAGACATATACCTATAGAAAATGTAGTGAGGGACATTCAGGAATCCGGTGCAAAGAACTTTATGTTTCTGGATGATAATATCATTGGTAATCCGAAGTATGCAAAAGCATTATTCAAGGCCCTTAAACCTTTAAAAGTGAAATGGGTGGGACAGGCTTCCGTATCATTGCTGGTCAGCGACACAGAACTTCTGCAACTGGCAGCCGACAGTGGATGCAAAGCGCTATTCTTCGGATTTGAAAGTGTGTCGGAGGAACAGTTAAAATCAATGCGTAAGACATTTAAGAATCTGGAACAAACAGAAAATGCCATAAAAAAGATCAAAAAAATGGGTATTATTATCCATGCCTCGATAGTCTTTGGTTTTGATAGCGATACCATAGAAACATTTCATGAAACAGTTCGATTCCTGATAAAAAATAAAATAAGTACTGTTTCCTTCAACGTATTGACTCCTTATCCCGGGACAAAAATTTATGACGATCTGATAAAAGAGAATCGTCTTATCACAACTGACTGGAGGTATTACGATCATAATACGGTTGTATTCAAACCTAAAAACATGACACCTTACGAACTCCAGGTCGGCAAAATCAATGCAAGGAAACAGTTTTACCGTATGTCATCCGTTCTGAAACGATTATCAGGTAACCTGTACAGCCCGGTAATATTCTTTGCTGTTAATTACGGAAACATTAGACAAGTCAAAGTCGAAGCAAAAAGACTAACTCAATTAAAGTCAGAATTATTTACGACAACAGATGACCGATAATAGCAAAATGCTGTTATGATCAGGGGCCTGATCGGGGGGCAGTTGGCAGTCAGGAAGAGGAAGAGGGTGAGGGAGTGGAAAATTGCACGATTGAACGATTGCACGATGGCTGATGGCCGAAGTCCTGTTCCACCAACCCACCCTCACCCAACTGACGACTGTCAACTGACGACTACTAACTGCCAACTGACCCGCCCCCTCCCAACCGGGTAACATAATAATATAAGGAAATGCCGCGCATTTTGTAAAACCGAAATCACTATTTTGCTATTTTTGAAAAAAAATTGTCAACCATGATCTATCAGATTCAAATAGCTTTAACCGGGTTCAGACCCAAGATTTGGCGGAGAGTATTGGTCCCTTCAGATTTATTGTTATCCGATTTTCATAAGGTAATCCAGACAACGATGGGCTGGACTAATTCTCACCTCCATCAGTTCATAAAAAACCGAATTTTTTATACCGTAAAGTACCCCGGGGATTTAACGTGGGAAGAGATGAACCAAATAGATTACCGGAAAAAGAAGCTCAGGATTTCGGATCTGTTGAAAGCTGAAAAAGAAAAAATCATTTATGAATATGATTTCGGGGATGGGTGGAACCATGACATCATACTGGAAAAAATACTTGCCGATGATGACAAAGCGAATTATCCGGTTTGCCTATCTGGTAAAATGAACTGTCCGCCGGAGGATTGCGGGGGCGTTTGGGGTTACGCTGACATGCTTGAAATTTTAAAACAACCTGACCATGAGGAATATGACAGTTACATTGAATGGTTGGGAGGTGAATTCGATCCTGAATACTTCAACATAGATGAGGTGAATAAATTATTGAGAAAAAAAGGTTATGGATGTATGGAGTTATAGATAAAAAAATGGTGCAGAAAATTTTGATTATTATTAACGATGCTCCTTACGGAACAGAAAAAGCTTATAATGCTTTACGATTAGCTATGAATATTATTAAGTACCACCAAGAAAAGGTTAAAATAAAAATATTCTTACT
>CAZVNP010000073.1:0-10555 GCA_964628285.1 uncultured Lentimicrobiaceae bacterium
TAAGAATATAAGCCCCATCAGGAATTTTCGTTATGTCCAGTTGAATTTTCGAATACCCTCCCGGGATTCCGGAGTATGACCAATGATGGATTTTCTGACCCATGGTATTCCATAATGATATTTGTAAATCAGAAGGAACTCTCAAATTCAGATCAAGAGTTAATGTGGAAGATGCAGGATTTGGGTAAACTTTTAAAGATGTTCGTGGAAGAACAAAATCTTCAAACCCGAGCCCGATTGCTCCGTCGGCGAAGATATTCTGTCCGAAAAGCCTGGAATATCCGGCGGTATCCAACTTGTTTTTGTTTTGCCACCAGGCTACCCACTGATCACACATCTTATCTGTCGCGCTGAGTCCGATATTTTTTCCAGAAAGACTTGAAAGCAGGATGGTTTTCCCCCATACACTGTTTCCATCGGTATCATATTTATTTGCAAATGAATATATCACCGAATCCCCTTCCAGATAATTTTTCATAAAGAACAGGACGGTTTCATCCGTTCCCGACTTTTTAAGGTTTATATACCCATAAAGTGAATCCATCATTGATATGCGCGGGTAAAAGATTTTACCTGAATCGGGCCAAACACGTTGACCGGCGGATGTTATTTTCTGCCCCAGGATCGCTTCATCATTCAGTACACCGTGACCATACCGTTTTTCCAACCAGATTATCAGCAGCTCGTTTGAACCCGGAAGATAGCGCATATTGTAGTAGGAACGGTCAAGATCATCAAGCGAATCGGGAACCAATGCGACAGGTTCTGAAAAAAGGGTATTGGCACCCGAATCGATCTGTTGAATGAATGTTTGAATTTTCAAGGCTCCCTCGTCATAAGAGACCCCGATATAAAATCCATCCTGAAGATTGCTTTCAACATGGACAGGTGTCATCGGATAATCACCATAATAATCAGCATAGGTTAAAATGTGTTTAGGTTGAGGAAATAAAGTGTTTCCCGCAGGATCAAATTTCTGAGTATACAATGATTGAGAGAATATCTGATTATCAAAATCAATATTAACTTGCCTATATATCAACATGATATTCCCATCAGTCAATTGATGTAGAGATCCTCCCCAGTTTAGTTGATTACTATCCCTGGGCAGAATATACTGCCATAATATATTGCCCGAAGGAGAGATTTTCTTGAGTTTATAATCTACCATATTCCCAACAGGTGTCCCCTCCGTATCAACTGATTCATAGCCTAAGACAAGATTTTGATCATCCGTATAAAGCATAGAAGGATTAAAAGAACCGGTATCGAGGGTATCGCTGATCTGTATTCCTTCCTCTCCCCATAATTTAATACCGCCGGTTGTGACCCTGTTCACAAAGATGGACATAAGTGTGTCAGTCGGTCCCAAAGATAATTGGGATTTCGTGTATGCTACATAAAGGCATGTATCAAGATCGGAAATCAATGTAACCTTTGAGACCCATGTTTTATATGATTCGGCACTGATCAGTACACCGTCATCACCCCATTTCTTATAGCCCCGGTAATCGACTTTCTGCATGCAGAGTTGAAAATGGGGATCGGGAAGCAATGATTTATAATACAAGAGGTAGTAAGATGAATCATATGGATTCGCAATCATCTCTCCATAAGCATAATTGGTATCAGGTCCGGCAAGAAGTGTGTTAACCGATGGGTTGGAAACCCATTGAGCTGTTATGATGTTCACCACTAATGAACAGATCATAAAAAGAGTAAATTTTTTCATTTTGCAACAGTTTATTTTCACACTGATTCGGTTATTTCTGACTATAAATGTCAATGTCAACAAATTTACATATAGTTTCCGAATCTGTCTAAGAGACTGTTTAAAAATTATCTGATTTAATGCCAATATACTGATTAACAATCGAACGTAAATATAAACTAAAAGGCTTTTGCCAACCAATGGATAGTGAGACTCCATTTGCATAGTTGGTGGTTTTCGCTCTTTCAGGTCCTATTATTTACTTTCTTTGCCTGCCAAGCAAAGAAAGTAACAAAGAAAATTCACCGCTTAATAAAAATCGCTAAAAATCAGGGTTTCAGCCTAAAATTCAGGAGCGAGGCATCTATCTCGTTCACAGTTTCCAGTGCTTACCTGAATTTCTTAACGGCTGAGACCCTGATTTTTTTATCGCGATTTTTATAAGGCGGAATGTAGCACGGAAAGGTGGAAGTCTAAATTGAATTACCGGAAAAAATAATCTTTACCCAATTTTTGGCCTTGGACTTCGGAGGCGGGGTACCCACACGGCGAAAATGGCGTACCCTAAGGGCAAATGAAAATCTGTCCGATCCTGACTTTAAGTCGGGAGGGTTATTTTCATTTAGCCATTGAGCCGATGTGGGTCGCCGAGAAGTCCAGCCTTGATTTTTCTTTTGTTACTTTTCTTTTTATCAAGAAAAAGAAAAGTAAAACAAAATTTTGCCAAAAATCAAGAAAATATTGTCGTACAATCATCAAAAATTTCAATAATCTTCAATCTTTTAACACATTCAATGTTTCGATTTCAAGATATGACTTTCAGAAAAAGTGTTTTGATTGAAATTCTTAAATTTACATGAAGAAATCAATGATCAGATGGCTTATTTACTTATTACATGGCTGATACTGTTCATCATTCCGACTAGTATCGGCAACTTATTTTATATTTTACTTTTCAAATTACGGGAAACATCCTTTAAATATCCTTTGAATGTTTTCCAGATATTCTGGATAGGATTCGGAATATTAATTACAGTCATTCAATTTTACAGTCTGGTTTTACCAGTCAATACAACCTGCCAATTAATAATAATTGGTTTTTCAATCATCGGCCTCCCTTTTTTATGGACAATAATCAAAAAGAAAATAAGGAAATTTTTTCAAAAAGGGTGGTACACACGTTATGGTAAAATACTGTTTTTACTTATCAGTGCCGTGATTATTCTCTGGATATCAAACCTGTCAAGCACTTCAAACCAGTATTCTTATGTGCTGTATGATACTGATCTGTATCACTACAGTATCGTTCGTTGGATCAATGAATTTCCGGCAGTACCGGGACTATGTAATCTGCATGCCAGATTAGCCATTCCTTCGGCCTTTTTGTTGTTTTCGGGATGGGTTGACAATGGCTGGTGGGATCTGCGGTCAGCCTGGATCGTTAATCCTTTCCTGCTCATCATCGTTACAAGTCAATGGTTACGAAATATACTTATTAAAGACGATCGGATACCGTTAAGGACAAAGCTATTTTGCATCCTGACTTTACCCTACTTTATTGTGCGAATCAATACGCCTTATGTATCTCTTTATTATGATGCACCTGCATTTTATATTCAAATGGTATTATTTCTGGAAATCCTGAGCTTTTCGCCACTATTTCTGCCGAAGAAAATCAGGAGCAGCTTTTTACATGATTTCCCGGGGAGATATCATTTTCAGGTCATGATTATCGGGATTCTCGGAGTATTATCTTTTCTATTTAAATCTACAGGAATTATTTCCTTAATCGTCAGTTTTATCATTCTATCGGCTTTCATTATTGCATTCCTTCAAGTAAATAATGGAAAGCCTATTATACGAAAGGCAGTAATTCTATTTTTACTTCCGGTCCTTATGATTGCCGGCTACGTGACAAGAAATGTCATCCAAACAGGCTGGTTATTTTACCCGGCCCCTTATGGAAATATGAGATTGCAATGGTCAATGTCCAAAAACCCGGTAAAGGGTATCACCGACTATCAATCGGTAAGAGGCCAATATGAGGTCATCAAAGGATGGGCAAAAATCCCGAATTATAAAGACTGTCCTAAGCCTTTGTCGCTAAGGTCAGATGAATGGATTCCGATATGGTTAAGAAATAATATGAATACTCAGGGATTTCGTTGGCTAATCGTTGGATGCTCATTAAGTATTTTCAGTTTAGCCATGTTAATTTATAACGGTAAGAAACCTTCGTTCAGAATGGACTTTATTTTATGGATATGGACTATTCTTAATGTGATCTTTTGGTTTCTGATGGCTCCGGATATGCGTTTTGGCGAAGGATTTTTTTGGATCATGATCGGATACAGCGGCAGTTTGATCATTTGCACTCTGGTAGGTGGCTCATCTCTCAGATATTCACTGTCATTTGCCTGTATGGCAGCTTTATTACTGACGAGTAAAATGCATTTACACTATAACCGGCACATGACTTTTTGGGAGATCGGGAAAGCCTCAGCGCATCCCTTCAAAGCTGTGACGCTAAAAAACGGACAAAATCCGCCGCTAACGATATTCGTTCCGAGAACCGGAGACAGGTGTGGTGATGCTCCATTGCCCTGCACACCGTATCATATTGATTTATTAAAATTGAGGAAGCCCGGTGACCTGAGATACGGATTCTATATTGAAAAGCATTGACACACATTATAAGAGATAAGATCATTCCTTTGTACATTTACAGAATACTGTTTATTTGCCAGGCTAATATATGTTGTATTCCATTTCGCTCAGGCAATGAAATATCGTCGAGGGAGACTATAAATTTTTCATAATTATCCGGTATTGTTTCCAATTCGGAATATTCTCTCTCGATAGTTGATTTATCAATAAGCAAATAAGCAACCTGGAGATAAATTGTTTTGTTGTTTTTTGTTGCTACAAAATCTATTTCCTTGTTTCGCATATAGCCAATATATACATTATAGCCTGAATTTATCAGTTGTAAATAAATAATATTTTCAAGCATATATCCATAGCCATATTCAAAGCCGGTATATAAATAATTTTTAAAAGACAAATCGTTAATATAATATTTGCTATTCCCTGATAAAACCTCCTTTCCTTTAATATTAAATCGGTCAACCTGGTGCACAAGGAATGTATTTTTTAAATATTCAATATAATTGGCAATTGTTTCGTAATTAGTTTTTCTGTTTTTCCCGGCAAAATAATTTACTATGCTACTGATTGAAATTAAGTTCGATGCATTAATTACAAGAAACGAAAAAATATCCTGCAGTAACCGGGCGTCTTTTATGTTGTATCTTTGAACAATATCACGGAGTAAAACCGTATCTCTTATTGCAGAAAGATAATGTCTTTTGGTTTCGTCATTTGGCAATTGAAAAAGTTCAGGAAGTCCCCCTGTTTGTATATACTGTAAAAATGAGGTTTTAGAATTTTCCACTAGTTTGATGGCGATAAACTCCTGGTAGTTAAAGGGTAAAATTAGAAATTGTATATATCTGCCCGAAAGCAAGGTGGCCAACTCCCCTGACAGTAATTGAGAGTTTGATCCTGAAATAAAAATTTCATAATCGGAAGTATAATCCTGGGAAAATGAATTGATGAGATGCTCCCATCCCTCAATACTTTGTACTTCATCAATAAATAAATATATTTTACCTGATGGCTTTAATACCTGTTTATAATATTCAATCAAATTTCCCAAATCAGTATAATTGGCAATAAAATCAAAATCGGTATATTCTTTATTGATATAACAAACATTTTCAGGTTTCACTCCTTCATCAATTAGCTTACGTATGATCTGTCGTAAAAGATAACTTTTTCCAACACGTCTTTGACCGACTAAAACTTTTATCAACCTTACACCCAAAAATTTATTGATTTTATCAAGATAACTATCTCTTATAAAACCAACCGATGGATAAGTGTTATTCCAGAAATTATATTTTTCCAACTTTGCAAATCTATCAGTCATGTCTGAATATTTCTCCAAAAGTATAATATTTTTTGTTACAAACGAAAAAATAACATTTCACCACACATTTCAAAAAAAGCTCATTCATCCATGCATCAAATAATTTCACCGATATAGTGAGTGAGATATATCACAATTATGAATCGATAGCACTCTGATAATTAACACGAATCGGAATCGAACACCTAAGTATAACAACAGAGTAATAGCTCCTTGACTTTATCGTAATTATTCAGATTAAATACCAATGTCAGCGAACTCTTTTAAATAATTTATATTTATTCAGATTTAACGGGATTTCTTTATAGTCATTTGACAGTCTGTCATCATAACCTGTTGTTTTATCTGTCAGATAATATTCATGGCTGGTATAACAATCTATACTCGGATATCCAATTCTTACCAGATAGGCAAACAACGACCATTCCCCGCAAAATCGCTCCGGAACTGAAATGACAGTTCCTGCCGGAATGTTTTCGGAAAGTATGTATACATCATGCAGGATATCGCTATCCTGACTGTGCTTACCTGTTATTGCAGCCAGGATACCATCGGCTCCTCCCGATTTTCCTATAAAAGAAAATGAAAATATAAGGACTATAAAGAAAAGAATTGTTGAAACATATCGCAATTTTTTTCAATCCGTGAGGTTATCTTTGCAACGAAATAATGTATTCGTGGGGCTATAATCATGCTCAGCCCGATAGTATAATAAAGAACCGCGGTAAAAAATGAAAAAAACCGTTCCGTATAGATACTGTCACCAAGAAGTCTGAAAAAGAGTGATTGAATTCCAAAGACAAGGGGTGGATACCCATAAAATTCCCGGTATATTGTCTGCGAGAAATGGGGTCGTCAGAAGCTTCCATAACCATAAGCAAGATTTTTAGACAAAGTGCTGTACATGATGCCGTCAAAAAACATCCCGTCCTGAATTAACAATGGCACGAGGCTGATTATGAAAGCAGCCATTGTGATGAGCCAGAAATTATAATGGATTTTATTCCTGATCATAATGATATTAAAAAGATATGTTAAAGACTAATCCGTCGCCTTAATCCTATTGAATTCCTTGCATGTATCATTTTTCCTCCAGGGCGGTCACTCTGTTCTTAAGTGTTTCATTTTCCTTTTCTAACTTTATGACATACAGTGTGAGTTCTTCCACCTTTTGTAACAGGATGGCATTCATATCGCCCAGTTTCACACCATTATTATTGATATCGCCTGCAGTGGGGACTCCGGGTAAATGGTTATGGTCCTTTATATACTGATCGATATCGGATAAGGATGGCAGATCATATCCTTCAGCGAAGACGAAGTCGGGCCATCCCGACATGGTCACGGTCACCTCTTTGCAAGCGATGTCGCCATTCACCGATAATTTGGATGAAGGATTCGACACGCCAATACCTACATTACCTGTAACAGCTGAATAGATGTCGTCACCGCTGACTGTCCAGTCTCCATCGTCACCTCCGCTTCCCGATACTGCTGAATTCACCCATGTGGTGCCGTTAAACTTAAGAACCTGATTAGTCTGAGGACTTGTGACCGACACATCGCTGAGGTCATCCAGCGCTACTGTCGTCAGGTAACCCGCGTCGGCATGGTTGCCCCAGCTGTAAGCTTCGTTCCAGTTGCCAATATCACTCCCTGTTATACTGTTGGTGGGATGGGCTGCAAATACCGGGTCTGTCTCCGTGTACATTTCGGCAGTTTTCGCATACAATGCATATGGTACGCTTAGCAACTGACACGAGTTCAATACATTATCATTGATTTTAACATAATAAGGACCGTCAGCCCAGTTGATTGCTGCAAATGCTGCAGGATCGGTACTTCCGACGGCAAGTGTCACCAATCCCCATTCATTTGTCGTAGGCGTAAATTCTTCACTATAGACTTCTGTTCCGTCGGCACCTCCTTTCAGGATAGCGATCGTTATAGTGACCTGTTCATTGGAGACTATATCGCCATTAACATCGCGTATTACTGCCTGATAGTTAAAACCATAAGGGGCCTGTCCGAATAATGGCATGGTCCAGAAGATCGCAGCTATTAACGTGTAAATCAAATTTTTCATAATACTGACTTTATTTAGATTCATAAATATTATTTTCACAAATATGTTTAAAAGGAGGAGGTAGTGTCGATGACAGCCTGAAATTCGCATCCTTCGCGGGCGTTGAATCCGGGTTTAAGACGGATGACATGGCCTGATGTCATAGTGCAAATACCCTTGACATAAAGGAAATCATCCGTCGAGTCAGATGATCCGTAGATTGTATCGCTCGCCGTAAAACCAATGCTTTTACAGCTGTCGACCGTTGTGTTTCTCACTGTCAGGACTTCATAGGTCGTATCTTCCAATTCAATGACCGTGACGCCATAATGTTGCATGCCGTTGTATTCTTCTCCCCAAACCATCCAATGGTCGAGATAGTCCCATGTATCGTGTATAAGTACCTCGTTTTCCTCGGAGTCATCATAGCCTGTACCAAGGACAGTATGGCCCTCCAATTGAATTATCACGGGTCTGCCATTGTTGATCTGGTCCATATAGTCAGTATATGAAAAGCCATAAGTAAGACCTTCTTCCTCAATATACTGATTATACTCGTCAGCTACACTATAACCTTTAGCAATCATAAAGCTGCGCAGACCGGCGCCGCCATCATTCAATCCGGAGAGGGCACTCCAGCGTGTTTTGCCGCCATTGGTATAGAAATAAAAAGTGGTGCTGCCGTCATAATTATAACCAAATTCCTCATCCCACTGGTTGGTAAACATATAGTCACCGACGCAGTCGTCGTATTCATGTTCTGTCCAACCTCCGGTGACCCAAGGATCGGGGCCGGGACTCATGTATGATATCCAGTAGTCATCCACGTGGCCATAGATGGTTCGACCGTCGAGGCTGTCGCGTGTGGCGCTGAGGGGGCACTGGGACAAGGTTTCATCGTTGATGGTGACCTGGGGCCAGCAACTATTATCCAGGGGCATGACACCACCGTTTGTGGGACCTGTGTAAATGTCGTGACGGCCCGTGATATCATAAAAAGAAGCCAGCATGGCTGCCGATGTGGCAGAACAACCGAAGGACCAGTCAAAGGCGGGTACACAGGCCAACACCAATGAACCACGCATGTGACCGTGACCGGATGGTTTCCACACCGGCCTGTCATAACCGGGTGGAGGTGATGGCGGACCGTTGATGACGATTTTATCAAGGGTTTGGCCTCCGGCAGTCACTATAGTGGTCTTGCTGTACCATTTTTCATGCTTCTGGGCTGATGCCGCCAAGGCGAAACAGAACATAGATACAACAAGGACGTTCTTTGCGTAAAATTTTAAGATCATAATACCTCCGTTATGAAATATACAATTATCCTGATGAACATCGGAACAGGAGCTACTGGCAGTAAGCTAATCGTTGCGGGTGGAGTAGCTTCCCGATGTACGAAGCGATATCAAAATTAAAACTTTTTAGCGTCGCATTCCATTGTTCGCGTGTCGTTACTTACCCCTTGGTATTAATCTAAAAAAGGAGAAACGCAATATAGGATGTATAAAGGTCTTCAGGTCGGCAGGTCTACAGGTCTACAGGTCTACAGTTTTATAGGTCTTCAGGTCTACAGGTTGGCAGGCCAACAGGTGAAGCGATGTACCAGGAATTTGTTCTATTGAGTTGCGGTTTGCGGGCACCTCATCCCCAAACCCCTTCTCCTAAAGGAGACGGGGCTTTTTATTCCGAAAAACAATTCGACTGATGACTACCGACTGACGATTGACGACTGACGACTGCTGACTGATGACTTTTTCCGGCACGCGTTGCAAACGCGCGCAAGCAAATGATCCGGAAATCGGAATGGATTTTATTGCTTATTATAGTGTAAATAAAAATCTTAGCGAAACGGTGAATCGGGCTCCTTAGCCAGGTGGTCATAGGCAAGCTTGTCGACAAGAGCCGGGAAGAACTTGTGCAGGAAGACGGTCAGCTTGCCCTCGATGAAGGTAAGGATAAGAGAGCGTTTGCGGTGTTGGATAGCTTTGAATATCTTCACAGCGACAGCTTCGGCAGTCATCATCTTACCCTCATCGCGGGGTGACTCTCCCTGTGGCGTACCACCGGCAGTGAGAGATGTGTTGCGTATGTTGGAGGCGGTAAATCCCGGCGCAGCGACAAGGACATGCAGTCCTTTTTTCCTGTTCTCGACGCGCAGGGTCTCCAGGAAGCCCCTGACGGCATACTTCGAGGCCGAATAACCGGTGCGGCCGGGCAAACCGATATAGCCGGCGATGGAGATGACACCGGCCACCGAGCCCTTAACCTGCAAAAGATGCGGCAAGGCATATTTGGTGCAGTATACAGTTCCCCAGAAATTGACATCCATGAGGCGCCGGATGACATCGAGATCCACCTCCTCAAAGAGGGCCCGCATCGAAAGGCCGGCATTGTTGACAAGGATGTCGATGTGGCCATAACGCTCAACTGTCTTTTCAATAAGATTGCGGCAGTCGGCCTCGATGCTCACATCCGTTTTCACGGCCAGCACATCAGCCCCTGCTTTAGTTAATCTGCCCGCAATTTCATTCAATTTGCCGCCATTGCGGGCCGCTAAAACGACTTTCAGTCCCTGACGGGCGCAATATTCAGCGAGAGCTTTACCGATGCCGGAGGAGGCACCGGTGATGATGATGACTTTGTCGTTGAGGGTGAACATGGGGGTCGTTTGAACAGTCAAAAATACGAATTAATTGGGTTGCAGGTTGCTGGTAGCAGGTTACGGGTTATGGGTTGCATGCACCTCATCCCCAAACCCCTTCTCCTAAAGGAGACGGGGCTTTTT
>CAZVNP010000074.1:0-10493 GCA_964628285.1 uncultured Lentimicrobiaceae bacterium
TCGGTAGAAAACGACTTCTTTTAAGACAAAACAAAAATTAAAATTCAATATTTAGTACCTTTGTTCTTCGGTTATTAAAAAAACAATGACACAAAAATTCACATACTGGAGAGATGGAGAATATTGGCTGGGATACCTTAACGCTTACCCTGATTACATGAGCCAGGGTTCATCGCTTCAAGAGCTAAAGAACAACCTGAAGGACATTTATAATGACCTGACAAGCGGTGATATACCAAGTGTAAGGAAGGTCGGCGAATTAAAGATAGCATGAAAAGAAAGGAGCTGATACAACGGCTCGAAGGGATGGGATGCATTTTAATCCGTCATGGATCCAAACATGACTGGTATCACAATCCTTCCACAAAACAATCGCAGCCCGTTCCAAGGCATAATGAAATCAACGAATACCTGGCAAACCATATCCTGAAAATGCTAAAAGGTTGATCTGTTATCGTACTGACGGAACTTTAAAATCTTAGGCATCCCGATTTTTCTACCAATATTTTATCCCTGACAGGATAAAAGGCGATTCTGCACAGAAGGGGTTTCTTTCCGATGATGCCGTAGGCATCGAATATCGGTAGAAAACGTTATAGCGGCGGGCAATGGTAGTCCCGTCAGGGACGGAATGAATTGGACGAGATGTGATGTTCGATTTTCGAAGTTTGACGTTTCAACATCGAAATTGAATTGGGGAGAGATCAGGAATATTGTCTTACAACGTACAGGTTTTATTTAGAATTAATACCTTTACCTGTATTTAACATTCTCCGGACTATCGAAATACAGTTAACTTTCCCGATGCAAAAAGTGCTTTTCTTGTTCCTGAGGCTCCTTTCATTTTTTCGACATCTTCGACTGAAAATAACCGGTAAAACCGAATGCGATCTGGCCGGCAGGCGAATTGTCACGGGAAGAGCCTGGGCTGAGTTCTGTGACCGCTTGAAAGCCGCGGGAGCATCGCTCCTGTATCCCGGCACACCCCGTGATCCCTTCAACCAGGCCGAAGGCATACGCTACCTGTCGCGGCTGACAAGAGCCGGCCTTGAGGCTTTCGTCGAATACGGCGATCCCGCATTCCCTGTGTTGCGGTGCTTGGTTCACGAAACAGCCAAAATGGGTGCGGATAATCCCGATAATGTATACCTCAATGCACGGATCAGCGGGAAATACAGGTACCGGATCACCGGTAAAAGGAACACCATCCATTACATTGGTTTTTTCACCCAAAACGGAGGCTATGGTACCACCGGCGGCCTAGCCCGCTGCAGTGAGCTGGAGGGCAAGGATCTGATAACCGGTAATGACGGCTCTTTTGAGATCATCGTCAGCAGAGAGCCGGCGGGGCAGAATTGGCTTAAAACGGAAGAGGAGACATCGCTGCTGATGGTCAGGCAGACCTATTTTAACAGGTCAAAAGAAATTCCGGCAGAACTCCATATCGAGAACCTTGACGGGAAAAAATATCCGGCCTCATTAACTCCATCCAAAATAGATGAGGGACTGCAGCAGGCCTCGCTGATGGTGGGTGGTGTCTCACTCCTCTTTGCCAGGTGGGCAAAGGATTTTCAGAAGCATACCAACAGGCTGCCGCAACTTGATCCGGAAAAATCGGTTGCCGCCGGGGGTGATGCCGGCATCATATATTACCACAGCCATTGGAAACTGGCACCCGACGAAATGCTGATCATTGAGGTGAAACCTCCCGGATGCGACAACTGGAACTTCCAGCTTAACAATTACTGGATGGAATCACTCGATTACCGGTATTTCACTGTCTGTATCAACAAGGGCAGTGCGACCTGTCTGGAAGATGGCAGCGTGAAGGTGATCGTCAGCCATAGGGATCCGGGTGTGCCGAATTGGATCGACACCTGCGGACACTCCGAGGGGACCATGTGCTGGCGGTGGTACAGACTGGCCTATGGTGAAAAGCCGGTGGAGCCGTCGTGCAGGGTGGAAAAATTTGACCGGTTAAACATAACAGAACAGTGACTTTTAAAAGGATCATCCGGTCGATCGATTATGACCGCAGTCCCCGGTGGTTCAGGATCCTTAACGCCCTCTGGCATGCCACCTATCCATTGGGAACAAAGGTTAAACTGGATAAAGATGACCTCATCCGTTCTGCCCGCAAGGTAACGGGGCTCCATGATTTGGGAAAGGATTTCTGGGATGAACCTCTTGACCGATTGATCTGGTCTCTCAACCATGAAGCCGACCTGCATCCGGCAGGCCGGTTCATCTCGCACCAGCGCCTTGTCAATCTCCTCGCCATCCGTTTACGGGCGGAGCACTGGTTTAAAAAACATCCCGGGATTCTCGAGCAGCCTCTTTATCCTGTTTTCATCATAGCAGGGCTGCAGCGCACGGGTACAACCAAATGTCACCGTCTGCTGGCAGTCGATCCTGACAACCGGGTGCTGCTCAGCTGGGAGGCCCTCAATCCCGTGCCGCTGAACGGTGAATTTCATGCTGTTGCTGACCGCATACGTATTGCGAAGACCAGCGAGAAAGCCCTGAAACTAATGGCTCCGGCTTTCTTTGCCATACATCCTGTGGAGCACCTGGCACCGGAGGAGGATATCCTCCTGCTGGATGTCTCCTTTTTAAGCACCACCCCTGAAGCCATCACCATGGTGCCGTCCTATGCCGCCTGGCTTGAAACGACAGACCAGTCGCCCGCCTATGCTTATGCCGCCAAACTCCTGAAATTGCTGCAGCTGCAACGGCCGGCCCAGCGGTGGGTGCTCAAATCACCGCACCACATGGAATTTTTTGAGCTGGCTGAGAAACATTTCGGTGACGTCCGTTTTATCTGGACACACCGTGATGTACACCGCTCCATACCGTCTTTCCTGAGCATGGTGACTCATAGCCAGACGATCTTCAGTAACCATGTCGATCCGGCGAGGATCGGGAAACATTGGGTCAGAAAATCGGGGTATATACTTTCAAAAGGACTTGACTACCGGCTTAAAACAAACAATGAGCTTAAATTCACCGACCTTTTTTATGACGATTTCCTGTCCGATCCGGTCGGTAATATCTCCATGATCTATCGGAAAAATAATCTGGAGTACCGTGATTTAATTGACCGTTTCGAGCGGGCCGACCTCCTCAATCCGCAGGGTAAGTATGGGATCCATGAATATTCCGTGCAGGATTTTGGATTATCGGATCAGGATATTGACAGCCATACCATGGACTACCAGGTATTCCAGGAACAGCTTGCCGGGTCACGGAAAAGTGTTCACTAATTCAGGTCATTATAATAGTTAACCCGGCTCGGAATGAAAAATAACAGGTCAGACAAATACCGGAGCCCGGCGAAGGCCATCATCACCGGCGTATCCGATCTGTTTCGCCGGCATGAAAGGGTCGGTGAGATAAAGCCTACGGACCGCTTAGACGGTAAAAAAGTGCTGATCACAGGAGCCAGTTCCGGCTTGGGTTTTGCCGTCGCCCGGCAGCTGGCTGAACGGGGAGCCACCGTGATCATGGCCTGCCGCAGCGGCATCCCCGGCAAAGGGGAGGAGATCGCTCACATGACCGGCTCGAACGATGTTCACATGGTTCATGTCGACCTGGCCGATTCCGATTCCATTGTGAGGATGGTCGGTGAGGTTAAAAAACGCTTCGGGGCTATCGATATATTCATCAGCAGCGCTGGTATCGTAGCCCGCAAGGGCAGGAAGACAAAGCTGGGGCCGGATGAGATGTTCGTTGTGAATTACCTGGCACCATTCGTTCTTGTCAACCTGTTGCTGAAGGAAGAGCTGATTGGCCGGCCCGGTTACGGAACGGCGCGGATGATCTTTGTTTCATCGGAAACGCACCGTAACCCGAAAGCCTTCGGCTGGGAAGGATTTGGTCGGTTCAGGACATACGGCATGTCACGTTCCGTCGAATTGTACGGTTACTATAAACTTTTACTGACGACCTTCGTCAACGAGCTATCGCGCCGGTTGAATGCCGGCGGGCATGTCCGGTACTCCATATTTGCCCTATGTCCGGGTCCCATCAACAGTAACATCGCCCGTGAGGCCCCGGCTCTGATCCAGCTTTTGTTAAAAGTCATTTTCAAATTGTTCTTCCGCTCCCCGGAGAAAGCTGCCGGGCCGGTGGTCTACCTGTCCGTTTCGCCCGACATGGAGGGAAAAGCGCTGGATTACCTTTTCCTCATGAGCCGGAAGGAGATGGATCCGAAAGCGACCGATCCGGCGAACGGAAAAAGGCTATGGGAGCTCACCGAAAAGCTGTTCATGACCGGGACTTATCCCTCGATACCGTAAGTATCAAATATTGGTAGAAAACTTTCTCGTTGTCATAAACCACGACTTTGATTTTTTTCAGTTGAAGCAACATTTTTTCAAAACTGTATTACTTGGTTAATCCAGCCTGTTTCAAGATATTCATGATCTTCATGCGGATAATAAGCGCCAGAAGGTTAATGAACACAATGCCTTTAAGAGTTTCATCTTTATGTACACCAGGTGTGGATAACTCAAGGTCGTTTTTCGGGATATCAAAACCAGGTTCGATCAGGTCTTTCTCTTTATTGGCCGTCAGACAGCTTTCTCAGTCATATTCCCCATGGTAGGCAATCAGGTATAATCCCTTTTTATTTAACGCCCGGGAGACTGCCTTGTACTTTATTTTTACCTTGTTATAGCCCCATTTAAGTAATTTGATTAATCACTCAATATGAGGCAATTAAACCCTTATAAGAATAATTTACCAAATGAAGTTATATAAGAGTTCGCTGTAAGATGTGACAGAGGTGATATCATATAAAATAGTTCTTCGGCTCTTGAGTTGCCGGGCAAGGTAGGAGACCAGTTTATCTTGCAGGTGGCCCTGACCGATTTTGGTAAGCAATCTGCTTATATAGGTTGAACTCAAAGGTAAGTCCCCGGTATAGTAATAAAGCCATGTATTTTAATACCAGTCGGCCATATTTTGCATGGCAAGGCCTCTTATCACCCTTCCATAACTAAGGGCTAAGACGGTTTTGAACTTGACTTTACCCAGTTCCTTCTCAAGGAACCTGTCCAGCTTATAATCTGCAATTACCTTCTCCACGGGTAAAAACTCACCATAGGAAAAGATATCTTTGACTTTCTTTTCCCGGACCCTTACAGGGCTACCATCCTGATTCTTATCAATATAGAAACTTTGCCATACAGCAATTTCATTAAATTGAATGATAAAGTTTCAAACAAATTATTGTGAATAAGTTTGGCCAAAAGATGGCGCGTTATGGTTTTAAAATAGCGATGCCCAAAATTATAAAATCAAAATCAAGAAAAATTTTTCTATAAAAATTGATTGTTATTAACATCAATAATTTTGATTATCAAAAACTTATAAGTTATTAACACAAAATTGTTAATAATATGGCAATTAAATTGATATCACTTATTTGTAAAAAATTTGATTAATAATTTTATAAGTATTGAAAGCTATACATTAACTTATTTAAATTTTTACATATGAAAACGATATTTAAATCCATTGCTGTACTGCTAATTACAATAATAATAACTAATCAAGATGTATTTGGTCAATGCAGAGGTAGAACTCAAAACTATTTTATTAGGTTTTGCGGTTTTAATGACATGGATACGAGTATGATATATGAAAATCCAACAACCTTTAATGTCGGGATTGGTACAACTGTTCCTACACGCTCACTTGATGTAGTTGGTGATATTCAACTAAGAGACACCCTTGTCTTTTTCAGGTCCGGAATCATTTCCTGGAGTAAACGAGATCAGCCCACTGGAATCCTGAAATTCGAACATTATAATTCATTTCCTCCCGGGACCACGACAATAATGCAATTACAAGATAATGGTAATGTTGGAATTGGGACAACCAATCCCCAGGCTACTTTGCATGTTAATGGAGATGCAATAATTGAGGGGGAAATGGAGGTAAATAATAAACTGACAGCGTTGGATGTTGATCTGTCAAATATTTATTTTGGCTCAGGGGGTATTATTACCTTGGGCAATGAACGCGGGCCTGAGGGAGCATTGGATTTTCAAAATACTTCCAGTAATATAATGAGGATAGAAAATGGAGGGAATATTGGTATAGGTACGACGTCACCAGAAGAAAAGCTACATGTAGCAGGCAATATTTTAACCAATGGATTTATAATGCCGACGAATGCTGCGAACGGCCGGCTGCTTTCATGTGATGAAAATGGAGTGGCAGGCTGGATTGATCAGACTGAAATTAATGATGGAGATTGGGAAACGGATGGAGATAATGTATACCATCTTACGGGAAATGTTGGCATAGGTTATTCAACTTTCTCAGCCAAATTGGCTGTTAACGGGCATGTTGGGATAGGATACTCAAGCCCTTCTTCCCCATTAGCTGTTAATGGACATGTTGGAATAGGGACAAATGCTCCTTCAGCGCTGTTACAAATAGGTGAAGGTACCGGAGATGCGGGACATAGTGTAGATATATTTCCCTCACAGGCCGGTAATCATACCATCTTAGCATTATATAAAACTGATAATGAGAAAGATGTGAATTATTCATTAATTCCGGCAGGTACGATAAGTTCATCGAATGTCAGTTGGTCGTTTGGGATAAAATCCACATCAAATAACTGCAGTCTTTCAGCTTTTAATGGCAGTACACAAAATGAATACCTGACAATTCAAAATAATGGCAAAGTCGGGATAAATACATCAGAGCCGTTTGAAAGATTTCAGATTGGTAACGACTGGACCTTTCATAATGGAGGCATACATTTCATTGGAAGAAATGCGGCTTATATCGACTCATATGATAGAAGGATAGCTGAGGGACCCGCTTCATGTATTCGTTTCGGTGCCTCCGGTGATCTGTCTTTATGGACGGCTGAAAGTGACTTGGCGGAATCAACGATAACCTGGAATCATGCTTTAAATATTAATAGTGAAGGTCATGTGGGCATTGGAACACTCAATCCATTGGTAAACCTGCATGTAAATGGAAAAGTCATCATAGGAGGGAATGTCGAAACACCCAGTGGATATAATCTTTATGTGGAAAATGGAATTTTGGCGGAAAAAGTGAAGGTCAAAATTGTTGAAGATTGGTCAGATTATGTTTTCAATGAAAATTATCCATTAAAGAAGCTGGATCAATTGGAACATTATTTAACAACAAACAAACATTTACCGGATATTCCCACTGAAGAGGAGGTTAAAAAACAAGGATTGGATGTAGCTAAAATGGATGCTTTGTTATTGAAAAAAATTGAAGAACTGACCTTGTATGTCATTCAGCAACAAAAAGAAATTACAGAGCTTAAGGAAAAAATGGCCACATTAAACCTGAAATAACAATGAGAAGACTTTACATTTTCATAATATTTTTCTGTCTGGTATTTTCATCCTATACTCAGAATGTCGCTCCAAGCTTTACCCTGGATCAACCTCTATCAGGAGACCAGATCTATATTGCAAAGGATTCAATAGAAATGATCCCTGATTTCGAATACACAGGGAGTTCAGGAGTTGAATTCAGCGCCGAAATCGATCCATATTTATTATTTCCGCCTGAAGACGGGGTAAACGGAGGGCCTGATCCTGGGGATGATGGTGTCGTGGGAACAATACCGATGAACATTTCAGTTTCATCAACAGGTGCTGCAAACATAGCCATACCTTTGGATTTGCCTGCAGGAAGGGCAGGCATGACACCTCAATTAGCATTGGTTTACAGTAGCCAGGGAGGAAACGGCTTATTAGGTGTCGGATGGTCCTTAACCGGATTATCCGGTATTTCGAGGGTAGGAACTGATCTATATCATGAAGACTTTATCGATGGAGTGGATTTCGATGATAATGACAAATTTGCTTTGGACGGCAACAGATTGATCCTGGTAAACGAAGAAACTCATGAATACCGGACCGAGATAGAAACTTTCTCAAAAATAATAAGTCATGGTTCTTCTATGACTAATCCTGATTGGTTTGAGGTTTGGACAAAAGACGGTCAAATTATCAAATATGGAAGCACAGAAAATTCAAGGATCGAAGCTGAAGGTGTGAACGATGATTATAATTTATTGTGGTTAGTAGATACTGTTAAGGATCGAAATGGGAATTATATCAATTTTGTATATTATGAAAGTCTATCCCATGATGAATATCATATATCCAGGATCAAATATACCGGAAATATCGAAACAGAAGAATCATGTTACTATGATATAGTATTTCATTACGCAGGTGACCGTTCCGATATAAACAAATATTACTTATCAGGAAGTAAGATGGAACAAGATTCATTGCTTGATTATATACAGGTAAAATATGATAATAATGCGGTTAAGACGTATGGATTTATTTATAACGATGATGGATTTTACACACACCTCGAAGAAATTCAATTAATTGATAATATTAATGAGAAACACTATAATCCAACGAAATTTCAATGGGGAAAGGAGGAGGACGAGTTTAGCCTTGAGGTAACCAATATCATGAATAATACATACCCTCAAGAAAATATTATGGGCGACTTTAATGGGGATGGGAAGACAGATGTAGTTAGTATATATTATCATTTTGAAGAAGTTGAGGAAGGTCCGTATAAGAAAGTATATGACTCTTGGTCGGTCCGCTATTCTTTTATGAATGGTCAATATTTTCTTGAGTATGAAATGGGGGATCTTGATTATTTAGATGAAAGCGAATTTATTGGATTTATTTCTGGAGATTTTAATGGAGATGGATTAGATGATTTAATTATGGTACGATATTACCCACCGGATGAGCAACCTACAGATGATCATTATGGATTTATATATTATATTTCAGCTGGAACAAGTTTTAATACTAATTATAATCCATTATGTAGTGTTAATGCTCATGTTAATTTTTATTATTGTCGAACAGGGGATCTCAATGGAAATGGTAAAATCGACTTAATAGTTGTTCAAGATGAATATATGGGTGGAACTACGGATAGAACTGTGATAGAAGGTTATGAATTTGTTAATCTTTCAAGTTCACTTATTTATCTTTTTGATGCTCCTCCAGGAAGAATCCCATACTCATTTTATCATGATACAGATGATTTATTTCCAGTGCAAGTAGCTGATTTTAATGGGGATGGTAAATCCGATATATTAGTGAATACAGAGGAAAATGAATGTACAATACTTGAGCTTAATGAAACAGAATCAGAATTACAGGAAATACCTGATGAACGATTTGGATTCCCAACAAAATACCACAGAGTGTTTATAGGTGATTTTAATGGCGATGGAATTGCGGATATCTTAACCTTTGCTTACACAAATCCAAATTATTGTTGGGAATTACATTATTTTGATGGTAGGGGTGACTGGAAAACTGCTGACTGTCCTCTTACAAGATGCGAAGATCCTGAAGAATCAATGATGGATAATTATTACGTGGTAGGGGACTATAACGGGGATGGAAAATCTGATATTTTGGAAGCTTATAAAGAGTGGATAGGAGGGAATTGGGGAGTTCGATACAATATATATTATTCAAATGGACTTGATTTTAAAGAGGAGAATGAGGATTATAATGATATTGTCCTTTTTCCAATAGTGCAATATTTTCATCCCAATTTTGATTTTGATGGAGATGGAAAACAAGATTGTTTTTTAGGAATGGGTGATTGGGTTTTACCAAAAAGAATATTATTTTTTCATAAAGAAGAGAGAAAACATTTGATTAATAAAATAACAGATGGATTTGGGAAATGTGATAGTATAGTATACATGCCTTTAACGAACGAATTGGTATACACACAGAACCATGATGCTGAATATCCGGTAATGGATATTCGATTGGCATTGTATGTGACTAGGGAATTATTATCTGAAAATGGGATTGATGAATATCATAATACAATTTACAAATATGAAGGAGCTAAAGTCCATCTCAGAGGGAAAGGCTTTCTCGGCTTTGTAAAAAGTTCAGTGACTGAATGGATTGATGGCATTAAAAATGTTCAAACTAATTATAATAAATTAAATGAAGACTACTATTATATGGCTAAAGAAAAAAGTGAATCGTATGCAGGTAATGTATTACTTTCGGAAACTGATAATAAAAACCATTTTTGGGATTTTGGAAATAAAAGAATCTTTCCTTTTGTTGATACTGTTTTTACAAAGGAAAGTGACTTAGATGGTTCATTTATAAGGACTTTAAAGGTAATATATAATTATGATAATTATGGTAATATAACAATTCAGAAAAATCTTGTAGATGAGGAGCAATCATTTACGATAAACACTTCAGAAAGCAATTATAATTATCGGGTCATAACCCAGAATACTTATGCCACACCTGATTTGGATAACTGGATAATAGCTAAGTTATTATCGACGACAACGGAATCATACTCCCCGGATGATCAAGATACAGTGGAATATACCATTGACTATGAATACTATTCGGAGAACGAACCTCGTTTCCCACTTTTAAAATCCAAGA
>CAZVNP010000075.1:0-10030 GCA_964628285.1 uncultured Lentimicrobiaceae bacterium
TTTTGGGGATTCAAGCGTTGTCATATCCGATTCCACAGGACATTTTTCACTTGTCGTCCAGGAAGGTATATATAATTTGCATGTAGAAGCCGACGGATGCCAACCTGAATATGTTCAAGTCTTTGTCCCCTACGACCAAACAGTGTCTGTGGATATAATACTGATGGAAGGCCCTCCACCATTAGGCATTTCAGCCGTAGAAAATGAGTCTGATACGTCAGTCTTAGTTCATTGGTACCTCTATCAGGATGTTGATAAGATTAAATATAATGATGGTGAAGCCGATAATGTGACAGCATGGAATGAAGGTGGGAATATGAATGCCGTCAGATTCACACCAACAAACTATCCGGCCGAAATTTACGGTCTTGAGGTTAATATATATAATGGCACCTGGCCTCCGGGCAATATTCTGACTCCTTTCAAAATGGCAATCTATGACGATGACGGTGACTATGGGTTGCCGGGCACGGTACTGGCCATTTCAGATGTAACTCCTTACAAATACGGTTGGGTATATGCCGATTTTTCGACTACCGGCGTGACCATCACCAATGGCGACTTTTACGGTGTTATGATACAGGGAGGTGATTTCCCGGATTGCTCCCCCATAGCTGTTGACACAACCGGTCATGCCTGCAGGAGTTATTCACAAGATGTTAGCCATGGGGAGCCATGGCGACCTTCAGGGTATAATGATTTCATGATGCAGGCTTATATTCATAAAGATATGGGCAACTCTTTGATGTCGGACTGTAGCCGGAATGGAACCCAAAACAGAGATCTGGAATATTTTAAACTCTATGTCCTTCCGGAAGGGGAAGAGCAACATCCGGATACATGGATTCTTAAAAACGATAATTTGACTCAAACTAATTACACCGATGTTGATTGGGGAGCTTATCCTGCAGGATGGTATAGGTATGCTGTAATAGCTGTTTATCCCTATAATGAATCCTTTCCTGCTTTCTCATCTCCGATAGAGCAGGTGAGCGTCGGAATGAACGAACCGGATATAGGATCTATCAAAGTTTATCCTATCCCGGCAAAAGATATTGTTACCATTGAGGTCAACAATAATATCCGCAACCTGAAGATCATCAACTACACCGGCCAGGTGGTGTATGAACAGAGGATAGGGGAAGAAAAGACATTCCGGATCAATACATCCGGATTCCGAACAGGTAGTTTTTTGATTGAGTTTATTTCGGATGATGGAAGGGTGGTGACGAGGAAGATGGTGATTGTGAAATAAAATGAAGGTAAAATCCAATGTGAGTGTAATTCAAAACATTTGCACCCGTAACTAATGAAATGCTATCTATGAAAAAATACTTACTCCAAATCCTGTTTATAACTATTCTTACCTTTTTAACGGGTCTCACTCCGGTGAAGAGCAATTGCATGGCCTTTGGTGCCACCCTTCGACCCGATGATTGGGAAGTGACCATATACGTGCGCGTTCAGAATGGTTTTTTACCGGCTGCCGGAGCACTGGTTACAATGACTTCGGATAAAGGTAACGGTGATAACATTTATTCTGGTGTGGCAGGCCCTGATGGCAGAATCATATTCGCAAATGTTGGGGAAGGTATTTATTCACTCGACATAACACTGGATTATTTTCAACCCTATCATGAGGAGAACATGCAAATATTTGATAACCGTATAAAAGACGTTGACCTTATTGAAGCTTGTTTGCCGCCATCCAGTGTACATGTGAATACGACGCAGGCCGTCCTCTGCTGGTTACCACCGGTGCCGGAACCTGGAAAAACCATTGCCGGAAGATTTGATAATATAAACAATGGAGATCCGATACGCTATCTTTCAGGCTATAATGTACTCCTTAACGGGGAATTTCAAGGATTCACAACTGAGCTGAATTATACCTTAGTTGACCTGGTAATGGGAGACGAATATATCGCAAGTGTTCAGGCTGTTTATCCTCAATGTGTTTCCGACACAATCTCCTGTTCTTTTATATATTATCCCTGTGAATATTTCAATCAGCCAATGGGTTTAAAGGCTACTTTGGTTGGAAAAGAGGTGAATATCACATGGGAGAGTGGAATTTTTTACTTTGGCGAATACCTCGTAAAATACGACAATGATATGCCTGACACGGTGAGGACGTGGGAGGTACCAGGGGGTGAAACGGCCGTAAAATTCACGCCGGAAGGTTATCCTTGCATACTTTATGCCTTTCATATGTATATCGGAGATGGCTCCTGGCCTCCAGGCAATATCCTATCAACATTTCGGATCATTGTATATGATGATGATGGTCAGGATGGTAATCCGGGAACGGTGCTTGGTCAGAAGGATGTCATGCCTGACCATTATGGCTGGATCGATGTCGATTTACAGTATCTTGACGTGGTATTTGTGAATGGTAATTTTTATTTGTCGCATTACCAGCTGGGATATTTTCCTGACTGTCCGCCGACAGGTGTCGACGGTTCTGCGGCAGGTCAAGGCCGTAGTTTTGACCACCAGCCTCAAACAGCATGGGTTCCCGGACTGTTTGACCAGTACATGATCAGAGCGACACTTTATGGAGTTTATTTTAAAGATAAAACACAGGAAAAAATTATTTCATATGGTAACGACTACCTCAATACAAAAACGGAATCAATAAATCCTCCGGCTTTCAATCTGATTGGTTTTAATGTATATAAAAATGACATTAAATTAAACGATGAACCACTGACAGAGGAAGGTTATACAGATTATCCCTCCCCAGGTGGCGTCTATTATTATAATGTAACGGACGTGTGGGATATGGGTGAAAGCTGCCCAATTGTTCCTTCAGAAGAGATCGTATATGGTGAAGATTATGCTGCACCTGAAGACCTGACAGCTGTCGGGGACGAGGAGCACAATGTCTTGCTGACCTGGAATGTGCCGGGAACGACAACAGGGGAATGGATACACTGGGATAACGGTACCAATTACACAGGCATAGGGCTGACTTTTCCAGGTAGTTTCTTTGTTGCATCACGGTGGACACCTGATGACCTGGCAGCCTATGACAGCATGAACCTGACCAGGGTCGCCTTCTTCCCGACGGGTTCAGTTACACAGTACGCACTGAAGGTGTGGGAGGGTGAAAATGCATCTGTCCTTATCGTGGATCAGCCTATAAGTGGTGTCATATCCGGACAATGGGATATCGTGGTTCTTGAGACACCTGTGCCTATCGATATATCCAAGGAGCTGTGGTTCGGTTATGAATGTATCGACCAGCCCCAGGGCGAATACCCCGCAGGATGCGACGCAGGGCCGGCAGTGGCAGGCAAGGGTGACATGATATCGGAAGACGGGGTGACATGGGAGACACTGTCGGGCTACGGACTGGATTATAATTGGAACTTGCAGGGATGGGTGACAAAAAGCAGTGATGACAGAGCTATCCTTATTGGATATAACTTGTGGTGTGAAGATACCAATTTCCAATTTGTACCTGTACCTGATACATCCTATACCAATACTTATGTTTTGCCTGGAACTTACAATTATTATATCTCGGCTATATATGATGATGCGGAATCATTCCTCGACGGTCCTGCCACAGTGACCATCCCAGCCTCAGGCAACCTGAACGGCCTGGTGTATGATGGTATTACCCTGGATCCGGTTACGCAGGCAACTGTCACATTAAATCCTGGCGGCTATACCGTCCAAACCACCGGTGATGGAAAATATTATCTGACACAGATCCCGTGGGGTGGTTACGCCCTGACGGTGATGCATGCAGGATATAGCATGGCATCTACAAATGTGGTGATTGACAGTGTTTCTCAGGTGACCGATGTGGCCCTGTTTTCATCCGATCTGTTGCAACCGCTGCCTTTTTATGAATCATGGGGCCAGGCAAGCTTTAATACGCATTATTGGTGGTTCGATCCGTCACCCGGCAACTGGACAATCGGTCTTCAAATAGGCAATCTAAAACCCTCGGCGGAATTCTCCTGGCTGCCGGAGAGAGATAGTTACTCTTACGCCCTGGAGAGCCCAAACATCGACGCCACAGAAGCAAGCCAGCACGTGGTCCTGGAGTTTGATCTCTTCTTAGACACGTATAATTCAACCGGTCAGGAATATCTGACAACCGATGTATGGGATGGCTCAGAATGGGCTAATGTCGCCGTTTTTGAAAATGATACCGACATCTATTGGGCGCATTATGTTTATGATATCACCGGTCCCGCGTACGGCAGGGTGACCCAAATCCGTTTTATAGCCAATGGTTCCAACTCATTCAATATTAATGGCTGGGGCATAGATAACATATCGGTTCATGAACAGGAAGCTTTTACTCTCGATGGTACGGTGACGGATGCAGACAATGGCAATCCCATTGAAGGAGCGATGGTCAGCATTCCGGGATATGATCCTGTTTATACTGACAATACGGGGTTTTATACCATCGATGTTATTGAAGGAACATATGATATCACTTACTCAGCCGAATGGTATCTGCCACGGACCGATACCGGCATAACCATTACCGGTACAACACATCATGATGTGGCGTTGTTACCCAATCTTTGTTATCCACCCCAAAATCTCACCTATGAAATTGTAAACGGAGATGTTTACCTGTATTGGGATCCGCCTGTAAATATTGACGGGATAAAATTATCATCTTTTCTGCCAGGTATTAAAGGAGTGGATGGTCAAAGAATAGATAATCTTTCATTGATCGGATACAACATCTATCGAAATGGTGAGAAAATCAATACTTATCCGGTTACAGGGAATCAGTATACGGATGAAAATCCGGGGATAGGTCTTTATATATATTGTGTATCAGCTCTTTATACTCTATGCGAGTCAGATACCATTTGTACTGAGGTGCTGATCACAGGAATGGAAGAGTTCATGAATGGGACGAACCGTGTTTTTCCTGTCCCTGCCGGTGACTTTATAAATGTTGGAGCCGCCAATGACATCCGTGAACTGAAGATCATCAACTACACCGGCCAGGTGATATATGAACAACAGGTAGGTGAGGAGAAGAAGTTTCGGATCGGCACATCAGGATTCAGAACCGGTAGTTATTTGATCGAGTTTATTTCAGAAGATGGAAGTGTGATTACCAAAAAGATAGTGATTGTGAAATAACTTTACCCCAAACCCTTCTCCCAGGTCCCCGCGTACGCGGGGATCCGAGAAGGGGCTGGGGGATGAGGTGCATAAAATAAACACAAATGAAAAAACTTCCATTCCCAACTCTGCTTCTATCAGGCTTTATCCTGACGGCAGCGCTTCACCCGGTGGCCGGCCAGGATACAACGGCCACAGTGACCTTAAACATCACGACCTCAGGAGGTGCAAGCCCCTTTGGCGCCCAGGTGACGCTTGCAAATCACGACGGCTTGCCGGAACATATTTACACGGCCATAAGCCCTGCTGATGGAATGATCGTATTCCCTGATGTTTTCTTAGGGATATACGATCTTGCGGTAAATCTTTTTGGCTATCAGCCTTACCAACATAACAACTGGTCTATTACTCAGGATTTGACCCTCGATATTTTATTGTTGGAGATCACTTATCCGCCACCTGGCCTCTGGGTTGATCCATTGACTCTGATGGTTTACTGGTTGTCACCTGGTCCATATGTCCAAAACCTTTTTTCAGAAACATGGGATTCAGGCAGTTTTAGTGACAATGAGTGGACTTTTGATCCGTCGCAGGGTAACTGGGTAATCCATTCTTCAAACGATTTACATACGGATACATGTGCCCGGTTTAATTTCTGGCCTGAAGTGACGGATTATTCCTATTCGCTGGTCAGCAAAAACATATTCCGTAATTACCACCCTATAATATGGCTTTCATTCGACTTGTCGTTCTCCAATTTTCTGAGCACCACCAACGAAAACCTTGCAGTGGAAGTATGGGACGGGTCATCATGGACACAAGTCGACAACTTCAGCAATCAGGATTATCCGGAAGGAATACCATGGACAACATTTACTTATAATATAACGGATGTTGTACTGGGGTCTTTTGATATAAAGGTCCGTTTCCGTGCCTGGGGCCAGGATTCATTCAACATAAATTGGTGGGATATTGATAATGTCAAAGTCAGGGGGGAAACGGATTCATCGGTAATGGGATACCTCTTAGATATTTGTGGTGAGGTGATTGAAACGCAGGATACAAGCTATCAGATACCACCTTCATTACTTGAGTGGGGAGAAACCTGTGCAATATGTGTCAGGGCTGTCTATGCCAGTGGTGTATCGGATCTTGTCTGTTATTATTTTACTTCAATCCATCTGCCACCGCCACGGAACCTTGAGGGTGAAGACGTGGGTCATGCCGCTCACCTCACCTGGCTGCCGCCACTACCGGAGACACAACCCCATAAATCAGGTGGCGTGTCATGGGAGGAACTGCTGGCATATAACCACATGACCGATGCCGACCTGTACCATCCGGAAATCACCGGCATAGACCGTATCGGCCTGCCACCACCGGATCTCAAACCGATCGTGCTTTCAAATCCTGTTGAAACGAAGGGCTTCATGTCCGTCACCTCCAGAGCCCTGGCGTATATTGCCTATTCACCGGATACCACTTATGACTACTTAGTGAAGTTCACTCTGGGAAGCTCGGGTTCGTTGACCATTTTCGGACCTAACGGTGCCGGTAACTTCTTCTCCGGAGGCTGCTGGGGCCCCGACAGCACATGGTATGTCACCAGGTACAATGGCCAGTTTGGGGCTGTCGACACCACGACAGGTGTGTTTACCCAGATATGCTCAGGATTGAATAACCCGGTTGGCTTGGCCTGGAACCCAACGACCGGGAAGATGTACATGAACACTTTCGGCAATGGAGCCTTATATTCCATTGATCCGGCCACAGGCGTCACAATATTGGTGGGGACAAGTGCCGCTCTTGGGTATATTGACCTGGTGTGTGCGAATGACGGCCAGTTGTATGGTCTTGACATAAATTCACAGTATTTCGGTAAGATCAGTAAAATCAACGGAGCCTGGACACCACTTATTCCGTCACCTTTCAATTTTGCCTATGCCCAGGGGATGTCTGTCGACAGAAGCGATAATACGATCTATTGGGCCGCTTTCAATGCTTCTGTCAATTCTGGGCAACTCTGGACCATCGACCCGGTGGCTGGAACAATGAATTATCTGGGTGATTTCGCAGGCCATTCTGAGCTCGATGGCATGGCTATCGTGTCGGAAGATACCGTACCATGGAATCTCATCGGATACAATATATACCGCGATGGCGTTTTGATCGCTAACACCGACACCGCGACAACCGAATATTATGACACCGATCTGCCTGGTGGATGGTACAGCTATACCGTGACAGCATCGTACAGTGAGCCTACCCCTGGCGAATCACAGGCAGCAGGACCTGTTGAAGTGTATATTGCCGGTACCGGAGGAATTGAGGGAACGGTGACATCATACGGGACTCAACCCGAACCGATAGAAGGGGCCAACATAACTATAACTTGCGGTGATAGTATATATATTACTTGTACTGACGCGACGGGTCATTATCTGATCGCCGGGATTGATCTTGTTTGTGATATTTGTGTCGAAGCCGATGGATACGAAACTGTGTGTATTGAGGGAATCGTTATTCCTTTCTACCAGACAATTATAATAGACTTCCAACTCAAAGAATTCCCGTATCCGGTCCTCAGCGTTTCAGCCATGCCAAATGAGGCCGACACGACGGTGCTCATTAAATGGTATCCGTATCAGGATTTTGATATTATCGTTTATGACGACAGCACGAGCGATGATGCGACGGCATGGGATGAAGGAGGTAACATGAATGCCGTCAGGTTCACACCTGCGGCATACCCTGCCGCAATTTACGGTCTTTCAGTGAATATATACAATGGCACCTGGCCTCCGGGTGATATCCTGACACCTTTCAAAATGGCTATCTATGACGATGACGGTGATTATAACTTACCGGGAACGGAGCTGGCCGTTGTAGATGTCACTCCTTACGATTATGGCTGGGTCTATGCCGATTTTTCGAACGCCGGCGTGACCATCACCAATGGCGACTTTTACGGTGTTATGATACAGGGAGGTGATTTCCCGGATTGCTCCCCCATAGCTGTTGACACAACCGGTCATGCCTGCAGGAGTTATTCACAAGATGTTAGCCATGGGGAGCCATGGCGACCTTCAGGGTATAATGATTTCATGATACGGGCCTATATTCATCATGATATGGGCAATCCTGTGAAGTCGAATTCCGGACAGAATGATATCCAAACTCCGGACTTTGAATATTATAAAGTTTATGTCCTTCCCCAGGGTGAGGAGGGAAATCCGGATACATGGATGCTTAAAAGTGATAACCTGACACAGACTAGTTACACCGATACCGACTGGGCGACTTATCCTGCCGGATGGTACAGGTACGCAGTAATTGCAGAATATACTTATAATCATTCTGAGCCTGCCTTATCAAATCCCGTGGAGCAGGTGATCATTGGAATTAATGAACCGGATTTGGGCTCAATCAAGGTTTATCCGGTTCCGGCAAAAGATATTGTGTTAGTGGAGGTAAACAATAGCATACGTGATCTGAAAATCATTAACTACACCGGCCAGATGGTCTATCAACGGAAGGTGGAAGGAGAGAAGACCTTTCGGGTTAATACATCGGGATTCAGGACAGGTAGCTATTTGGTTGAATTTATTTTGGATGATGGAAAGGTGGTGACGAGGAAGATGGTAATCATGAAATGACCTCACCCCACTCCTTGAGGAGAGGGGTTGGGGTGAGGTGCATAGAGAAGAGCATTGATAACCAACTGCAAATTGCCGCCTGCGGCGGAGCTTGCTTCACCCATCTCCGCTGCCAACTGACGACTGAAGACTGACGACTGAAGACTGAAGACTGAAGACTGACGACTCCCCTAAATTTACTACCTTTGCCCGTTCAATGCATAACAACGTCTTCAGGGGGCACAGGTAATTTCACAGCCATGTTTTCCGTCAGCAACCTCGCCATACATTTTACCGGCACAGAGATTTTCAGTGAGGTCTCTTTCCTGATCAACGCGCGCGACCGCATCGGCCTCACCGGCAAGAACGGCGCCGGCAAGACCACGCTGCTGAGGATCATGAAAGGCGAGCTGGAACCCACCGCCGGCGATGTGGTCATACCCGCCGGCAAGAGCGTCGGCTACCTGCCCCAGGAGATGGATATCTTCAGCAGGAAGAGTGTTTTCGAGGAGGCTCTCTCGGCGTTTTCCGAGGCCCTGGAGCTGGAAGAGAAGATACGGAAATATACCGATGAGATCGGTCACATCCGTGATCATGAGACGGCACGTTACGCTGTGCTCGTCGACAGGTTGACCAACGCTACCGACAGGTACCGTATCATCGACGGGCCGTCGAAGGAGGCCGATACGGAGAAAGTGCTGCTGGGCTTGGGTTTCACCACCACTGATTTCACACGGCCCCTGGCCGAGTTCAGCGGCGGATGGCAGATGCGCGTGGAGCTCGCCAAGATACTCCTCCGCAAACCCGACCTGCTGCTCCTCGACGAGCCCACCAACCACCTTGACATCGAGTCCATCCAGTGGCTCGAACAGTTCCTGATCGACTATCCAGGCGCCGTGGTCCTCGTCTCGCACGACAGAGCCCTGCTCGATAACGTCACCCTACGTACCCTGGAGATCACCATGGGCAGGGTGTATGATTATAAAGCCAACTACTCGGCCTATGTGACCCTGCGCGACCAGCAACGCGAAAAACAGATGGCCGCCTATAACAACCAGCAGCGCCAGATAGCACAGATAGAACGGTTTATCGAACGCTTCCGTTACAAGAACACCAAAGCACGGCAGGTGCAGTCGAGGATCAGGATGCTCGAGAAGATGGAGAAGGTCGAGGTGGAGGCCGTGGATAACAGCGCCATAAAGTTTGAGTTCCCGCCGGCACCACGCAGCGGCAAGGTGGTGTTTGAAGCCAGGAAACTGTCGAAGAGCTTCGGCGAGCACAGG
>CAZVNP010000076.1:0-9853 GCA_964628285.1 uncultured Lentimicrobiaceae bacterium
CGATTAATAACTTAGAATGGAGTCATTGGTATGTCTGTCCACATAATTATTTTATTTTATCATGGGACACGCCTGAGCCATCACTGGACTCTTTGGTTGGTTATAATGTTTATCGGGAAAGCGAATTATACAGATTTCAAACTGAGACCATACTTTACAATACAGAATATGGTGGAAATTGTTCCGAGGATTTTGTCTATTATTATGGCGGAGATTTTTGGATCCACGTGACAGCTGTTTACAATTCTACCCATCAGGAATCCACTTATAACGATTCAGCATATTGTTTTGGATATGCCATAGGAATAGATGAAAGAATACAGCCTGAATTGAAATTGTTTCCAAATCCCACAACCGGTAAATTAAAAGTCGACTCAGAATTCAACGTTCAAAGAATTGCTGTAATGAGTCAATCGGGTACACTAATTAAGGAATATTATAAAGGGACAGAGCTGGATTTAAGCAATCTACCAAAGGGGGTGTATTTTATTAAAGTATATACTGATAAAGACCTAATAATGAGTGCTGTAATTTTGGAATGATGAGAAAATGGATTAGTAACAGCAAATGTTGGTAAGCCGGATGGAGTACAAAATTTGAAGCTGGAACACAAAATAATATTTTAGGGGACTGTCAAATGTGGGGTCTACAAAGCCCTACCTTCTATCTTGTGCGTGTTGTAATACAAGGCGGGGGGTATTTCGGCTTTAGGTATTCGGTTACGATGCCCGTATCGGCGTTCGGCTTTCGATAAATAAGTCGATAAACGAATTGCCGTCTTCCGTTACGGGTTTCGTAAACGAATGCGGAATTACGATCCTTCGTTACGGGCTTCGTAAACGATATGCCGAATAGCCGACCAGCAACCGCTGATAATATCTTTTTCTTTTAACAACGGAGGGATGGGAGGATAAACGGAGGAAACGCAGGGTTCGGATATCAACTGGATTTCCCGATAAAGAGTCTGCTCAATTTGGATTTCTTATTAAGACAGTCTAAATTTGTTCAGGTTATCAAGAGATTTCTTTTACGAAATAATGTCAATATAATAATCCTCCTGAATTGGGTGCGTAAATCGAACGGTTTATATTCCATAAGTAAAATAAACTTAATAGATTCGATCAATTGTTGGTCGTAACTTAAAATTGACTGAATGAGAATTAATGAGTTTATACAGGCAATTAAAAAAAATAATTATTTCCCAAAATACTCCGGATGGATTTTTATTTTTTTATTTCTTATCATTTCAATTGCATATGATTACCAGGATATTCTATTGAAGTCTCCTCAAAGTGTTCATCTCTGGAGACAGTGCGATTGTCTGTCAATCACCATGAATTATTATCAGGACAATAATCCTTTTTTCGAACCCTCAATTCATAATCTAGGAAGGGATGGTACAGGTAAAACTGCCAGTGATTTTCCTTTGATATATTTTTCAATTGCACAACTTTGGAAATTCTTTGGATATCACCAATATATTTATCGTCTGATCATACTGCTATTCTTTTTTTCAGGTCTTTTTGCATTGTTTAAAATTTTTGAAAACACATTAAAGGATTCAATATTAGCCATAACAGGTTGCTTGTTTTTATTTACTTCCCCAACTCTTGTTTATTATGCCAATAACTTTTTAATGGATATTCCGGCACTTTCGTTGGCAATGATTGGACTATATTTCTTTTTTAAATTTAGTCAATCATCGTCTAATAAGCACCTGTATTTATTTGCATTCTTTTATGCCATTGCGGGTTTGTTGAAAATTTCATCCTTAATAAGCTTCATAGCCATTATTGTGTTATTCATATTCGAATTGTTTAATGTAAAACTAAATCCGGCCGGAAAAATATTTAAACATCCTCAGAAACAAATCTTCATATTAATTAGTGTTTTGATTATTCCTATAATTTGGTATATATATGCTTATAATTATAATACCAAGTACAATTCGGAGATTTTTCTAATTGGCATTTTACCAATATGGGACCAGGATATATTACAAATTAAGGCAACTTTTCATGCTATAATTGAACATGTAAAATGGGATTATTTCAGAAGAGAAACTCAAATCGTTTTTGTTATTATGCTTATCAGCATTTTTATGTTTTATAAAAAAACAAGTAAAGTATTGCTCCTTTTAACTGCTATGGTCTCGATAGGTGTCTTATTATTCAGTGTATTATTTTTTCAAGCTTTAAGAGATCATGATTATTATACAATTAACTTATTTATATTGATACCAATCTTTATATTGAGTTTTTTATTACTGCTAAAAGATAAATTCAGCGTCATTTACTCTTCTTTGCTTTTTAGAATTATCGTGATTGCATTTCTTGTACATAACATTGATTTTGCAAGAAGAAGAATTGAAGATCGATACAATCCTGAAGGATGGCAAAATAAAAATTTCATCGAAAATATTCAGTATTTCAAGGAAATCACACCGTATTTACAATCGATTGGAATTAAAAAAGATGATAAAGTAATTAGTTTATCCGATAATAGCATAAATATCACTTTATATTTTATGAATATGAAAGGATGGACAAACTTTGGAATATCAGCAGATAGTGTAAAGATTAAAGAAAAAATCAAACTTGGAGCAAAATATCTTTTTATATACAATAAAGAAATATATAAAGAAAAAAGTATTCAACCATTCATAAAAAACAAAATAGGTGAATTTAAGAATATTGATATCTATGCATTATAAAACTACGACCGATAATCAGGGGTTTATTGGATCCGCTTCACCTCGAGCAGATTGTTCCAATCAAAAGGGAAATGCCGGCTTGAAAAAGATATTTTAATATCTCTCGACGATTCCATTTATCGTAGGAAAGCCAATATTGATTCATGCTCACCACACCAGGCACATAGGACACATTAGAAGCTCCCTCTTTCGCTATTTGCTATTTGCTATTCGCTATTCATGATCCGCCGAAATGCCAACTGCAACCGGGTACAGCTATCGCTTCATTAACCACAGAGGGGGCAGGAGGATAAACGGAAGAAATGGAGGGCTCGTATTGAGGTGGTTTAAAAATTAGGACATGGAACCACATCGAAGGTAAACCTCCGCAGGGAGATCAGACCTTCTAAAAACCAATATTGAATATTGTCCTCAGAAGGCCAATATTGAATGTCAAATGAGATTGATGAAAGCTTTCCGTTATCACAGCGTCCCCGTTCAATTCCAGTCATTCCATGGACAAACTGAATCACAATAATGTTTGTCTTTTTTGTAATTTGCATGAAATTATGAAATGACAACTATTACAGTAAAATGATATTTTGGATTTGATGGATGAACGATAATTTGACAATTCATTAAAGATTAAGACCATGTCCAAAAAAGAAAAAGAATCAGTTGCACGCCGGTTCCTCGGCGATTTTGCTCCCCAGTACAGCAAATATACCGATGAAATACTCTTTGATGACCTGTGGGAACGAAAAGAACTCACGCCCCGCGACCGAAGCCTGATCACCGTTGCCGCTCTGGTGGCGGGTGAGAATACGCGTCAGATGCCGTTTCATTTTAATTTTGCAAAAGAACACGGGATCACTGAAGAAGAGCTGATAGAGGAGATCACGCATCTTGCCTTCTATGTCGGCTGGCCCAAGGCGATGACCGCCATGACGGTCGCCAAGGAGGTATTTCAGGCAGGAAAGAAATGATCTTTTTCTTTGATAGGAGTTGCGAGCCGCGAGCTACGAGCCGCAAGTGGGGTGAGTGAGAGATTAGAGGATTGACACCCAATTGAAAATTTCAATCACCATTGAACATTTCAATCTTCATTGATCATTGAAAATTCCATTGAACATTGAGTGTTCGTCAATGAATGTTGAAGATTGACTCAACTGAATCACTTTAAACAGTAAATAATCTGACATCTTGTATTTCCAATTGAAATAACTTATATTTGTTACGATTAAAGATAACTACTTTGAAATACCTGTTTCAAGCGTTATCCCTTCTCATCATTGTCTTAAATCTTCAATGTAAGAAAGAAAGCGTGCCGGTCAATGATCACACTTCTTATGTCGTCTGCGATGAGGTTATTACCGACTGGGACGGATTATTACAGGATAGCCTGTTAATAACGACCGCTATCCCGTCAGTCCCGGAAATCGACACCAACTATCTTAACTGGATTAATGACAGATATAACAGGATCGACATCCGCTCATTGACATCAGAAAATTTTTCAGACCTGCAATGCTTAAAATATTATCTGATGAACAAGGATCTGGTGGCTCTGGGTGAAAGCTGTCACGGGACAAAGCAATACAGCCAGATCAAAGTCCGGCTGATAAAATTCCTGCATGAAGAGATGGGATTTGACGTGATTGCCTTTGAAAGCGGCTTATACGAATGTTTTTATACCAATGAAAACATACAGGAACTCTCCGGCCTTGATGCCATTAAAAATTCCATTTTTTATTATGTCTGGGGCACACCTGACGTACTGGATCTGTTCGATTAAATAAAAGAAACCAATAACACATGCCATCCTTTGATCCTGGCAGGTTTTGACTGTCAGTTCACGTCTAAATGGCATTCCATAATGAAGCACACGGCGTCTCTATATGATATCATCTCCATTGTCGAAAGTTCTTACGCAAAACAGGTAAGGGTATTCGATTCCCTTACCATTAAAGAAATACAAGACGGGAATATAACTTATCTTGTACAAAACAAGGATTCCATTAAATATCATTATTCTCAATTATTGACTTTTATCGATAATCATTTCATTGAATTGGTTACTGAATTTCCGGGCAATAAAATATATCCTGCTTTTCTCAGGCAAACCATCACTTCGATTATCGCCAATTTCGACCACATGCTACTCACCGATCTCATCAATTTATCCGGATCCCCCGGTGCATATAAAATAAGGGATTCCGCGATGGCCGCCAATGTCGTGTTTCTCAAAGATATGCTCTATCCGGGTAAAAAATGATCCTCTGGGCGCATAATTACCATATTGCACGAAGCAAATACAGTCATGCTTTGTATGCAGATATTAAAGCCATGGGATGCTGGCTTTCCGAAAAATACGAACCCGATCTTTACGCCGTTGGATTATACATGGTACGTGGTAAAACAAGAACGGACTGGGATTGGTCGATCATCAATGTCGAGCCACCACGTCGGCCTCTTCACTGGAAGGGATATTATATCATTGCAGAAAAAAATACCTGTTTGTCGATATTTTAAACCAGCCAGAATGTGACGGGAACAGATGGATGTTTTCGACCATCTCGGCAAAGATATCAGGTTTTACCAATGAATCCATGATTTTGAAAAATGTATATGACGGGATCATACTGATTGATTCCTCCTCCGTTCCACAATATCTGAATTAATGGTTCAATGATATTCAACTATGAAAACTGCATACAATGAGAGCCTATATTCGGATGGGCAACAGAGGGCTATCTGCTTACTCCATTCCCTATAATTGATTGAGCACAATGAAAAAATTTTACCTTCTCTTTGTGACCTATACGATTCTGTGTGATCCCATTACTCAAGCTCAGAACATTCTGGAAAATAATTACGATTTCAAGCAATACATATTGGACTTACAGCTTCATAATAATTCAACATTTGTCAGGGGCAATGTCACCATAAATGCTGTCGTCACGGCAGCCCTGCTCGATACGTTTGTCGTTGAGCTGATCGATACCATCACCGGAAGCCAGACTCACATGGCCGTGGATTCTGTCTTTGTTAATGGGGTGCTGAATGACTTCCAACATCACGATGATCTGGTCTTTATTCCGGTCAGTGAGCCTATAGCTCAAAATCAGCCGTTCCCTGTCAGGATTTATTATCATGGCAACGGAGCCGCAAACTATCTCTTTCATAATGACGGCATTTACGTATATGTGCATACCGCCAAATATCAAATCTGTTCTTTTTCGGAAACATGGTGGTCCAAGGTCTGGTGGCCATGCAAACAAGACCTGAGAGATAAGGCCGATTCGGTCACGTTTTATATTACAACGGACTCAACCAATCGTTCCGGTTCGAATGGCATTTTAAAATCCATTACTTACTTACCTGACAAAAAAGTGAGATACGAATGGGTGACAAAAAATCCGATTGACTACTATCTGATTTCGTTCTCAGTCGGACCTTTGAGTGAATACATTACCCACGCTCCCCTTCCTGACGGGCAGGATTCGGTTTTACTTCAAAATCTCTTATTCCCAAAATCAATTTATTACGAAACCCATCTGAAAGCCATCGATGAGACCAAAGAACTGATCCGGTTATACTCGGAACTCATCGGCACTTATCCCTTCAAAGATGAAAAATACGGCTATTGTGTCGCAGGTACCTCTCTCGGAGCCATGGAAAATCAGACCATGTGCACCATCGGCTATCAGGCCTTTGATACAACGGCAGCCCCATATTATAGTCAGTATTACTGGTACACGGCCCATGAGCTCGGACATCAGTGGTTCGGCGATCTTGTGACGTGTGCCCGATGGAATGACATATGGCTGAATGAAGGATTCGCATACATTGACCGTCATTTCTAATCAGACAACATCTTCACTGGCAACGACCTTATTCCGGACGCACTTCGACATGAAAATATTTTACCCTGCAGGCGACACCACAGTGAGGCTGTATCAGGGTCCCAACAACGAAATGTACAGACTCTGCCTCCCTGAACCCGTTGATTCCATTATATTTGACCCCGGATCATGGTTGTTACAGACAAATACCGTTAGCGAAGGTATACCGGAAAATGATATCCATACCTTGTTCAGAGTGTTTCCCAATCCTGTTCGTGACCGGGTAGTCATCTCATTTAAATCAAAAGACAAACATAAAAATGCCTTAATATCAATTTGCACGGTTCAGGGACAGTTGCTCCTGACACAACCCATCGAACAGGAACAAACGGAACTGGATATGAGTAATTACAGGAATGGCATTTATATTTTGACAGTTAGCAATAACGACAAAACCGAAGTGACTAAATTGGTGAAAGAATGATATTTTTGTTAGCAGAAAAGCCGATCATCATCGATCTATAATTGCATCTTTCTTCATGGCTCTCCGTGCCTTCTCTGTGGTCCTTCGTGTAACTCGTTGAAAATTTAAAATCTCAATTATGAAAAACTCACGATCAAAAACATTCCGTACGTCAAAGCTGTTGCCCAAAACCGGCAGGACGGCTGACATACCGGGAACCGTTGAATATGTCGGCATCCAGCGAAAGACACCCGTTAAACTGCATGTTCTGGATTACAATGAAAAGGAGTTTACCGAAAAGGAGCTTGCAAACGTTGGAGAAATCATTCCCTTCAAAGAAAGTCCGACCGTAACCTGGCTGAACATCAACGGGGTGCATGACGAAAAAATCATTCATGACATCGGTGAAATATTCAATATCCATCCTCTTGTGATGGAGGATATGGCCAACACGACTCAAAGACCTAAGGTGGAAGAATATGATGACTACCTTTTTGTGGTCATCAAAATGGCTTACTTTAACGAAGAATCACACGAAGTTACTCTGGAGCAGGTCAGTCTGGTCATTGGAAAAGACTATGTCATTTCGTTACAGGAAAAAGAGGGAGATGTACTGGAAGGATTGCGTGACAGGATACGGATGAGCAAAGGAAAGATCCGCAAGCTGGGAAGTGATTACTTATTGTATGGAATATTGGATGCTGTGATAGATCATTATTTTTCCGTTCTGGAAAATATTGGCGAAGAAATAGAAAATTTGGAAAGCCGGCTTTTAGTGTATGCCAACCAGGGTTTGCTTAACAAAATTTACCACCTCAAGCAGGAGCTGGTCTTTATGAGGAAATCCATCTGGCCCATGCGTGAGGTGATCAATGTGCTTCAAAGGGCTGAACACAGGTTAATAAAAGAAAGCACCGCCATTTATCTGCGCGATGTTTATGACCATACCCTCCAGGTGGTGGAAACGGTTGAGACCTTCAGCGACATGTCGTCGGGAATGCTTGATTTATACCTTTCATCCGTCAGCAACCGAACAAATGAAGTGATGAAAGTGTTGACTATTTTCGCTGCTATTTTTATCCCGCTAACCTTTTTAGCAGGTGTTTATGGTATGAATTTCAAGTTTATGCCCGAGTTACAATGGAAGCTTGCGTATCCCATCTGGTGGGCAGTAATGGTTTTGATGACGGTGGTGATGCTGATATTTTTCAAACGGAGAAAGTGGTTATAAATTGATTCGTTGACACATCATCTCAATCAAACAAAATTCACCGGGGTGGCGCCGACACGGTGATGTGCATGGGCGAAGCCGATATTAAGGATCTTACCACGTTATGTTTGACGAAATCCCGTCCTGCCCTGTAATCATATCTGTCACTCTTATCTAACATAGGATAGCAGGTAAGCCAAATCTATCTATATTTCTCATAATTACATAACAGAATACTTGTAAATTTATAAGGCCAAGGCCGAAAAATGCTATATTTGCACGCCGGTATGCGTGAATGCGTATATCGTTTTTTTTACCCTGAAAGGAGGATGTATGAATAATGCCATCTATAACTTCAATGCTCCCTCCAATGAGCCCGTTCTGGGTTACCTGGAAAACAGCACGGAGAGGAAAAACCTTATTGGCGAATTAAACCGCCAATTAAGCGGGACCGTCGAGATCCCTTGCATCATCGGAGGAAAGGAGTACTTTACCGGCAACACCACCGAGATCAGGCCGCCGCACGACCATCGTAAAGTGATCGGAAGATTTCATAATGTCACTGAAAAGGAACTGGAAATCGTGGTGAAGTCAGCTTTGGATGCACATGCCATCTGGTCCAATTTATCCTGGATGATCAGGGCTTCCATCCTTTTAAAAGCCGCCGAGCTGATATCAGGCAAGTACCGCCATGTCATCAATGCGTCAACCATGCTGGGACAAAGTAAGAACATTTACCAATCGGAAATTGACGGCATTTGTGAGACGATCGACTTCCTGAAATACAATGCCTATTTCGCCTCAAAAATCTATGAGATCCAGCCCAAATCCTTTTATAACCAGTTGAATAAAATGGAGTTCAGGCCCCTGGAAGGATTTGTCTTTACCGTGAGTCCTTTTAATTTCACATCCATAGCGGCCAACCTCAACATGGCGCCGGTGATGATGGGCAATACGACCATCTGGAAACCGGCCTCCACGGCCGTCCTGTCCAATTACTACCTCATGAAAGTGTTCATGGAAGCCGGCCTGCCGGAAGGGGTTATCAATTTCATACCGGGAAAAGGTTCATTGATCGGTAAGAATCTCATGTCTGATCCAATGCTGGCAGGTATACACTTCACCGGCTCCAATGCAACCTTTAACACCCTCTGGCGGCAGGCTTCGGAGAACCTGACCAATTACAGGTCTTATCCAAGGCTTGTGGGCGAAACAGGCGGGAAGGATTTTATTTTTATCCATCCTTCGGCCGATGTTACGGAAGTGGCGGCCAACGCTGTACGGGGCGCCTTTGAATACCAGGGTCAGAAATGCAGCGCCGCATCGCGGATGTACGTCCCGGAATCGCTTTGGCCAAAAATAAGAGACATGATGCACGACATGCATCATGAAATGAAAATGGGTGATGTAATGGATTCGGATAACTTTATAAATGCCGTCATCGATGAAAGCGCCTTTGACAACATCATGGGATATATTGAGTTCGCCAAAAAATCGCCGGATGCCAAGATCGTTTTCGGAGGCAAAGGCGATAAATCAACAGGGTATTTCATTGAACCTACCCTTATCGAGACGACGGATCCCTTCTTTAAAACGATGCAGGAGGAAATTTTCGGTCCCGTTTTATCCGTATGGGTTTATAA
>CAZVNP010000077.1:0-6245 GCA_964628285.1 uncultured Lentimicrobiaceae bacterium
CCATCCCCAGCATGACCTTTGTCATATAATAAGGGCTGTTGAAAAAAGTAATGGAAGAACGGCCGCTATGACGTTCGCGCATCTCCGTATATACTTCTTTGAGGCGAAAACCGTTCCTATATAACAAAATGACAGCCTCCGGCTCTGGATAGTCGACAGGATAATTCTCTGCCAGAAAATGAATGGCCTTCCTGTTATAAGCCCTGAATCCCGAGGTGCTGTCAGTGATTCTCTTTCCTAAAAGAATAAAGATCAGGGCTTTGAAGATATTAATTCCAACGCGTCTGGACCATGACGATTTAAATCCTTTGTGTTGTTTCATAAAGCGCGAACCTATAGCGATATCCGTTTCATCCCTGCTGATAAGTGATAACAGCTTGTGAATCTCGCATGCGATGTGCTGCCCGTCGCCATCGAATTGGACGGCTATATCATAATCATAGTCTTTTGCATATTTGAAGCCCGTTTGAACACAACCACCCACGCCCAGGTTAAAAGGAATGTCAATAACACGGACTTTCCCCGTTGATTTGGCTATATGGCTGGTATCATCGTTTGAAGCATCATTGATGATCAGAATATCCCAGTCCCGACTGTCGTTAATCAGGGCATCGATCACCATACCGATTGACTTGGCTTCATTATATGCCGGAACCATAATGAGTATTTTATTCTTCATGTGTCAGTATTATAATGGAAGTCTATTAAACGCCTCATTACCATTTCGTTTTGTTCATTGGGTATCGATGGTCTTACCTTCCTGTATCTTGTAAGTAAGTTCGAGATTATATTGTGCCGGCTTGTATTGGGGATTGATCTTTAACGCCCATTTGTAACATTCTATGGCTTTGCCTTGAAGACCGATCTTGTTATACGCATTGCCAAGATTGTTGATGACAATATAATCGTCATTATTTATTTGAAGTGCTTTCAGATATATGCCGATGGCTTCATTATAATTTTCAAGGGCGAAATAGCATTTGCCTAAATTGTTCAATGCATCCTCATCGGATGGATTATAATTCAGGTATTTGTTCAGATATTCAATAGCACGAGAGTAATCTTTCAGTTTAATGTCGGCCAACGACAGGTTAAAATAGGTACGTGCATAATCAGGATCGGCCTTAGCAGCACGTTCAAGATAAGGAATGGCTTCGGCAGGTCGCTCCAGATCGATAAGAGTAGAACCGGTATTATTCAACGCATTGGTATACTTCGGCCACTTGTCGACTGCCATTAAGAAATAATACAATGCTTTTTCCTTGTCACCTTTCAGGCTCCATGAATGACCAAGGTTATTGAGAGCCAGCGGGTAACCGGGATCGATCTTAATCGACCGCTCAAAACACTCGATGGCACGGTCCACACTGTCCATGTCGAGCAACACATACCCCAGATTGCTCCATGGCCGTGGTTTGGAAGGCGATTTTTTCACAACGTCACTCCAAAGAGCATATTCCGATTTCCATATTTCATTCCTGAAAAAAGTTGCCGTGCCATATGCCAAAGTTATTGCCGATAAAACGGTCCACAACATCTTCCTTCGTTTTTCGATAAGCCAAAATGCCAGCGCATAAACCACAACGATGCTATATCCTAAAATCGGTAAATACAAACGATGCTCAAAAATCACATCCTTAATAGGGATAATTGAAGATGTCACCGCCATGGTTAAAAAGAATAAAATGATCCCGAATGAAATCATCCTCTGTTTTTTATATAAAATCACGCTGCCAAAAAGAAGTATAAGGATGACCAACAAGCTGGAGAGGACAGAAAAATTCCATAGTGATGTAGAAATGATGAAATTATAATCAAGGTTCTGATGTATAGGTAGGAAAGAAAGCTGTATGTATTTGACAATCACTCTGAACTGGGTTAATAGGTAATCTTTGCGTGAAATGGCCTGAGTTTCTTCGGGTAAATACCCGGTGACGATAAGTGCCAGAGCCACCAGAACAATCATTGAAGTCACAAGGATCAGGTATTTCTTGCAGACTTTGCCATCGGTATTTCTCAAAAAGAAAAACTCCACTAGGATAAATGCGGCCGGAAAACTAATAGCGCTTTGTTTGGTTAATACGCCGATCAATCCTGAGATAAAGGCCGCGAGAAGCAAAAAAACAGCCATCATCGAACGGTGTTTCTCGAGATAGGCTAACCGGCCAAGCATATACAGATAAATCGCCCCAAGATAAAACAAAACGGAAAGCGACCGCATGCGCTGAACAATGTAACTGACAGCTTCGGTCTGGATAGGATGCACCACGAAAATAAGGGCAACGAACAAGGCAATGATGCGCCTGTTGACATAAATCTTTTCGTCGATGAGGTGCTGGAATGATAAGAGTTTAAGCATCAGTAAAAAAACCAACCAGCCATTCAGAATATGAATGATGATGTTCACAATGTGATAACCGTGGGCATTCATCTGCCCGAAATGGTAATTCAATGCAAAACTCAGCTCGGCAACGGGTCGGTTGTTGATGTTAAACCAATAATGTGGATTGGCGAAGGTCGAAAAGGTAGTGATACGGGGTTGGGTGAGAATGCTCGAGACATCATCGAAATGAAATACCGCATGAATAGTATTGGAATAAACTATAAATCCGGCCACTGCCAGAATCAGAAATATAACCGTCATATGTGTAAACGGGTTCCTACGCATGCGTTATGGTTTCCTTCAGTTGTGTAATCTCCATCTTGAGCAATCCTAATTCCTGTATCAGACGTTTATTCTGTTCCGTGAGCCTGGATATGATGATCGAAAACTGAACGAGGATCATGAAAACAGCAATGAAAAAGAGAAGAAAAATAGCAGCAGGGGCATAGGCTATGCCGGCCAGATGTGCCAGATAATCCAAGGCATCACGCCAAATGGAGAAGAATAGAAATACCAAGCTGATGATGATCCAGAGCAGTGAGTATTCTTCCTTGATCTTTTTGTTCCTGATTAAAACAAGGATAAATGCAAGCAATACCATGCTCCCGAAAATAGCAAGGTATTGAATTCTGTGAATATCTACGTGTAACATCTGTTCATTCATGATGCGATGAGATAAGGGGGTTAAAAAAGTGCCGGAATCTATCCAACACATTCATTATCGAATATATACCTGTAATTTTAAGGATGTTCAACCGATGTAAAAATAATAATATTTTTCTCTGGTGATATTTTTTATGGGTCAGGTATTCTTCACGGAACTGTGATCGGTAATGTGTCCGGCTTTTCGATTGATCATGGACCCTGAAGCAGGCCAGATAGTCATTGACGATACCGGGCGGAATAGTCCTGGCGAGGCGCAACCACAAGTCATAATCCATGACATAATTCAGTGAAGGATCGGTAAAGCCTTCTTTTTCAATGAGACTACGTTTCACAAATACAGCCGGCTGGGATATAAAGTTCTCTATGAGAAGCTTGTTATAGCTGAACCGGCGCATCATAAAATTTTTATAATAGGTTATCCATCGTCTGATCTCATGGTCATCATCGTCGATGATCCGGCAACGACCATATAGCCATTGACAAGCCGGATACATAGTGAAATAATCTGCCATTTTCTGCAGTGTACCCGGCAGGTATACATCGTCGGAGTTGAGCCACCCGATGATCTCTCCCGATGACATGGCGATGCCTTTTCTGACGGCATCGGACTGACCGTTGTCTCTCTCGGAGATCCATTTTATCTTATCACCATATTGTTCCAGTAAATGAACCGTACCATCCGTCGATCCTCCGTCAATGACGATATACTCCAGGTCAAAATCGCCTTTCTGACTGAGAACACTGTGAATAGTTCTTTCGATGAAATCAGCTTGATTAAGGGAGGGGGTGATGATGGTGATGACCTCACCCCCTGGCCCCCTCTTCCTGATCCCCGCTTTCGCGGGGATCAGGAGAGGAGGTTGGGGGTGAGGTTGTGAAAAGATACCCTTGTAACCCCTGCCAGTATCCTGCTTTCTGCCTCCGTTTATTTTACCTGACTTCTTCATACAAGTGGATCATCCTGTCTGCTATTTTTTTTATATCGAAGTTTGCCACTGCACTCTTTCTGGCATTGCCGGCCAACTCTTTATATCTTTCCTGATCTCCTAAAATCCAATCGATTCCTTCTGCAAGGTCATCAGTTGAATAGGGTTTAGCCAGGTAGCCATTAACCTTATGGGTAACTATATCAAGCAAACCCGTAATACCAAAGGCTGCAACAGGTGTTCCGCAAGCCATGGCTTCGCTGGCTGTCTGACCGAAAACTTCCTGCAAGGATGGCACAACCGTAACATTGGCTGCAGAGTATAGATCAATGAGTAACCGGTCATCGTTGACCGTTCCCCAAAAATGAGCCTTAAACCCCAGGGAGTGTATTTTCTTTGACTCAGCCGCCCCAAAGACCATCAGCTCTATGTCTCTGCTTTTAATTTTTGAAAGAGCTTCTATGAGGTAATCAAACCCTTTAAGTTTATTTTTATCCGCCCTGATCCCGCCGAAAAGGAGCATTTTTATATTTTCAGGGAGATGCAAGTGTTGCCGGGCAAGTGTTTTATTAACAGGAACAAACACAGAAGTGTCAAGTCCATTCGGAATAGCTTCTACCCGAAAATTACCCAATAACCTGCTGGATCGTACGCACGATGCCAGCCATTGACTAGGGGTAACTATGGTCAGCTTTTGTATCCTTTTGTAGACCGCCAGTTTTCTGCGGAATATCTTCCGGCTCAAATCATAGTCATGCGATGAATGCAACTGAGGGCAGTGACCGCAGTTATCTTTGAACCTATCACAAGTCAAAGCATAATGACAACCACCTGTGAAAGCCCACATATCGTGAAGTGTCCAGACAACAGGTTTTTGTATTTCTGCCAGAGACTCGATCCGGATAAAACCACCGGTAATCCAATTGAGATGGATGATGTCCAAATCCAATTCATTTATTTTGGCTACGGCATGACCCGGCAGTAGCGAAGGTGAAAATACCGCCCTTTTGCGGATGTAAAAAAAAGGAATGATAAAGTCAATATATGGTCTGAGGAAGGAAACTGATTGTGCGATAGTTCCACCGGGAACAATGACATCCGGATCATTCGATAGTTTGGTCTGCACCATCAACCGGGTATTGATCCCACGATCCTGCAATCCTTTGAAAATACGCCAGGTAGCACGGGCAGCACCACCACGCACATCATAAGTATTGACCAATAGGACTTTCACAACCTTTTTCACAAAAATAATCAGATGTAACCGAATGGGATGAAAATTTCAATCAACAGTTACTAAATGCCTTCTGTTGATAAGTTTTATGATCTTTAAAATTAAATTATCAGGTAATAATTTGTATGCCAGTTCAATGAGAATCAGATATCCGAACAGCTGATGATAGTATATCCACTCTTTCAGCGTCACTCTCTTATGTCTCATAAGGATCAGAAAATGTTCACGGCTTGATTTTACCATGTATCGGTTCGATAATCCATGGGTATTATGTATCGCAACAGGACCGGAGCAGTACAAGAACCGTTTATCTTCTGCAAATAACCTGTATATCAGTTCAAAATCAGCACCCAGCTTATAGGTCAGATCATATCCCTTTTCTTTGATAAGGGATGTTCTGAAAATTACAGATTGGTGGCAAAAGGCCATTCCTTTCCAGAAATCTCTATGGGATCGTGGTTTACGATGAATCTTAAAAACCGAATAATCGAAGACAGTGTCGCCATAGATCACTTCAGCATCACCCGGATCACTTAAAAAGAGTTCAGAAATTGTATGGGAATTATAAAAAGTATCTCCAGCGTTCATGAAGCATACCCATTCGCCGGTGGTTCTGTTTAATCCCTTATTCATCGCATCATAAGGCCCATAATCGGGCTCACTGATCCACCAGCTGATCCTGTTCTCATATTTTTTAATAACACCCAAAGTACCATCTGTTGAACCTCCGTCGATGATAATGAGCTCGATGGGATCATAATCCTGCGACAAAATGCTTGCAAGGGTTTTATCCATACCGTCAGAATCATTCAAAGCCACGGTAATGATGGATATTTTGGGTTTGGCAGGGGACATGACCGTTGATCATTGAGATTGGCCAATCATATCAAAGGCAAAGGTAATTCAAAAGGGACTCCAACCGCGTAAAAAAAAATCCTTAAAAAAAATTCTTTTCGGATAAGCGGATGGAGTCCCTGGATCGTAAGGGACTCTATTGACAGTATTTACTTATCGATTCGCTGGCTTGTGCATATCC
>CAZVNP010000077.1:6345-8073 GCA_964628285.1 uncultured Lentimicrobiaceae bacterium
CGAGCTGAGTTCCGATAGCTAAATTGACCTCAACATCCCATTATTATCTGTTAATAACTGTGCAAAATTCATCTATGTCAGAATAGTGATAATTGCTTATTTTGTCTGCATGAATAAATGTCGTTTCATCAGAATTAAAGTATTGATTCTGTGTACGTAAATTAGACAGTTTCATTTAATTCAGACAGCAGTGACCAAAAAACATCGAAAGAACAGTCAGCAGCACCCGACTCCTGAAAATTATATCCGTAACAGAGCCCGAAAATTGCCGATATATGAATGCATGATCAGTGACACCTGGAGAGAAGAAGGTATTGGAAATATTATCATTGCAAGAAAGCATGTTACCGGTTATTTTACTGTGGGATTTTATTTGACTGATCTCTATTGCCTTGGGGTAAAAGATACCATGTTTTATTTTAATATTTCCTCAATCGATTACCGCGAAACAATTAAAAAATTCAACTCCGATGACAACCTCATCCCATGCAAGTACTCTTTAGCCCACAATATCATTTGGGGTGCCGTTGACTATGCTGAATCCTTCGGTATTCATCCCCATAAAGACTTTACAAATACCACACAATATATATTGGAGGAAGATAACGATGACATCGAATGGATAGATATTGAATTTGGAAAAGACGGGAAGCCAACTCTCATCATGGAAAATGAGCAGGAGGCGCTGAAATATATAAAACAGCTTGAGAAAAAAGCCGATCCGGGTAATTATGAATTTATCCTGACTGATGACTTTTACGAACATCTCGATATCCTGGATGAATACCTGGAAGATGAAGAAGATGAGGAGCTTTTCCCTATTGATGAGGAAGTGCCCGACGATATGAAGGAAGAATTAAACCAAATTAATAAATGGAATGACAAGGAGTGGGAGGAATATTCAAAAGGGAAAAGAAAGATATCTGACAAGGCATTAGGCTATTTTACAGACCGATTCTTCTATAACATGTTCTCACCCGGGGAGATACAAAGAACACAAGATGAAGTGGACAAAATGATGGCAATTGAACTGACAACATTGGAATTATCAGAATTGCCTGAATATGATCAATATTATAAAGATGAGGAGTTAAACAACGAGATTTATGATATCGAACAAATGAATCCTCATACCAAATCAAGACACATGATTATAGCATTAAAGAGACTGATTAAACAACATCCTCAGGATCCCAGGCTGTACATTGATTTGGCCATGATATATGAAGAACATCATAAGAATAGAAAAGCTGATGATATAAAAATATATGCTTACAACAGATTTCCTCGTAATCTTTTTGTACTAACTAACTACCTTGCCTACCTTATCGATCATAAGAAATTAGATGAACTTGGGAAAGTTCTGGAAAACAGATGGTCATTAGCAGAGATTTTCCCTGAACGAAGATCATTCCATCATGATGAGATTCTCAATTTTTACGGAATTATTACATTATATAATATTGTGCGTGGCGATTTGCTAAAAGCTGAATTCCTGTTAAAATCTTTATTAGATTTAGATATAGAGACAGAATCGGATGATGTAATCCTTGATGAGATCAGTTGCGTTTTACAATTAATGAAAATCAAAGCGACCATTAAATACTTGAAGAATAGAGGATATTAATAAATTGTTGGCATGGGGGGCTCCTTCTTTTTTTTCGTTACCTAACAGCCCCTATCCCCTGCCTCCATCCTTTTTACTTCACTACTCCGTTACTTCGTTAC
>CAZVNP010000077.1:8173-9645 GCA_964628285.1 uncultured Lentimicrobiaceae bacterium
ATCATGCTGTCACCTGAAAGGCGACAATCAACAGCCCAGGCCTCCATCCTTTTTTACTTCGCTACCTCGTTACCTCGCTATATCGCTACATCGCTAAATTATAATGTAACGAAGTAACGATAGAGCGAAGTAACGATATACGAAGTATTGTTTTTAGCGGGAAAGGATCAATCCATGAGCATAGGCACTCCATCCATATAAATTATAATGATTGATATGGATTCTATTTTTCAGGCAGTTGGAGTCCTTTTTTTCGCCAACGGTTATTCTGACTACAGCTAATTAAAATATCCTGAATCCGTTTTTTATTTTTTTCCAGCGAATATTCTTCATGAAAAATCTGATATTCTTTCTCTGTGTTATCTATCTTACCGACCATGACATTTTCAATACAATCGCGAAATGATGAAGCATCATCAGCAATCAGGATCGTACCATCATGAGCGATACCCTCTGCCCCTTTGGTTGTACTCACTACCTGGGTCCTCAGTGCCATGGCTTCAAGGATTTTAAATCGTGTTCCGGAACCATATATGAGGGGTACAATTGCAACCTTAGCCTTTGCAATAAAGGGTATGATATCCTCAACGTATCCAATGGCTCTTATTCCGGAATAATGTTGTCTATAAGTGATTCGATTGAGGATAGTATCTGAACCATTACCTGCCAACAATAACTGCATCTTATGATCCAGATTGGCATTCCATACCTCTGTCAGAAACCACTCCAAGCCGTGTATGTTTTGAAATGAATTAAAATTACCCGTAATAATTGCGTAATTCTCTTTTTTTTCAGAACCGATGTACTTTAGTTCATCCAGAAAATTAGGCACCTGCGCAATCTTATCAGATTTAATAAATCTGTTATGATAATGCCTGTCTTTATCAGAAACAACAATTAAAAATTCGGCTTTCCTAAAATAAATGCGTTCATGTAACCATTGTACCGTAAAAGCAAACCATCTGATGATACGTTCATTTATCCCTTTAGCCGGTTGTTCGATACGCAGTCGGGCCTGGGAGTTGTGTGTCCCGTAAATGACCTGAATACCATAAGAATGAAACAAATGAATATACTGCCCTAAAAAAAAATAATCAATGAAAGCAAGATTTATTTCTTCCTGACAAATAATGGAACAGATAAGCTGTACAAGATCTTTATTTCTCTTAAAATAACCGGTGATTTGTTTTAGTGGTCCAAATTCCACATCAGGAAAATGAAACGTAATGAACTTTACTCCCGGTAATAGTTCTTCGGCTTCAATAGTCCTTTCCGACATTGGAGTTATAGCTGTCACTTTCATTCCAATGCCCGACAGACATTGCAGCAAATTAAAACTTCTTATGCTTTCCCCGCCCGAAATGGGATACGGAATAACCTGTGATAGAAACAAAATATTCACATTCTACCTGCTATGTTTGTATGATTTTACCTATTGTCATCTTCTGTTGAGATTGTTAGCATCAATATGA
>CAZVNP010000078.1:0-9552 GCA_964628285.1 uncultured Lentimicrobiaceae bacterium
AAGCCGTTTCCCGTGTGTTGAATAAGAAAGGATTATACCTGATTGCCTATCGTGGTGACTATGACTGGGAAAGCTGTCTGGCGGCGTATAAAGAAAAAGACCTGATCGAACGCGGTTTCAATATCCTGAAAAACGACCTTGAGCTGTCCACACCCGGTGTACATAAAAATGAAACGCTTAAAGGCATAGTGTTCATTAACCTTTTAGCGCTTATTATCCGAATGAAAATCATGAATATATTAAAACAGGCCGAATTAACCAAAGAGTACAGTTTTGAAAAAATGTTGCTTCAACTGGAGAAAATCAAAGCCGTAGTTTATGACAATGGAAAAGTTATTATTACAGAGCTAACCAAAAAACAAAAAGAAATACTTGAAGCTTTTAATGCTGTGCCTAATATTTAATGAATTACGGTTAAAATGAAGATTTTATTGTGAGTATATAAAATGAACGAAGATTTCACAATGTATCGCTACTTCAAAGGTGAAAAAGAAAATACTTATGACTATAAAAAGGAAAACGCCGCCTTTATATTCTGGAGTTATGAGAAAATGTTTGAAGGGCGTTTTAATGAAGGTGATTTTACTTTTACCGGGAGACAACTTCGGCATCTATGTAAATTCGGCCATAACCTACTTTCAGGTAAACCCCTACATGAACCGATGGCCTGCTATGGCCCGTTTGTCATGAATACACGGGAGGAAATAGAGGAAACCTTACAGGAGATCGGTTCCGGAAAGTGTGGTAAATGAGCTCTTTAGTTGTTAAACTTAATAAGTTTACAGGCTCCAGACAATCTTTGCAAACAGAATCCACATTCCATTGTTAGTATTATTAAAAGTTGTCGGTACAATTTAGAAAATTTTATTGTATATTTGTTTACCCGTCCATTATTCCAGAAGGATAATGGTAAACTAGTAAACCTATTGTTCACCAATCTTGACAATCATTAATGGAATTGCCAAAAAGTAATGATTTTACTATCCTGATCGTTGACGACACCCCCCAAAACCTTCAATTGCTGGGGAACACACTCAGGCAAAACAAATTCAAAGTGGAGTTTGCCCTCGATGGGGCTAAGGCACTGGCATGGCTGAAGAAAAAGAAATTCGATCTGGTTCTTCTCGATGTGATGATGCCCGGACTTTCCGGATTTGAAGTGTGCAAGAAGATCAGAGAGGAAGAAGAGTACAGCGAAATCCCGATCATCTTTTTAACCGCCAAGGTGGAGAAGGAAAGCATCATTGAAAGTTTCAGGCTGGGCGCCCAGGATTATGTGACCAAGCCTTTTGAACTGGAAGAGTTATTGGCACGTGTGAGGACCCAGCTGGAAATACGGCATAGCAGGAAGCAACTCAGGGAGATGAACAGGTGGCTGGGAGAAGAAGTGGAAACCAGGACACGTGAACTGGGGCTGGCCAATCAGAAGCTGGAAGAGACGAATAAACAGATTCGCCGATCGAATGAAGAGCTACGTCAAAAAGAGTCGGAGCTTCAGAAAGCCCTGAAAGAAATCAGTCATTTGAATGAGTTGACAAAGGCAGAAAATATCGTCCTGCGCGAAGAGATCATGCTCGAGCATAACTTTGAGGAGATCATCGGCAACAGCGATGTCTTGCGGCATGCCTTATCCAAGGTGGAACAGGTGGCTGCCACTGATACAGCCGTTCTCATTGAAGGGGAGACAGGAGTGGGCAAGGAGCTCTTTGCGCGCGCCATCCATCATGCCAGCCGGCGGAAAGACAGACCTTTGCTGAAAGTGAGCTGTGCCGCCCTGCCGGCGTCACTCATCGAAGCCGAGTTGTTCGGCTATGAAAAAGGTGCTTACACGGGTGCCGTGAAATCCCAGGCCGGACGTTTTGAACTGGCCGACAAGGGAACCATTTTCCTTGATGAGATCGGTGAACTGCCCCTGGAACTGCAGGTGAAGCTGTTACGTGTCATACAAGAGGGAGAATTTGAACGGCTGGGAAGCCCGCACACCAGAAAAGTGGATATACGGATCGTTGCAGCCACCAACCGCATTCTTCAGAAGGAAGTAAAAGAAGGAAGGTTCAGGGAGGATCTGTACTTCAGGCTGAACGTGTATCCCATTTTTATCCCTCCCCTGCGTGACAGAAAAGAGGATATCCCCTTGCTGGTCAATCATTTCATTAACCACCTTAATAAAAAGGTGGGTAAAAACATCACCCGCATACCACAAAAAACACTTAGAATACTCCAGGGCTGTTCATGGCCCGGCAATGTCAGGGAACTGGAGAACATCATTGAGAGAGCCATGATCCTTTCCAAAGGCGATGCCCTGATACTCACTGAAAAGCTTGACGACTCGCTTTCCGAAGGCTGGCAGGCGAAAGGTGAACGTCTTTCATTGATGGAGATGGAGAAGAATTACATCATTGAGGTACTTGAGGAAACCTACTGGAAAATAGAAGGCAAGGATGGTGCAGCCGGCATCCTGGCTATGCATCCCGAAACCCTGCGGTCGCGGATGAGAAAACTGGGTATAAAAAGACCTTCAAGAAAACCGCCGGCCAAATGACCGGGGATCCGTTAAAGAAAATGAAAACCATGAATATTCATGGTTTTTTAAATTCGGGGTATCATCCAATATGAAGTAATTTCAAAATTAGGATTCGGATTTTCAGTGTCTTGTGATAATAAATGGAAGTATTTTATAAACGGTACGATTATTGACACTATAACGGCCACAGGAAAAAAGAATTTTGTCTTTTCAAATTGGGTGAATTACAAAATCCTTCCTTCTGTTTTATAATTTTAAGATTTGGGTTACAAAAGAGAGCGTGTTGGGTGCACGCTCTCTCTCTTTTGGTATTATGATGTATCATGAATAAAAGAGGCGGGCAACGATCACTATCCCGACCTCTTTGTCGGTAGGTTCTCGGCCGAGACCCCCGAGGAGATGGGAATACGGATCGCCAAGACAATCGCTTATGAGCGTGATCCGGACATGACAACCAACTGGATGGCGGCTTCAATCGGCATGGCTTCTGCCGAAGGCCCCGGTAATGATGCCGGCATCATCCTCCATGTTTATCCTAATCCCTCCAACGGATGGGTGTCGTATGACATTACATCAAGCGATGAGGAAATTTATAAAATAAAAGCATATGATTCAATGGGACGACTGATCGCAGTGAAGGACGTTCAAACCGACAATGAACATGTTAACGGCAACTGGGATCTGACCGGACTGCGAAAGGGGATTTATTTCATACAGGCTGAAGGATGTAAAAGCAGGACATCCAAGGCCATCATCATTCAATAGGCTGAGACGCCGGCAAATAAAATATCATAGACCCTATCCAGGTGTGGGTTACATAGGAAAGGGTAAAATCTGAAGCAAGTGCCTGGGCTTGCTTCTTTTTTTAGTAATTTTAAAGAGTTGATTCAAATGTCAATTTATTTTATATGCATTAACCCGTAAACCCTGTCAGGGTAATCTGTTGACCGGTATGCGTTTTAAAGAATTCATCAAAGGAAAACACAGGTTTGTGGTTTATCTCATCCTGGGTCTCTTCGTAATCATGGAAGTTGCCGGTCACGTGTTGTTCAGTTACCGGAAGAAACAAACAGAAACGCAGACCTATTACGATCTGTCCACGATCAATGCCATTAAAATAGAACGAATTGAAGAATGGTTCCATGAGCGGAAAAGCGACGGAGAGGTTATTCAGGGTGATGCCTTTTTGCTGGATGCCATCAAACATTGGCTGTTCAACTCCATCAGGGAAGATTCAGTGCTGAGGAAAAAACTATTGGATTATTTTGGGACGTTGAAATCCAGTGATGGATATTCCAGCATTTCCCTTTTTGATCCACAGCTTAATCTGTTACTTTCGACCCCTGCCGGCGGTAATCTGTCAGAATATGCATCAACATTGGCGTTGGAGACCATCTGGACAAAGCAGATCATGTTGTCGGATTTACACATCGGGAGACAACATGATGTACACATCGACCTGTTGGTACCTTTGCTTGATGCTGCAACCCATGGTGGTGCTGTAATGGCGATATTGGTTATCAAGCTCGATCCGGCTTATTTTCTTTATCCTCTGATAGCCTCCTGGCCTTTCATGAGCCCCTCATCCGAATCCGTTCTTGTCCGCAGGGAAGGCGATTCGGTCATTTTCCTGAATAAGCCGCGTTTGTTTTCAGGTCAGCCGGCAGGTTTAAAAATACCGCTGGGAGCCACTTCCGTACCGGCGGTCAGAGCCGTCACAGGCTACGAAGGTCATTTCACCGGCACCGATTACCTTGGACACAGGGTCTTGTCAGATATCAGATCCATTCCGGGAACCAACTGGTATATTATCTCAAAGGTGAATCGCGGAGAGGTGTTGTATCCTGTTTATGAGAGATTCATCGCATCCAATGCTTTTACGGTATTGGTCATCCTCATCGTTTCATTTGCTTTGTATGGTTCCTGGAGCCGCCAGCAGGTGCGTCAGGCCAGTGAAAGACAGGCTTTATTGCAACGGTTTGAGTACATGATCAAATATGCCAATGATATCTTTATCCTTTCCGATAGGGATAATAAAATAATTGATGTGAACGAAGCCGCCTTGCGGGAGTATGGGTATGCAAGGGACGAGTTTCTCACCATGAGCATAGACCGAATACAATCCCCAGATCATATCAAGGATCTGGAAAGGGAGATGACGGCTCTTGCCGGTAACATACCGGCCAGAATAGAAACCTGGCATATGAGGAAAGACGGCACCCTGTTTCCTGTGGAGATCGGTTTACAACCGGTGAGCATCGACGGGCGTTTTTATATCCAGCGCATTATTCGTGAGATCACCGACCGTGTTCAGGCCGAAATGAGGATCAGAGAGTTGAATGAACGACTTGAGGCGCGTGTGAATGAACGTACCGCCCAACTGGCTGCCCTCAACAGGGAACTGGAAGCTTTCAGCTATTCGGTGTCACATGATCTGCGCGCACCCCTGCGTTGCGTTGACGGTTTCAGTCAGGCTCTTGAGGAAGATTACAGGGCCAGACTCGATGAGAAAGGCCTGGACTATCTGGCACGTATACGCAAAGCCGCACAACGTATGGGTGAACTGATCGATGACCTGCTCAGCCTGGCTTTGATCACCAAGAAGGATCTGATCCTCGAAAAGGTTAACCTGAGCAAAATGGTACAATCACTGCTTTCGGATCTCTTCAAAAGTCATCCTGACCGGAAGGTGTCATGGAAGATTCAGGATAACATTGAAGTAAAGGCCGATAAGAACCTGATCAAAATAGTTTTGGAGAATTTACTGGACAATGCCTGTAAGTTTACTTCCACCAGGGATAGGACATTTATTGAATTTTTTTCAACGGAGGCCGACGGGCGGATCACATGTTATGTTCGTGACAATGGAGTAGGTTTTAATCCTCAATATGCCAACAAACTATTCATTCCTTTTCAACGGTTGCATGATCAGCATGTTTTTCCCGGCACTGGCATAGGGTTGGCCACGGTGCAACGCATCATACGGCGCCATGGCGGACAGGTGGGCGCCGAGACAACTGAGGGTGCCGGTTCGACATTTTATTTTACACTTTCATCTTAAAAACTCTGGCATGAATATTAAGGAAATATTATTGGTTGAAGATAATCCTGATGAAGTGGAATTAACACTCAGGGCTTTTAAGAAGAATAACATCACCAATCCGATCATTATAAAACACAATCAGGAAGATGTATTTGATTATCTCTTTCAAACATCAGGTGATAAAAGTGTCTTTGTCAATCCTCTTCCTGCCTTTGTCCTGCTGGACATCAACCTGACTAAAACAGATGGCCTGGATGTCCTGAGAGAGATTCGTCATCATCCGCGAACCCGTGTCCTGCCGGTGGTTATCCTGACCTCCTCCGTTGAGGAAAACGATATCCTTAACAGTTATAAAAATGGCGCCAACAGCTATATCCGTAAACCCATCGATTTCAATGAATTTCTCGAAGCTGTCAAATTTCTTGGATTTTACTGGCTTTCACTAAATGAACCTGTTCCTTACTAAATAAATGCCCTTTTAAAATGAATGATCAGATCCATATCCTGTTAATAGAAGACTCCGAAGACGATGAATTATTACTCAGGCGTGAATTGGTTAAAGGTAGTCTTTCACCATACATCAAACGCATTGAGGATGAGCGTGAGATGCTCATAGCACTGGAAAAAGAATCATGGGATGTCATTATTTCCGATTACCGGATACCGGGATTCGGAGGCGATGAAGCTTTGCGTATCGCCAGGGAAAAAGTTCCTGACATCCCCTTTATTGTTTTCTCCGGGGTTATTGGTGAAGATATTGCCGTCGGCATGCTGAAAGCCGGTGCCAGCGATTATGTCATGAAACACAACCTTAAACGGCTGGTGCCGGCCATCAGGAAAGAGATGGAGGAAATGGAAATCAGAAGGGAGAAAGCACGGATAGAAAAGTCATTGACCGAATACCAGAAACTGTATCAAAAAATCAATGACCTGATCCCGGTGGCCATTGTCATTTTCGACATCAGGAAATTCAAATTCATCTTTGTCAACAAGACCATATCTGACATGCTGGGATACAGTCCCATGGAGTTTCGGGAGATGGGTGTGGATTCCTTTGCCGACATCGTTCACCCTAACGATCATTCAAGATTGGATACCTACATACAGGGAATCGGTAAGATGAAAGATAACGAGATCCTCGATGTGAGCTTCAGAATAAAGGATATAAAAGGAAACTGGCACTGGTTACATACCTGGAATGTTATTTTTACCAGGGAACACGACGGTAAACCGGCCCAGGTTTTATGTGCCTTACAGGATATCACTTACCGCAAAAATGCGGAGGAAGATCTGCTGGAGAGTGAGGCCAAATGGCGCTCGCTGGTCCAAAACGCACCTGATATCATTACACTGACTAACAGGGACGGCGAGATCCTTTTTATCAATTATGGAATACTCGGCTTTAAACCCAGTCAGATCGTCGGCAAAACGTTATTTGAATTTTACGATCCTCAGTCACATGACCAGATAAAAAAGGCCCTGACCATGGTCTTTGAGAATAAATACCCTGTGGAATATGAGACCATGGCCAGAAAAGACAATGAAATGATCTGGTACGGTAACAGGGCCGGAGCGCTTACCTATCAGGGAGAGATCATTGGGGTCATTATTTTTTCGCACGATATCTCCGAACATAAACAACTGACCAGGGAGCTTCATGAACAGAAAGAGATACTCCAGGCCATTCTGGATCATGCACCTATCATGACCTCGTATTACGGATACGACCTTGAAAGACGATGGATAAACAAAGGTACCGAGAGGATACTGGGATGGCCGTGCAATGACTATTTTCATGCACCTGATCTGTTTGAAAAGATCTATCCTGATACAGACTACCGCGAGCAAGTTTATCGGTCCATACGAGAAGCTGATGGTAAATGGAGGGATTATAAAACTCATAAATCAGATGGCAGCGTCATCGACACCTCCTGGGTCAACGTCAGTCTATCGGACAGGGCCATTATCAGGATCGGAATAGATATCACCCAGCGTAAAATAGCGGAAAGAACTTTAATGGCCGAAAAAGAACAGGTGAAGAAATACCTTGATATGGCACCCGTTATCATGGTAGTATTGGATATATCGGGCAAGGTGACCATGATCAACAAAAAAGGATGTGAAGTTATTGGCCTTCCGGAAGAGGAGATACTTGGAAAGGATTGGTTCAATAATTTTCTCCCTCACCATGTCAGTGAAAGTGTGAGGGCTATCTTCAATAAAATAATCAGCAGGGATCTGAAACCAGTCCAATATTATGAAAATCCTGTTTTAACGTCAATGGGTCATGAATGCATGGTAGCCTGGCATAATGCCTATATCGAGGATGAAGAAGGAACCCTCACCGGAATCCTTTCGTCAGGTACCGTTATGCGTTAACATAAGAGTAACAGCCTATTTCTTTTATTATGGAAACGGAATACGAGGTTTTATTCATCGGAGCAGAGTCACCTGAGGTCCACAGGATCATTGATGTGATCAACGGTATCACTAAGGTAGAGATAACATTAACGCATGTCTCATGTCTTGCCGATGCCCTTGCTCTTCTCTCGGATAAGGCCTTTGATGTTTTACTTCTCGATTTGGATTTACCTGACAGCAGGGGATTGAAGACTTATGACAAAGTGCGAGAAAGGGCGGGAGAGGCACTCACTATTATTTTATGCGGCGAACAGGATGAGGAAACGGCTCTCCGGGCCATGAGGGCAGGAACTGAAGATTATTGCCTCAGGGAACAATTTACGGGGGATATCTTTATCAGAAGCATCCGCTATGCAAAGGAGACTAAACTGGCGAGAGCCACTTTGCGGCAACAGGAGAATTTACTTCGAAACCTGTTGAATGCCACACGTGATGCCAATGTATTCACTGACACCAAGGGTTGCGTGATTGATTTTAATCCGGCTGCTTTTCAATTGTTTGAATTCCCTCCGGAGGAAAACCTCAAAGGACATAATATGTCCGAGTTTGTTGCCGATGAGTACCGTGAACAGGCCATAGATGATTACCAACAGCTGATTGCCGATCTGGCAGGTCGTAATCTGATCATCCCCATGATCACCTTCAGAAAACGTCCGTTTTATGCTGAAATCAACTCAAATACGGTGACCGACAACAATAACCATCCCCTGGGAGTTATTTCAATCATCAGGGATATCACTGAGAGCAGGAAAATGGCCGAAGATATGAAAGCCTCGGAGCAACGGTTAAAAATTTTATTCGATTATGCCCCCGATCCCTATTACCTGATCGATACTGCGGGTAACTTTATCGATTGCAATAAGGAGGCTGAGAAATTACTGGGTTATGCAAAGGAAGAGCTTGCCGGAAAAAATTTATTGTCCTTCCATCTGGTCCCATTGCATCAGGTACCTAAGATATTATCCCATTTGACTGAGATCATAAGAGGCCATCCCACCGGCCCGGATCAGGTTGTAATCAGAAACCGAAAAAAAGAGGAGCTGATCATTGAAGCTAGGACCTTTCCTGTCAGTATCAATGAGCAACCGATGATATTGGTGACGGTGCATGACATCACCCGGCAGCATAAAGCACAGGAGGCCATCATTCTCGAAAAGGATAGAGCCCAATCATACCTTGATGTTGCAGGTGTCATGATCATATCTCTGGATGTACAAGGAATGGCCAGCATGATCAATAAGAAAGGCTGTGAGATTATTGGAATGGAACAATTTGAGATCGTCGGGAAAAACTGGTTCGATCATTTTATTTCCCAAAAAGACCAGGAGCAGGTTAAGGCTGTGTTTAAATCCATTATCGACGGCCGGATAAAAGGTCATGAGTACCTTGAGAACGAAATAATGACACATGACGGCTCAATTAAATTAATTTCATGGCATAATTCATTGATCCGGGATGAACAAGGGAATATTATCGGTGTTTTAAGCTCGGGGCTTGATATCACACAGCAAAGAAAAGCCGAGGAGGCTCTCATCCGTGAAAAAAGCCTATCCGATATCATCAT
>CAZVNP010000079.1:0-9144 GCA_964628285.1 uncultured Lentimicrobiaceae bacterium
ACCTGCCGACCTGAAGACCCGAAGACCTTTATTTTCCATATCTTTGCATGAACACCGGACTTATTTTCATATCGTATTGACATTAATTAACGCGTGATTTATGTGGTTGTACGTAGTAATATGCGGTTTCTGGCTGCTATCGGAGATCGTGATCAATATTTTCACCAGGACTAAAAAACCGGCGGGGGAATCTCATGATAATGGTACACTGGGTTTGATCTGGGTGGTTATTATCGTGTCGATAACCTGCGGTGTCCTGATTGGAGTCAACTATCGGGAATTTAATGTTTTTTGCTACTTTCTCGGGTTCGCATTCATCATCGCCGGCATGATCATCAGGGCGATTGCCATTGCCTCGCTCAAATCGATGTTCACTCCCAATGTTACCATCCGAAATGATCATGTGCTGAAAACCGATGGCATTTATAAGCGGATCAGGCACCCTTCTTATTCCGGAAGCTTGTTGTCTTTTCTGGGATTGGGCCTGTCGCTGGGCAATTGGATCAGCCTCGCTGTCATCTTCATACCTGTCTGTGCCGTATTCCTTTACAGGATCAATATAGAAGAACAGGCCCTGGTCGGAAATTTCGGGCAAGATTACCTGAATTATAAAAAAGTCACCAAAAGGCTGATACCGTTTATTTACTGATCCACATTATAAATATACCTAACAATTAAAAAAATGGAAGACAGAACATTTAAAATAAACGTACGGGACATGGAATGGTCAGAATTGACCCATAGTAACAGTATCTCACATAAACGTAAGGATTTTACAAAAGAGTTCAAGACGAACAAGCTGGTTGCCAGTCTCTACGAGATACCTCCCGGCAAGGTCAGCTGGCCTTTTCACTATCATATTGCCAACGAGGAGGTCTTTTTCATCCTCGACGGAATTGGTGAGTTACGAACACTGGACGGGACGATGAAAGTTGTGGCAGGTGACTTCCTGCGGTTTCCCGTCGGCAAAGGCGGTCTCCATCAGCTGAAAAACATTTCATCCGACAAGTCTTTGAGATATCTTGATTTCGGCACCACCAATCAACCTGACCTGGTGTTTATGCCCGACTCCAACAAAGTCGGCATTTTCGGTGGTGGAGCCCCTTGCCAAAACAAAGAGATCAGGTTCATCTGGAAATATTTTGACCTGGATACGGATATAGATTACTTCAAAGATGAATGAAAACCTTTGTTTTATTCTTTCAGTGTCCTGACCGTCAGATGGGAAGGGTACGTTGAATCATGATAGATTCTCTGTGTCGCTTTCCGGAAATCCTTCTCCGAACATTTATAGATATCGACAAATTTCTGCGGGTTGCGGTCGACCAGCGGGAACCACGAGCTTTGAATCTGCACCATAATTTTATGCCCTTTCTTAAAACAGTGGGCTATGTCGTCCATATCGAATTTCAGTTCGGTCACCCGGCCTGGCGTAAAGGGCGACGGTTCTTCAAAACTGTTGCGGTAACGTCCTCTGAACACATCACCGCGCACGAGCATCTGATAGCCGCCCAGCGGTACTTCGATCTGTGCGTCGGAGGGTGCCTCCATATCATCGGGAAAGACATCGATGAGCTTGACCACAAAATCGGCGTCAGTACCTGTGGTGGTGACATACAGGTTGACGGACACAGGGCCGGTGAGGATGATGTTCTTCTGCAAGATATCCGTGCAATATACCATGACGTCGGGCCGGCGGGCGGCAAAACGCTGATCGTCATCCATATAGGTCTCTCCCCTGTCGGCTTGTATCTTGTCATCATAAGGCACCGGCTTCGCCGGGTCGGAGAGGTACTCATCGTAGCTCTCCTTGTGACGTGAAGGGTCAAATGACAGGCCTCCGTCCTCACGGAGGTACAGGTCAAGGTCATTTATGGCTGCCGGCGGCCAAGTGTCGAAGCTGCGCCATTCATTGGCTTCTGTGACAAAGATGAAAGCCTCAGGGAATGTGGCCGTATCATTATCTTTAAGGTAATGGTTGAAGAACTGTACCTCCAGGCGGTGATAAGTTTCGCTGGCGTCCAGATCCCAAAAGATGTTACCGACATGATCGGCCCGGCCATATCCCCACTGGTGGTGATACCAGGGTCCTATGACGAGGTGGTTGCTGAGCGTCGGTGGATTTTGTGTTTCAATGGCGGCATAAGTATGCAAGGTACCCCAGAGATCCTCGGCGTCGAACCATCCCCCCACGGTCATGACGGCCGGTCTGACATTCTTCAAATAGGGTCTGGGATCCCTGGCTTTCCAGAAAGTATCGTAGTTGGGATGTGCCATCACCTCATTCCAGAAGGGGATGGTGTCACCCAAATATCGCTTTGTCAGGTTGTTCACCGTTCCCATTTCCAGAAAAAACTGATAGTTGTCCTCTATGGGCCATTGAAACCGCTTGGGTTCAAGACGTGTCGGGCCGGGCCGTGGCCGGCCGAAACCATACTCAAAGGGAAAACAGTCGAGGACGAAGAAAGCCCCGTTATGATGCCAGTCATCACCCAGAAACCAGTTGGTGACCGGCGCCTGCGGTGAGACCGCCCTGATGGCCGGGTGACCGCTCAGAATGGCCATGGTGGCATAGAAACCCGGATAGGATATGCCCATCACTCCAACCCGCCCGTTATTATGAGGCACATGCCTGACCAGCCAGTCCACCGCATCATATGTGTCGCTGGCCTCATCAATATCATGGTTACTTTTCTTATCGGGGATGTAAGGCCGAACATCCACGAAATGCCCTTCACTCATGTAGCAGCCTCTGACATCCTGAAACACCATGATATATTCCTCACGAATGTAACGGTCGAAGAGGCTCATCGAAAAATTGAAATGATCAGGACCGTCAGGCTCACTGTTGTATGGTGTCCGTATCATCAACATAGGATGGTCCGACGTGCTGTCATTGGGCGTATAAATGGAGGTGAACAGCTTGACCCCATCCCGCATCGGGATATAGACTTCATTTTTGTGGTACTTTTTCTTTATGTTTACAAGACTGCTTTCAGGAGGCGGGATGAAATCCCTGCCGAATGCCAAGGTGGTAGTCGTATTGTATAGACTTAATAATCCGTCTATATGTTGCAATCCGGCATCAACAACACCTGAATAATTCAGATGAAGATCGTTCTGACTAAATTGGATATCGGGATAGGCATAACTGAAGGTGGTGACCGGAATGCCATAGGAATCCTGGTCGGGTCTGTCGAGGATCATCTTAAAACCGCCGGCGGAGGAATCGATCGACAACACGATACGGAATTTTACACCATACAGGTTGACCAGGCCATACCATTTCCCGGTTATGGACTGAGCACTGATATCCGTTAGAAGGAAAAAGAAGAACAAAATGACAATCGCTGACGCGATACGTTTTGGACAGGTTTTCATAGTGCATAATTTTGTCAGATAGTTTGATAAAAGTAGAAAAAAAGGAGTTGACTGAGTGTGTTGTTTTTCTTATTTTCGAATAATATTGTTCTGACATGATGTTATTTGTTTTAGATGATAAGATAAGATCGTCCAGGTGATGAAAAGATTAATAGGAATAACGTTATTTGTCATCATTTTAATTGTTTTGACAACCGTCAGCGGCAACATAATCAACGAGGAGCGCCATCCGGTCAGGATTAAAAGAAGAGGGACAGCGGTTGTCATTACGGGTGCAGCTGCCCGTATTCCTCAGGAGGCTGCTTTATTGGAGCAGTTATTCAATAAAGGGATGCTGCATGATGTGATTTTTATTTCAGGGGTTAGTTCCGGATCGTTGAATACGGTTGTATTGAATGCTATTTTGAATCAAAGGTTTACGTGGGACAGATACAAACGCATACTCTTTTCCTTGAGAAATAAAGATGTATTTATACAGAAGGAGAAATCACTGCCGGTAGATACCCGTCCTTTACATAATCTCCTGACAAGCATTGCATGCGATAGTCTGGGTTATAAAAAGTTGGGAGATTTACCCATTGCATGTGCCATATCAATTGCTAATTTTGAAATGCCGCTCTTTACTGAGAGAACCTATCGCCTGAGCAATCTTAAAATCAATTCCGAGAGTGATCCCGATCTTGACCTTGTCGATGTTTTAATGGCCTCAACTTCATTTCCGGTTGCCTTTCCGCCGGTGAAAATTGCGAATGCCAGGACGATACCGGATGTATCTTATATAGATGGCGGTATTGCCGAAGATCATGTGCCTTTTGAAGCATTGCTTGAATATGAAAAGTACAGGAAAATAGAAGTTGAAAGATTATTTATTGTGAGCAGGAAAAATGATGAGAAACCGGAAATAAGCGAGGAATTGAAGATTCTGGGCGTCAATGATTTCGGCTTATTTGATCATCTGGGTATTTCATTGGATGATTTAACAAAGGAAGGGTTTATTAAACGGCTGAAAGCTTTGAAGGAAGAAGCCCCCAGCCTGGCTTCAAGGACTTTTGTTTATGTCCCTGGGTTTAAAGAGAACTTTTTGGTATTCGATTTCAATGACCTGAAAGAACAATATGACGTGACATCATTGTGGGCAAGGAATAATGAACCTGTCTTGCTTGATGATTATCTCAGTGATAAATGAGGTTTAACAAAAGTTGAAGGAAGTCCAAAATAAAACCGGAAGATTCTGGAAAATGATTTTATGAACAACGTTAAAAAATTTATTTCATATGGCTGAACAAAATGAGTTTATAATAAAGAACATAGGTTTGGTTGCACATGACAACTGCAAAAAAGACCTGGTGGAATGGGTTGAATTTAACTGGCATTATCTGGTGGATCACACCCTGATTTGTACGGGAACCACCGGCCGTATCATGGAAGAGACCCTCAGGCGGAAAATGGGTGAAGGGCAGGTACGCCGGCATAATATTGTCTTTCTCAAGTCAGGGCCATACGGCGGTGATCAGCAGCTCGGCGCCATGATTGCCGAAGGTAAAATCGACATCCTGATTTTTTTCTGGGATCCCATGCTGCCGCACCCTCATGAGGTGGATGTCAAAGCCCTGTTGCGCATATCGGTGCTATATAACATTCCGACAGCCTGCAACCGTTCCACGGCCGACTTTATCATCTCGTCACCACTTTATAAAGAGAGATATACGCCGCTGGTCAAAGGTGATCAAGGGTACTCCGAGAGGAAACTGCCCCTTTGAGAGCTTGTCAGACACTTCAGTGTTTGACTCCCATTTCATCCAGGATAAATCCTGCCTTTCCGAATTTATCGGTTACAAATAGCACATAGTCAATATCCACGGCGATACAACGCTGGAGGTCATAATCATACTGCCAGTCGCTGATCATGGCCTCATAGTTACCGTCAAAGGCCACGCCGGTCAGTTCTCCTTTGTCATTGAGCACGGGGCTGCCGCTGTTACCGCCGGTGATGTCACACTGGTTGAGGAAGGCTACCGGGACATCGTTCAGCCTGGGATCCATCCATTTTCCATAATCTTTGGTCTTGTATAATGCGATCAATCCTTCCGGGGCGTTGAACGGCTCTTTTCCGGTGTTTTTCTCCACAACGCCCCTCAGGGTTGTGAAGGGATAGTACCATACGGCATCGGCCGGACGATAGCCTTTTACCGGACCCCAGGTGAACCTCATCGTGCCGTCGGCATCGGGGTAAAGATGGGTACCCTTCCATTCATACAAGGCATCCATATAATCTTTTCTGATCGCCGTGACATTGGCAGCAAAGACTTCATTGGTTTTACGTATCTCTTCCGAAAGAGGATAAAGACTGGCCACAATATTTATGAACGGATCATTAAGTGCTTCCAGTTCTTTGGATGATTGACCGAACAGGCTTTTTGCATAGTCCACATCAAGAAGCCTGGTGGTTTTAAAAGCGGCATCAACAAACTGATCAATGGTTTTTGACGGATCGTTGAAAATATACTCCAGGCCTTTGATGCGTTGGTCCTGTGGAAGCGCGTTGGCCATTTCAAGCGCCCTGACCATAAGGGCTTTATCGGCCGCCTCATAATAATTGGAATAATTATATTGCAGATTATCCTTTGTTTCCTGAATGGCTTCCTCCGTGAGACCCGGTCTCCGTTCACTTTCAGGTTTTTCCTTTTCCTTTGTAATGGCATAGAGTATACCGGCTATGTTCAACGGTGTTCCGGCGAGACCCTGCAATACGCCGAAGACATTGTCGCGGTCCCTGGTCCTGGCAATGACGTCATATTGTTCCTTTTCCCTGCTGATGAGATCAGCATATTTTTCTTTAGTGGCAGGCATGCTGTAAGCCCATTTCAAATAGGCTTTTTCAAAGTCAAGCTTCTGCTGAAGGAAATTAGTTTTATCAAATCCGGCGACTTTTCCCTCATAGTTTTTAAGGACATTGGCCAGGCCGGTTCTGAAACTGGCGACCTTCAGCTTGCCCGCGGGGTCATTTTTCGTCGTTTCATCCAGAATGCCAATGACTTCATTGAAGTTGCGAATAGCAAAAGGATAATTGTATTTGAAATTCCATTCCACCGAATTGGACGACCGGTAGCGGGTGGTAAATCCGGGAAAACCGATGATGAAGGTAAAGTCACCGTCTTTCAGGTTACCGTTGGCGACTTTGAGCCACACAGCCGGTTTATAGGGAACATGATCGGCGCTGTATTCTTTTCCGGTACCATCGGGTGAAACATACACACGCAGGAATGAAAAATCACCGGTATGACGCGGCCACATCCAGTTGTCGGTTTCACCACCGTATTTGCCTATGGAAAGCGGTGGAGCATATACGATCCTTATGTCCTTAAACTCTTTGTAAATATATAACATGTATTGTTTGCCATTGTAAAGTTCTGAGACAACCGCACGGACATCGTCCTTTCCCTTTTCAAGATCATCGGTCATGGCGGCAATTTTTTTGTTAATGGCCTTGTCTTTTTCAGTCGGGTCAGAGATATTTTTACCTGCTGCTATAACCTCGTCCGTCACATCTCTCATTTCCTTAAGCAGCAAAGCCCTGTAACCGGGAGCCTGTATCTCGTCAGAACGGTTTTGTGCCAGGAATCCATCATTCAGGTAATTGCTGTTGACACTTGAGGCACGCTGAAGAGCGGTAAAAGCCACGTGGTGGTTCGTCAGCAGCAGGCCGTCGGGTGACACAAACGATGCCGTGCCTCCGCCTAATTGCACAACGGCGCTGTAAAGAGCAGGTTTATCTTTATTGTATACATCCGTCACCTGTATCTGCAGTCCCTTTTTGTTCAGTTCCAGCTGGTCTATCTGGCTGAGAAGCCACATGCCTTCCTGGGCGGTGACCGAAAAAAAGACCGTAAAGAAAATTAAAACTAATAACATGTACTTTTTCATAAAAACCTCCATTGATTTAAATAAATGATATTATTGTCCTGATCCTTGAGCCACTCCTGACAGGGAGATGGCTTAATGGTCAACAAAAAAATAATTTCTGTTTTCACAGGGATACTATTTAATTGTATGATAAATATTTTGTGAGGCAGGGGAAGATGAGGCGGATAAAAGACGGACGCACGCTTCCGGAGGCGGGGGACCGGAATCGCCCTTAAACGTGCAGGATTCGGGCTTTTTATGTTTTTTCAGTACGGATATCAATTTTTGCCTGTAGAAATTCATCAGAGTGAACCAGATATTGTCTTCATTCTTGAGTAATGTTTTGATGGATGTCAGTAAGGTGGTCCTTTTAGTGGTGTTTTTGTTTGGTGACAGACCATCTAAGGCTCCAATTGGTGATCGGTCGGTCAGGGAATCATCAATATATGCAAGGGCAGCTTCAAATTCAAAGATACCGGAAAAATGGCTGACTGTTGCCATTGTTTTTTTGGGTGTGGGAGATGTCAAACAGCCGATTGACGGTACCGGTAAGTCAACCTTTGGGCTGCCGGAATGAGTGTCATGGCACTGCCGCCTGTTATTCAGGGAAACGACCGAAGAAAATGCCAGGATTAGGATGAGAACGAAGCTTTTCATGATAACGTTTTTTATCCACGGCACACGTTTTCAATGTCAAAAATAATCGTTCCTTCATCAATCTTTATTCTTCCTTTTACTGTCGGCCGGTTCCGTTTTGCCACTTGCAGGAATTTAAACACCGATGACCTGCAGAAGAGCCTGACGGTCATTTCGACAGCCGGGCCATGTGCATGAGAAACAGGTCACGTTTGGTCCTGGAAAGAGGTACCTGAGAACCATCGGTCATTTCGACCATGCCGCCTTCATGACGGATGTATTTCTTCACATAGTTGAGGTTGATGAGATGAGAGTTATGCGTGCGAAAAAAATGGCGGTCGTTCAATAATTCCTGATATTCTTTCAGGTTCTTGGAAACGAGTATTTTACGGTTATCGGCGAGGTAAAACCAGCAATAACTGCGATCGGCTTCTATCCTGATGATGTTTTGTGTGTTCAGGTACTCCATGCCGTCGAATGTCGGGATGGCCAGCTTGCCCGGAAGGGTCGACCGGATATTTTCAAGCAGGGCTTCATAATTTGCATTGCGCACATCGAGGGATATTCTTTTTTCAAGGACCTTCTTGACAGCCTCGATAAACTCACCGATGTTAATGGGTTTGAGTATATAATCGACAGCACTGAATTTGATGGCACGGATAGCGTAATGGTTAAAGGCAGTAATGAAAATGACGTCGAATGTCTTTTTCGGGAACAGTACCAGCAGGTCAAATCCGCTGCCATGGGGCATCTCGACGTCGAGGAACACCAGCTCGGGTTTCTTCTCATGAATGACGGCTTCGGCTTCTTTTACCGAATGGGCATACCCGATGACCTCCAGCTCAGGACAGTATTCGTTGATGATGGAGTGGATGAAACTAACCGCATCAGGCTCATCGTCAACAATCAATGTTCTGAGCGTTTTTGTCATGACATAATGGGTAAGTGTATTTCAACGCGTGTCCCGGCCGCCTTGCCTTCTTTGTCCTTCAGGTCGGTATAAGTTACTTTCATATTTGTACCATAAATGCGGTTTGCCAGGGTCAGGCGTGATTCGGTGATCTTGGTCCCCAGTGAATTGTGCTTTCCGTTTTTATTTTTTTTGATCTCCATGGCAGCCTGCCGTCCGATGCCGTCATCTTCGATGGTACACAGGATATAATCTTTAAAAACACGGATTTTCACAAGCTAAATTACCTGTAATTTTTTGATTTGCCAAAAACT
>CAZVNP010000080.1:0-9007 GCA_964628285.1 uncultured Lentimicrobiaceae bacterium
ACATGTACCCATGATAAAAAATTTACTGCTTTTCCCACTCTTGATTTCCATATCTTTTACTTCATTCGGACAATGGGAATGGACAATCAATTTTGAAGACCCTGATGTTTTCGACAGGATCTTCATCGATACAACTGCCAATCCAAATAATATCTGGCAAATTGGTGAACCGGCCAAATACCTGTTCAATAGCGCCTATTCACCGACGCATGTCATCATTACCGACTCCGTGAATCCATATCCGGTCAACGATACATCCGGTTTCGTAATCACTCATGTGAGATATGGTGGTGAAGGCCTTGCAAATATTTTACTGCTCCTTGATTTCTACTTTAAAATGGATTCCGACACTCTGACCGATTTTGGAATGATTGAAATGTCGGTTGATAATGGAAATTCATGGATAAATCTGATGACAGATGACACATTGAATATTATTAACTGGTATCAACCAAAACCCGCATTGACAGGAACCATTCACCAGTGGACCCATTTCTCTGCCGACCTTTCAGGTTACACTTATTATCTTGGCTATTCAGATACGCTTCTCTACAAATTCACTTTCATTAGCGACGGCAATCAGACAAACAGGGAAGGGTGGATGATCGATGACTTCCTCTTTGAAGATGAATGGGAGGGGATCAAGGAACATCGTTATGATAATATGATTACGGTCTCTCCGAATCCCGTTTCCTATCACTTGTCAATAATTAAAAAAAGAGATGGCCATAATGAGACTGTGGAGGTTACGGATCTACATGGACAGGTAATTTTGAAAATTCCGCATTTTAAAGGAGAACCCATTGACATCCGGTCACTAAAACCGGGTATGTACCTTCTGAAATACAGCGATGCAGAAATCATGGCAGTCAGGAGATTTGTTGTGATTCATTGATCGTTTGCCGCGATGCAGCTGTAATGCTCCCGTGATTAAAAAGGTTTTTAAAATTCGGTTGAATTTTTTTCTTTAACTTTAGCGGTGCATTTACAGGATTCCATATTAAATACATTAACTTAAGGAGCCATGAAAAAAATTATACTTTTCCTGCTTGGCGCGGCTTTTACCCTTGGTCTCACGGCCGGACCCGTCAATGTGGAGCAGGCAATGAAAATCGCGAGGAATTTTTACCTTCAGAGTGCCATGACCCAAACGTTGCCGGGATCAGATCTGGTGCTGGCTTTCACGGTCAGATCAAAGGATGTGGCTCTGCCCGACGGGCAGGATACACCTCTTCTGTATGTTTTCAATATCAACCGGTATGACGGTTTTGTCATTGTGGCTGCCGATGATGCCGTGGTGCCGGTGCTCGGCTATGCCGTCACGGGTACTTTTAGCGAAGCGGAGGCGCCGCCGGCCTTCAGAAAGCTCATCGAGAAATACAAAAAGGAGATCATACATGTCATTATCAATAACTTGCCGGCGGGAGAAGAAATACAAAACGAGTGGGCGAGGCTTGAGAGGGGCGAGGCCATGTTTCCGGGCAGGGCGACCGAAGGCGTCAATCCGCTGGTGACCACACAATGGCCGCAGGCACCCTTAGTCAACGACTTATGCCCTTATGACATCAATGCCGGTCCTGACAACGACTATCACTGCGTCACAGGGTGCCCGGCGACAGCCATGGCCCAGATCATGAAGTTCTGGAATTATCCCGCCACCGGCACCGGTTTTCATTCTTATAACCACAACACTTACGGCACCTTATCGGCCAATTTTGCCGCCACCTCTTATAATTGGGGCGCAATGCCCGATCATGTCACGACTTACAATGAAGCGGTAGCCACATTGATGTTCCACTGCGGCGTGTCGGTCGAGATGGACTACGGCCCCACCTCCAGCGGTTCCTATGTCATCATCGACGGCTCCCCCACGCCCCAGCAATGCTCGGAATACGCCTATAAAACCTATTTCGGGTACAACCCCAACACCATCCATGGCTACTTCAGGGATAATTATTCCGACACGCAGTGGGACAACCTCATGAAGACCGAGCTGGATGCGGGGCGGCCGGTGCAGTATGCCGGCTTCGGGCAGGGCGGTCACACCTTCGTGGCCGACGGCTACGATAACAATGACATGTTCCACATCAACTGGGGATGGGGCGGCTATGCCGACGGTTATTACTATCTCAACGCCCTCAATCCCGGCGAGGGTGGCACCGGCGGCGGCGCGGGCACTTATAACGAAGGGCAGCAGGCCGTCATAGGCATACAGCCCAACAGCGCCGCACCTGCAGGTGATCTGACCGTGTATTCGCCCATGACCGTCAACAACAATCCCATCGGGTATACCGATCCCTTCAGCGTCAACGTCGACATTGCCAACATGAGCTCCACCACTTTCCACGGTGACTTCACCGTGGGCGTCTTCGATACCCAGGGCATGTTCGTCGATTATGTGCAAATATATTCCAATATGACGCTTGAACCCGGGAATCATTATGTGAACGGGCTGACATTCACCTCATGGGGCATCGTCGCAGCCATACCGGGCCAGTACATCCTGGGAGTCTTATACAGGCCCACGGGAGGCGACTGGGCCATTGTCCCGCCCGGATCTTACAACAACACCCTAAGCTTTACGGTGGTCAGCCAACCCAACAGCATCAAGCTCGATGATGACCTTATCATACAGGACAATCTCATTATCGTGGGGCAGCCTGTGACCGTCACCACATCCATAAAGAATTATGGCATGACACAATTCTCAGGATCCATATCAATGGATTTGTTTGACATGGAAGGCATGTGGGTAGCAACCATACAACAATACAATGGGGTTAGTATTTCGAGCTATGGAACCTGGTCGAATGTCATTTTCTCTTCATCCGGAATATCCATCCCTCCCGGCAATTATTACCTGGTGGCAATGGATTGGGTCCATAACACACCACCAGATGAATGGTTAATTGTTTCCGGTGACTATTATCCCAATCCGATTACCGTCACCGTTGCCAATCCGCCTCTCTCACCTGATGCTTTTGAACCCGATAACACGGTCGACGCCGCATACAATCTGTCCGTCAGCTTCTCGGGCAATTCGGCCGACGTCAACACCACGGGTTCCAATATCCACACCGGCGACGACCTGGATTACTACCGCCTCAGCCTCCCTTCGGGTTATGATTACACCATTGCCGCCAGGGTCCACGACAGCTATAACAGCGGCAACGGGAACACCTATACCTGCGATGTCATGTTTGCCTATGAGTGCAATGACGTCTGGTCCGACACTTACGACGACATCATGCCCTCGGATATCGTCATACATAATGGCGGCACCCTGATATTCAACGTGGCGCCTTACTTCGCCGGCGGGACGGGCACCTACCTCCTCGACATACCCATAACCCGCACACCTTCGGGCGGGATTGAAAACATCATTCCGCCGGATCACTTCAGTGTCTTTCCTGTGCCGGCCGGTAACGTGCTGAGCATTGTTTCGGAACAGAATGAAACCGTCAAGAGCATAGAGATACTTGATGTTTTGGGTCAACAGGTGGTGAAGATTGAATATCATGCAATGCAGGAGTCCCGTTTTGAGGTTCCGGTCGGGAAGCTGGAGAAGGGCGTGTACCTGATCCTCATCAGAACGAAAAACGGCCTGTGTGAAAAGAAATTCATCAAATCATGAAAATAAAATCATCCTTCAGCTATCTGTTATTTATAACGGTTATTATTTATATGGGCTGTTCCTGTTCGTCGTCCCGAAAAACACCTTCGACCGTCGCCGCCGGGGATGATAAGAGCGGGTCGGTCACACCCGATTTCAGGGCCGGTCCGCCGGCAACGGTATACAAAACGAGAAACGATTACCGGACGAACGTTCCGGTCATCTTATCGGATGATAAGTCCAGGATCGTTTCATACCCCCATCCAAAGGATCTTTACTATAAAGGTGAATTAGCTTACCCCACCGAACTCGCCGACGGCTACCTTTTAGACAACCGCGGCATCAATGCCGATGTCGCTTTTCTGAAGATGACATACGAAGAGTTTAGCAAACTCGGTGAAGCGCCCCCGTTAGATTCCCTCTACTCCCTGATCCTTGATAAAGATCCGTTGCTCGAATTGTACAATTGCGGCAACCGGTATGCCTTCAAAAACGAGATATCGGACCTGAATCAACTGATCAGGAACAAGGAGCTGGATAAATGCAAATGCCTGGTCGGTAAATAAACGGAAATCAATCATCGGTTATATGGATATTGAATTAAGAGACCGCTTTCTGACCTTGTGGAAGAAATATTTCGGGGAAGCGGAGCTTCCCATTGTATTTTATTACACCCATGGCGATGGCGGCGCCGAGAAGGCTGGAAAAGCCGTCGTGTGGAGTTGCCTGATATGTGAGCTGGCCCGGGTGCGGAACGGGGCCTCCGTCGTTTATGGCCGTCAGGCCGTGGCCTGCGGCGGTGCCAGAAGGTATCTGGGATATACTACCAAAATGGCATCCGGATTCGAATACTTCCTCTCATGCGGAAATCGGAAGACGGAAGGAGAACGCTACATCCGGACACCGGAAATGGTGAAGGAGATCATGAAGAACATCGAACCCATGGACATAGGCAGTAAACACATCGTCTTCAAACGGTGGGATAAACTGACGGAAACGGACGAGCCTGACGTCGTCATCTTCTTCGCCAAGCCCGATGTGCTGTCAGGCCTGTTCACGCTGGCCAATTTTGACCAGACTGATCCTAACGGCACCATCACGCCCTTCGGCTCGGGATGCGGCAGCATCATCCACCATCCTTATATTGAAAGCAAGACCGAACGTCAGCGGGCCGTCATCGGCATGTTCGACCCCTCGGCACGCCCCTGCGTACCTCACGATATTCTCACCTTCGCCGTGCCCATGAAACGGTTCGAGAGAATGATCGGGTACGTGGAGGAATCCTTCCTGATCACTGAATCATGGTTGGTGGTTAAAAAAAGAATGTACAGGGAAATGAAAAATTAATCTTTTCTGGTCACACGAAGAGCCACTGAGAAGACACAGAGTTCCACGAAGAAATAATAATCTTGTCTGTGTTCTCATTTGACAGACAGATGTAACCTGCTTTTTACCAGCCCGTATATGAACCTTGAATATCACAACTGAATGGTATGCTTTCCAATATCCTTGACGCATTCAGAATCACTATTGTTGTGGTGGCTTTCTTTTTCGGTTATAAAATAAGCTTTACCGGTGGCTATCATCCCGCAGCCCAGCTGCATCTCATGATCCCTCTTGTCATCATTGCCATTGCCGGCATTTCGGGCCTTGAAGGCCTGTTGTTTGGCAAAAAGGCGGCCGAAGCAAAAGGTTTTACCTCAGACCGTAATTACCAGAGGCAAACCGACTTGGCCATGCTTTCCTATACTGTGGTGGCCCTGATTGTCTGGATCTTTAACTGGGGTTTGCCGGCAGAGCTGACTGTCTTCTTCGCTTTTATTTGTGAAACTCAAATTTTAAGAACGTAGTGAATTAAAATTTGTAAGTTGAATCCCGCCTGTGGCGGGACCGGAGGCGGAGGGTATAATACCCCGCCCCTTGGGGCGGAAATTGGGTCCAGGGTACCGCTGAAGCGGCATTTCGCAGGCTCAACTTGCCCTGGGGTACATACCCGTGATTCTATAAAAAAGTTATGGTATTGTAATTTGGTAATCAATTTCGTGTTTGTTAATTTTGTATTAATAAAATTCTCAAGCACTTTTTAATAACTCTTTCACTAATGAATTAGATTTAAGTATTAACAGCATTTCGTTATCCATATGCATAGCAGAAAATTCAAACTGTTGTTAATCAATCCCATCAGCAGATATCGAAAAGGTTTTATTATTAATCGTTCGACTCAATTTGAACCGATCGGTCTGGCTATTATTGCAGCACTGACGCCTGCAAATTGGGATGTCGAGATTCTGGACGAGAATTTCGAGACATTTTCTTACAAACCTGCCGATTTCGTTGGTCTGACGGCATTCACCTCGACGGCGCCCAGGGCTTATGAAATCGCAAAGGAATACCGCGCCCGTGGCATCCCGACAGTCATCGGAGGCGTTCACGCCACCATGTTACCCGACGAAGCCGGACAATATGTCAATACCGTGGTTACCGGTGAAGCCGAAAGCATCTGGCATCAGGTCATCAGCGATTTTGAAGAGGATAAGCTGAAGAAACGCTACCATGGCGAATTCATCGACATGAAATATACACCCATTCCGCGTCGTGACCTCATCAATCCCAATTATGTGCATGCCTCGGTGATGACTACGCGCGGATGCCCTATGGATTGTGATTTCTGCTCCGTATCGGCTTTCAACGGGACTAAATTCCGTATGCGGCCCGTGGAAAATATTCTTGCCGAGCTGGAGCAAATCCCAAAAAAAAGGATCTTTTTCATCGACGATAACATGATTGGCTTCAGCCACCAATCTATTGAACATGCCAAGGAACTCTTCAGGGGGATGATTGAACGTAAACTTAATAAAGAGTGGTTCACCCAGCTCAGCCTTAACTATGGCAATGATCCTGAACTGGTCCGGCTGGCGGCCAAAAGCGGATGCCGTCTGGTGCTGATAGGGATAGAATCGGATAAGGAAAAGATCCTGCAAGACATTAATAAAACCCTGAACCTGAAAATAGGCATCGGGAATTATGGTAAATACTTTCGCCGTGTCCACCATGAAGGAATCAGCATCATCGGCACATTTATATTTGGAATGGATGACGACACCCCTGACGATATGATGAACAGAGCCCGTTTCATCATGCGGTCAGGCCTTGATACAGTGCAGGCCACGATATTAACCCCCTTGCCGGGAACACGTCTCTATGACCGCATAGCAAAGGAAAACAGGCTCCTGTACGCCAATTATCCAGACGATTGGACTTACTATAACGAATATTGCGTTACCATTAAACCCCGTAACATGCCGGTCGAAACATTGTCATTAACAATGACTCGTGTCTGGAAAAAAATATACAGTAAAAATAACATCCGGTGGAAGTTTATCATGACATTCCTGAGATGCTGGAATCTGAATCTTTATAAATGGGCTTCACGGGGTCTGAACGCCGCTCTCTGGGCTTACTTCACCAACTGGAATTATAAAAGAATCGTAGAGCAATATTACAATAAACAGGAAATCGGCCAAAGAAAAATGTCACCTGTCATCTTTTTTAGAAAGCGGGCTTAATTCTTTGCGCTAACGGGTTGGCATCGACAGCAACTTCTTTAAATTCATCTTTTAAAAAGGCCGAAATCAATTTATACCGTTGTATTTTACCACTGCTGGTCTTAGGAATTTGATTGGATTTAATGGGAATAAGAACATCAACGGATATACCCAGAGTTTCGATAAATATTTTCCGTATCTTGTTGAAAGTATTGATCATGTTGTGTGACACCTGGCCCGCGAAAAATAAGATCACCTTATCACATCCTATCTCTTCATCGAAGACCCCTGCAATGATGACTTTGCCATAGGCAATTCCTTCAATAGTTTGGGCCAGATGCTCAAGGTCATTGGAATAAAAATTTTGGCCATGAATGAAGATGATATCCTTGTATCGCCCGGTAATAAACAGATTATCTTCAAATACGAATCCCTGGTCGCCTGTTCGTAACCATCCGTCACAAAATACGCCGGCGGTGGCTGCGGGGTCATTATAATATCCTGCGGTGACACTGGGCCCTTTGATTTGTATATGACCGATGTTACCCTCTTCCACCTCTTTGTCATGGTCATCCACAATCCGAAATGTCATATTGTTTATTGCTTTACCCACGCTTGGCATGAGCCGCACCTGCGATCTGTCCGATGTATGGACTGGGATAGCTTTTAAATCATGATGTAGTGCTTTCCTGTCAAAGGGAACCACCGAAGGCCCTTTAAGAAGCGGTGAAACAGTGACTGCCAGGGTCGATTCTGCCATCCCGTATACCGGCATCATCGCTTCGGCCTTTAACGAATATGGCCTCAGCCGTTCCATAAATTCCCTCATGATGTCCACCGATATAGGTTCGGCTCCGTTGGCTATGGCTTTCATCGATGACAGATCCCACCGGTTGGCGTGATTACGCTTCAAATGCCGTAATAACAGTGCCTGTCCGAAATTGGGGCATCCCGTGATGGTACCCCTGACATGGTCAATGACATCCAACCAGATGAAAGGATGTTTGATAAAGTCCACGGTGTCAATATGATATTGATCATAGTAACCAAGCAGCGGCGTCAAATGATAACCCACAAGACCCATGTCATGATACAATGGCATCCAATTGATCATTTTATCCTGTACATTTGAATCAAATCCCACATTGATCGCAGCTATATTCGTGAGGATATTCTTATGTGTTAACAGTATCCCTTTAGGATCACCTGTACTCCCTGATGAAAATTGAATAAAGGCCAGATCCGATGGATCGGGGTTTATGAATTCAGGATCACCGTTAACATCAGGGATATCGTCAATGTTGATGATGTTTTTATGTGGTATGACCCCGGAATCGAATTTCGAGGCATGGTTTTCTGATAACACAACCTTTGGCTTTTCCAGTTTCAGGAAGACTTTTTCCATTTTTTCCAGGGGTGGATTGTACTCGCTGAATGAGACCGGAGGCTGTAAAATGGTCGGGATCATGCGGCCCAGAAAACAGGCCCAGAGCAAAGGGATGGTTTCCGCATTGCTGCCGGGCGCCAGGATGATTTTGTCGCCTGCAGAACATCCCAACGACATTAATCCTTGTAGTAACTTTCCAGCTTTTGATAATAAATCGGAATAGGTCTTGAAAAGAATCGTACCGTCGGCATTAACATAACCGATACCTTTATCAGGATAGTGCCTGACCACATAGAGTAACATGTCACTCAATGTTTTGACAGAATTGTTATGATCGGTGTTGTTGTGCATCATTGTGTTTTATTCAATTTGATAAGCTCCGCCAGCCCCCCTCCCTGCCTCCGGCCACCTGGGGGGAGGTGATTCAATGACTTCACCCCCGGGTGGGGGAAGGGCCGGGGA
>CAZVNP010000081.1:0-8957 GCA_964628285.1 uncultured Lentimicrobiaceae bacterium
CAATCGTCCAGAGTACCGAAACTCCGGGAGTGATTCAGGTAAAATTTTCATCTCCGGAATTGACCTCAACTACGGCAGAAATCAAAACACTCTGACCGGCTTTGTGTTTCTCCTATAATTGAAAGTTCTCTCTCCGACTCCACTGAATTTACGGCGGATAGGTCTCTATGATCGGTGCTTTCTGTAAATTTTACTGGTCATTCTCTTATGCTATAATATTGTCACGCTGGTTGGAAATCTTTTAAGATATATTGGCTGAAAAACACTTTGACAGTATATCGGTAATAGCAGGTTATATAAGCATTTTTCTAAGAATGTTTCAAAACTGTGAAATTTCAAAGATGCTGTTCGGTTCTCAGATGTTTCTTTTTACGGAAACGCGCAATTATAAGATATATAAAAGACTCAAAATTATATAATGTCTGTCTTACCAGCGAGTACTTTTCTTTTATTGGACTGGATAAATCCGATAGATAAGAAACATCAGATTTTTCCAAAACAAATGTGATTGCTGGTTCTTTCCTGTAGTAATAATAATCTTTCAATTTAAAAAACAAACCAAAATTATTCTTGGCGTAATTTAATATTTCAACTATACTATCCGGCGTCCAGACATGGAAATGTATACGGTATTTTTTGTCTATGAGGCCAGCTAAAGTCGTCACCACAGGTTTTTCTTTCTTGAGTTCAACCAAAGTCAGCCATTCCTGGTAATGATTGATGCTATTTTCAACAGAAGCCCGTTCTTTATAATCCCGCAAAAGATGAGCAAGCGTCGTAACCGGTCTTTCTTTATCAAAAGAACGTCTTTTGTCCGGAACAACAAGGTATAGGATTCCATTTCTTCTTAAAACCCTGTAAAATTCTTTAAGGGCTCTTATGGGATTGGGCAGATGTTCCAGAACATGGCAGGCAATAACAAAATTCATGCTTTCATCAGCAATAACGCTTAAATCCTCTGCATCTGCAACGATATCGGGTGCCTTTATCTCCTGACCGCATATTTCAGGGTTTTGTTGTATCAGGTCTTCCTTATTAAAAGCATCCACATATACTACCTCGGCATATCTGCAGTTAATTTTTAAAGGATGGTTTAAAGCACCTATTTCTATCCCTTTTCCCCTGATATATTTTGTCAGGTTATGTCCTTTTGAAAAAGCCATTTTCGGGATTTTTTATCTGATTTTTCCGGCCGTTGATAACGTTTTTGTAAAGAGCCGTCATTTTGTTGATATGCTGGTTAAAGGTCATCACCGGTTTTATCTGTTGCTGTATCTTTGCAATCAGGCCAGGGTTTTTCACGAAAAGTTCCATTCTTCGGGCGAGTTCCACCGCATCATTGGGTGGCACTAAAAAGCCATTCTCTCCATCTTTTAACCAGTCAGGAATGCCTCCCATGTTACTGCCGATTACCGGTATCTTTGCGGTAAGCCATTCAATCCCGATTAAACCGAACACCTCTTCCCAGATGGAGGGAATGACGCCCACATCAATTTCCCGGAATGCCTGGTTGATCTCCTTGCTCTTAAAAGACGGTCTGAATTCCATATTAAGGTTTTTATCAACCGTTTCTGATGGCGGTATACCCCAGATAATCAGTTTAGCTTTAGTCTGGTCAAGTCTTGAAAAAGCATCCACCAACACCTGATAGCCCCGGGATATGTACTTACCACTTACGTAACCGAAGACAACCGGATACCGGTTATCCCGCAGCAATATTTTTGGAGAAATATTTTCGGTACTTTTTGCTGAATTGGGAATAATCACAATTTTTTCCCGAAATACCCCATGCTCCACAAAAATTTCCGCTGACCGGAAAGAAGAACAATGGATGGCGTCCAGTCGGTTTAATCTTTCCACAAAAAATCGGTGCCGATAATAGTAATGGTCTGCAGTATAAGAAAAAATAGATTTGGGTTTTTTATTTCTTTTTATTCTTTTGTAGAAACCCGCTAAAATCTTATATAACCACCCGGGTAACAGGACAACCGCAATTCTTTTTTGCAAAGATAGGATCGGTAAGGTTTTTAAACACTCCACACATCGCTTCCCGCGCTCAAAATCCCGGCACAACTCCTTTCCCTTATACATCAGGTCCCTTTGGGAACAAATATCATAGTAGTTATGCATAGTTTTGATGACAGGAATTCTTTGTGAGACTATAGTGTCAATTATTGAAGCCGTATGCATCTGCAATTCATGGATATGGACAATGTCAGGTTTTTCTTCCGCCAGTATTCTTTTTGTCAGATTCTCTATGTCCCCATTATGACACTGCCGGTCCGGAGAGTTCATATAACCTGGAATATTTGGTGAATTACAGAGCTCAATGAATTTAATCCTGTTTTTGTACCACATCTTCAGACGTGGTCTGCTTCTAATAGATGGAGTGTATTGTGCCCCGGCAAAGAAACAAGTTGTTTCCCATCCGCAGGCATTTACTGCCTCGGCGAGAGATTCTTGATAGACTATTGCGCCACCGAGCTTTATGTCCGGAGACGGCGGATAGGCAATCCCAAAACCGATATATAGAACCTTGGCCATTTATTTACTGGGGTTATTCATTCTGTACACAAAATTCTTCCACATCAGAATAACTCTTAATTTAAAAAACGGAATAAACCATGATTCAAAACTCCAGGATGTCCCCCATGAATTGGAACATCCCTTACAATTTGCAACTGCGGTTCTCACCTGTTCAGTTGGTTCACCAAACCAAATTTTCTGGAAAGACTGTTGCCTGATATTACCGGCACTAATATCGCTTAACCGCAGACAGGGTGATATGGAACCGTCACATCTGAGTAAGAAAAACGTACGCATCGCGGCACATCTGAATCTCAATCGATGCCTTAAGGCGCTAAGCAGCATTTCATTATGAAAAGACGGAGGCTGCTTTTTCAACAGGTTTATCAATGTCTTATTATCGGACTTTTGATAATTTTTAAGACTGAAATCTTTGCCCCTTTCAATATTATGATAAAAAGGAAATTCCTCATACAACTGGATTAGAAAGGAACTCATCTTTAACCGTTGAACATACACATACACTTCTTCCAAAGTATCTGCCGTGAGGTTTGAAAGTGTGTAGCCAACGGCGATTATCCCCATCTTTTTTCCCACTCTTTCTTTTATTTTTATCAACTCAGCCAGCAAATAATCCGTCTTTTCAAAACTACCCTTCACTCCTCTTATCAGGTCATGTTTCTCTCCAATGGCATCAAGCGACAACCCGATACTTAAAGGTATGTTGTTTAAAACCGCACGATTGACCACCTCCAGTACCCGGTCCGGCAACAGACCGTTTGTGCTCAGTGTTATTTCTGCCTGTGGTACGCTCCGGTGTATTGAAGCGATAAGTTCATCTATGTCTTTTCTAAGAATAGCTTCTCCGCCGGTAAGCAATACTGTTTTTACATTGCTGAAAAAATCATCGTGGAGCAATTTTTCCACTTCCTCAGGAGTTAAAATGTTTCTGGTAGGCGAGTGTCGCCAGATATAACAGTGTTTGCAACGGGAATTGCAGGCATCTGTCACTTCAAAAACCATATGTTCCAATTTCGGTAATTTATGTGTCCTGCTTGATATTGCGGTATCAGCCGCATTCTTGATGAGAAGATACCCATAGCGTCCCCAATGGTAGAATCGACACGGTGTGTTTAATAAATAAGCAAGTATTTTCTTTCTGTACCTTAAAGACTGCCCAACGACTTCCGTTCCTGTTTTTTCACTTGGTTTCTTCATATATTTCCTTAATAACAATAATCATCTTCATCAATAACTTTCTTCCTTTAACGGCTGAATTTTGCCGCCAGTTGCCTTATAAAAATAGGCTTGCTTTCAAAAAACATACGGATGTCTGTGTTGTCAAATGGTTTTACAGACAACAAAACTTTCAAATAAATACCGAAAAATAATACCGCCTGGACTAAAAAAATTGCCAGATTTGCGGTGCGGACCGGTTCAACCAGGAATCTCTGCAATATGACCGTCACTCCCCTCACCAGAAGACCAATGCTGGCGCAGATAACTATACTTTTCAGAATGGTCGTTTTTATAAAGACCTCCAGAGGGATATGAAGTTCTTTGTGCAATCTTGCAAAACCATAGGTGGCGGAAAAGAATAATGCAATCGATGTGCCCAAGGCGACGCCGACAAACCCGAACCAGACGATAAAAAGTATACTCAATGGGATGTTCAAAACAACGGCAATAAGACCAGCCTTCATTTCTATCTCAGGTTTTGCAATAGCCTGTATTATTACCGACCTCATTCCCGATAAAATAGCGCACAGCCAGCCAACCCCTATAATCTGAATAATCAAAGCTGACCTTTCATAACCGTTGCCCATCCAAACCCCCATTATCTGATGAGCAGAAACAATGATAAGGGTAAATAACGGGGTAGCCACCAAAGCCAGATATTTAGTCCCTCTGGCATATCCGTCAATCAATTTATTTTTTTCGCCCTTTGCGTCTATTTCGGAAAAAGCCGGGACTAAAGCGACGGGAAACAGAAGTACCAGCGTTTTGGCTTGTTCAATAATAGAACTTCCCAGTTGATAAAAAGTTACCATGCCGACTGATAAAAAATAACCTATCAGCAATTTATCAACGTTCAACGATATCATTGAAGATATCTTGGCTATCTGCAGCTTGCAACCATAACCGAACAATTTTTTAAACATTTCCCAATCAAAGAGACAGGGATTAAATCTTAATTCCGGCAACAGCTTGAAAGCAATTATGATATCAATAATATTGTTTAAACCAAGGACGATGCCGTTATTGATTATCAACCCGCGCAAACCATAACCTTTTTCCAAAAAGTATATGACTCCGGCAATATTCGGTATTGACATGACCAAACCGACCTTACTGGATATATCCATCCTCTGCAAACCGTCGGCTACCGAACCAAAGGCACTTAATGCGCTGGAAACGCCAATCAGAGCGATTCCGAACAAGAAAACAAATGACGCTTCATGGTATAAATGGGGAGGAATTTTGAATATTGGCAGAAGAAGATTAATAAGAAGAAAACCAAGTCCGATAATAAATATGGCGAATATTGAGTAGAAAACGATGCCACTATTGACCAACTGATTCATCTTCCCCCAATCTTTTTTTGTATAAAATTCAGCGATGTATTTTACAAAAGAACTACCAACGCCGAAATCCAGCAGGCCGAAGTACCCGGTGAGCACGCCGATAACCGCCCAGATACCATACCTTTCAACGCCGATATGGTGGATGATGTAAGGGGTTAGGAACAAAGCAACCAGTACCCCCCAAAAACGGCCGATGATGCTAAAAATTGTGTTTCTGATAATCTTTTGTGACAGCTTTTGTTCCATATTGAAAACAAATCCGTGGAAGTATATTTTCTAAATGTTAATGTAGTCTCTGCCAAAAATACTGCATGATAATATGTGTAATAATCAAATGGAGGTCTTCAACCTTTTGCATATCCTTTGTTTTCACCGTCAGAGCTACTTTTGCCAGACCAGCAAGTTTACCACCGTCAAATCCAGCTAGGCCAATCGTCACCACCCCTTTTTTATTGGCATACTCGATGGCTTTCAAAATATTTCGGGAATTTCCGGTGGCGGAAATTCCAATTACAATGTCACCCGGTTCTAAAAAATTCTCTAACTGTTCCGCGAATATGTCTTGGTAAGAACGATCGTTGGCATAGGCTAGCATAATCGGGATATTGTCATTCAAAGAGATTGCCCGGAATCTCTTCTTCAGCCCGACAGAAACCCCCTTATTCAAATCACAGACAAAATGGGAGGAGGTCGCTCCGCTTCCACCATTTCCCATAATGAATATCCGGCATCCTTTTTTGTAAGCGTCAAAGATCGTGCTTGCAATCTTATCCATATTTTCTATGGGGAGTGTTTCCATGACCTGCTTCAATCCTTCAAGATATTTAACTACAAAATCCTTGATCATCCTTTACCTCCAGCGAAGGTCAAGCAAAAGATTGGACCCTTCATCCTCAAACTTGAACTCCATTTCTCGCAGTTTCAATGCCTTTCTCAATCGCGGCTGATTTTCCGGTTCACAGTAAAAAAGAAAGAAAACACCGCTTCCTGCGCCAAGAAGTTTTCCTCCAACCGCTCCGTTCTTCAACCCCTCTTCGTAGTTCTCATCCAGAACCGGATTGGAAATATTGTCGGCCAATTTTTTCTTAAGCAGCCATCCATGGTGAAGAATTTCACCAAAATTCGCAGTCTTTTCTGCATTTAAAGAATTCTTCAGTTCTTCAGCCAGGATAACCATTTTTTTGGCCGCATTAAATACGGCATCGCGTGTTAAGTTCTCTCGCTGATTGGCCAATATTTGGCCAGCGTTTCTTTCGTTGCCCACATAAAATAAAACAAGTCCTTTTTCCAAAAATTCTTTACTTTTGAACCACACCGAATTGTTTCAACCAGAACTTTATTATCCGGTTCAAATCGGATATAATTGAAACCGCCGTAACTCACCGCATACTGGTTCTGTTTTCCAATTGGTTCTTTTAAAACATCAATTTCAATCTTACAGGCATCCTTTGCCAGTTTCTTGACATTACCTTCGTCGGTAGTATAAAATAAATTGTGTAAATTGCTTTTTGAAAATAGAATAAGGATGTTCCAAAAATCTCAGTGGGATGTTCCCACTGAGAAACCTCAGCAAAGGAGGAACATCCTTATGAAAGTAAAAGAGCGTGTAGTTGGGGACAGTGTAGCACAGGAGAAAGCGGTTTGGCAAGAAGATATCTGGCAGGGCATCAGCACGTTGATAAAAGCAAGGCTAAAGTGATTTATAGAGAACCTGCTTAAAGAAGAAGTAGTCCGGAATATCGGGGCAAGCAAGTACCAGCGGAGGAAGAGTAGGAAAGGCTATCGTAACGGTAAATATGAACAGTCACTGTTGACCCGATACGGGATGATAGATGACCTTAACATTCCCCGAATAAGAGACGGGGGGATAGAATTCCGGCTCTTTGAAAAGTATCAACGGCGGCAGTACGAGGTAGATGCGGCGATAGGCCGGCTGTTTCTACTGGGCGTGAGTACCAGGAAGTTGAAAAACTTCACCCGTGAGTTTCTCGGAGCAGAGATATCTGCTACTACGATAAGCAAGACAACCGAGACGATGGAAAAAGAGATGGAGATATTCCAGCAGGCGGAGATATCAGACGAGGCGGAATTTCTTTTTCTGCACGGATGGTACACAAGGTACGGAAAATCGGGGTGGAAAAGAAGTCCATCCTTGCAGCATTGGTTATCTATAAAGACGGCCGGAAGTAGTTGGTTGGGTTCCAGATAGCCGAGAGTGAAACGGTTAATGTCTGGCGTGGATTCCTTGTCAGTCTGAAAAGCCGGGGATTAACTGGAAAGAACCTCAAACTTATTACCGTGGACGGAAACCCGGCACTGCTTACCGCAATGGACGAGATATATCCGTTTGCCAAGGTGCAGAGATGCATTGCCCACAAGATGAGGAACGTGGTTGCAAAACTAAAGCGGAGTCAGCGGGCAAGTTGCGGAGCGCAGGCCAAGTTAATCTTCGCCGCTCCCAGCAGAACCGAGGCTATCCGCAGGTTTAAGGAGTGGAAGGCGAAGTGGCAGATTGAGGCAGAGCGTGCCACCAGATGCATGGAGAAGAACCTACACGATTGTCTGAGGTTTTACGATTTCCCTGAGAGTATGTGAAAACCATACGTACTACCAACATCCTGGAGCGAAGTATCAGGGAGGTGCGCCGCCGCACCAAGCCTATAGGCGGGGTTTTCACTAATGAAAGAAGTTGCAACCGGATTATCTGCGGGATTACCCAGTACCTCAATGAAAACTGGGCAGAGAAAAACAGGAACACCCAAAATGAATTTACACCAAATTCTTACCTTATCGATATGAACATCCGGTATCATCATTTGCTTCCATTATTGACAAACGCATAAGTAATGTCCTGTAATCTATGGAGGACATGGAGTAGGACAATATTTATGTGAGTATCAATAGGATGCATAGCGGTGAAAAGAATGGTTTCTATTACGAAGTACGGTGATGTAATGCCGTGCCCCTATATCCACGTTTCACTGGGTAATTTTTTTGAAGAACCTTTGAAGGCGATTATAGAAAGAGGGTTGAGAATAAAATATTTCGGGGAATATGTTGATACCTGCCTTGTAGCGGAGGACCGGAATTTCATTGATAAGTATATCGTTAAAAGAATATATGGCAAACTTCCCCCCGTACCTCTTTGTGAAGTATTTTCCAATGAGGATTTTATCAAATAATGGGTAGAGAAAATCTTCAACTCTTTAAATCCGGAACTGAGGCAAATACTGGGTTATTATGGTATACCAAAATAATTGGTGGTAAAATGGTTCTATCATGAAAAAGGCGGTTATAACAGGAATAACCGGGCAGGACGGGTCCTATCTGGCTGAGTTTTTGCTGTTCAAGGGGTATGAGGTACACGGTATAATACGCAGGGCAAGTTCTTTCAATACCCAGAGGATAGACCATATTTATGTTGCCCCGCATAAAGCTAGAGCAAAATTATTTCTTCATTACGGGGATCTTGCCGATTCATCACAGATTACAAATCTTGTTTACAACATTGAGCCGGATGAAATTTACCACCCCGGCGCGCAAAGCCACGTGAGAGTGAGTTTTGACATTAAAGAATAGCTTTATGCTGGAGTAAGATTACAATTTGATGGAAAAAAAATCCAGGATTTACGTTGCGGGACACAAAGGACTCGTGGGCAATGCGGTACTGCAAAAACTGCAACGGCAGAATTATTCAAATATAATAGCAAGAACACGGGAGCAGGTTGACCTGAAGGAGCAGAATGAAGCAAGAAGGTTTTTTGAAAAGGAAAAGCCGGAATACGTGTTCCTGTGCGCTGCAAAGGTGGGGGGGATACTTGCAAACGCTTCCTATCCCGCGCAGTT
>CAZVNP010000082.1:0-8946 GCA_964628285.1 uncultured Lentimicrobiaceae bacterium
TTCCTGGGTGTTCTTCAGACCTGTTTTTTTCAGCAGGTTTCGGCAATGTGTGTCGATCGTATGTTTACCGATAATTAATTTATCGGTAATTTGTTTACTTGTCTTACATCGTACTATCAAACTCAAATTTAAGTATTGATGGGTATCAGAATGTCGACGCTTGTTCCAATTGGTTGATCAGAGCTATCATAAAGGTCTGTTATATCGAATCTGATTTTTATCTTATATAATTTAAAATACAGATCAAGTATCTGATTTAATATGTTCAGTCCTCTGCCTGTTGATTCTTGGGAGCTTTGCTGTGCTTTTTCACGTCCTATACCATTATCTGATATGCTTATAGTCATTTGCCTGTTTTCTGCTTTTATAGTGATATCAATCCGGCCTTTTTTTTGCAATGGTTTTAGACCATGTTTAATCGCATTCTCAATAAATGTATGCATTATCATTTTGGGGATTTTCATGCCCATGTCCACATCTTTATCAATTTCTATTTTGTAATCAAACTTGTCGTCTGTTCGATATTTTTCTAACTCCATGTAGTTGGTGATATAATCAATTTCTTCAAACAAAGGGATAGCGATGTTATCGGAATTTAAAATTGTATTTCTCAGCAATTTACCATATTTTGAAAACAGATAGTTCGCTTTTTCCGGATCATTCTTATAAAAAAGAGCCCCAAGAGAATTAAGAATATTGAATGTAAAATGCGGATCAATTTGATTTTGAATAGATTTCATTTGTAAACCAGCAATTTCATTTTCAATAGCATATTTTTGTTTAAGGCGGTATTGCTGCGTTTTCTGGATCAACCAGATAAAGAGCAAAAAACCGGCATAAATACCTGCATATATTAGAAATCTTAGGTAGTAAAGTGGATTCTTAGCGTACCTGAAAAGATAGGAACTCTGATCGCACTGAATATAAAGTTCGGGACGCTTGTCCTTATTCTCTTTTATTGAAAAATCAAACCACTTGGTATCAAGTATAGGGACATCAATAATTGTTGGGTAAGTAAAATCATTACGTGCCAGGATTATTTTTTGATGATCCTTTGTTGGAATTAAAAATTCTTTGTTCCCATCTAAATCAAGATCCTCCTCATAAGGAGCTACCAATGAAAGGCCGAAATCCCAAACCTTCATTCTAAGCTTACGAAAGAGATTAAGATTTCTGTCGAATTGCTCTATAATGCCATTTCCAATTAGAATATATAAGAGATTCCGATTTAGTGCATCACATGTGATCAGATAGGAACTTTCGATATCCAATTCTTGAGAAATTGGTTGACTTACGATTTTCTTACCATATTTATTAAAAAGCATTATTGAAGAAGGAGGTGTACCAGGACTTCTTTCAATATTTAATGCAGCAAGAAACGTCAAAGTGTCCACTCTAAATGGAGTTACCTGAAGCGACGCATGCAGTGTTCCTATTCTAATCGGATCAAACAGAAAATGTAATTTATGATCCAGAACCATCAACCAAGTGCATGTATCAGAATATGGAAAGTTCTCACAATTCTTAAAAGCATGGGTGTTCCCAACTATTTCAGGAAACCTGTCTCCATCGATATCATAAATAATCGGATGATAAATGGCCGTACCTGAATACGGAGAAGATAATACAGTATCATTTTTTATATCAAAGGCAAATGTATTTCGTGGAGGCTGCCCTGACCAGCTTGTTCTCAGTGTAAATACAATTTCTTTTTTTCCATCACAATTTAAGTCCTCCACTCCTCCAGCATCCATCATGTAATCAATGTTGCCTCGTTTGTCAAGGGGATAATTGCAGATATATTTCACCTTATGTTTGATATGTTTCAAGACTCCGTTTTCGGCAACTGGCTCCACCATGTTTAAAAATATGGAATCATTACAATGCGTGGTTACATAAAACTCGTCAATTCCGTTGTTGTCATAATCCCCAAAAAGATATGGCCTGGATGGCCTGAAATCACCTGGTAAACTCGGTTGATCAATTAGCAAACCGCTTACATGTATTAAAACGGTGGAAAAAATATTACCTTCCGATTGTTCGGTCATCAACCATAACTCTTCACTTTCACCATCATGATCAAAATCATGAAATATCTTCTTTGTTGTTGATGCTACAATTTCTTTTTTAATAAGTTTGGCCCTGTATCTTCCAAATACAGGGGGTAAAAGTAATATTATAGCAATCGCAAAAGGCAGGCTAAGAATTAACGGCTTAAAAAGAATATGTGCAATCCTTTTTTTCATTCATGTAAGATTATTACATGATTAAATGAATAAAGTTAATAATAAATTTGGAATGGTAAAAAACCAGCTCATCTATGTGATTATTAATGATTTAGGTTTGGCTAAGCTATATTTTGGTTAAAACTGCTTTTATTTTGAGGACACTTATGAAAAGCCATTTTCTATAGCCCATAGAATCAATTCCTGCGTGTTCTTTAATCCGGTTTTTTCAAGAAGGTTCCGGCGGTGTGTATCGACAGTATTTTTACTAATAAATAATTCACCGGCTATTTGTTTGCTGGTTTTGCATTGAACAATGAGTCGGAGTATTTCTTTTTCCCTGTCACTCAAATGAATATCCTCAGTTGTCATTGAATAACTTATTACTTCACCATATTTTAACCTGTGAGATTCCCGGAAACGGTCAAGGGTATTTTTTAACTCATCAATATCAACCGGTTTTAATAAATAATCAAATGCTTCGTTTTTTATCGCTTTTATAGCATATTGGTTATAAGCAGTGACAAAAATAAAAGTCGGATTAAAATTTTTCTCCCTGATCGATTTTACAACATCAAATCCGCTCATCCTGGGCATTTCTACATCAATGAATACCATGTCGGGTTTTTTCTTAAGGATGTTTTCAATAGCTTGCTCCGGAATATTTTCCATACCAATGACTTTCACGTCATCGAATTTGGTAAGCATAACCGCAAGTCGTTCACAGGCCATGCGCTCATCATCCAGAACGAAACAGTTGATATTTTTCATTTTCCAGTTATTTTTATTTGCCTTCAGGTAACTGTCAACACTGTTTATCTTTCAACCGGTATCATGATATCTACTTTTGTACCTGCCGGCTGGTCGGTGCTATCGAATAAATCGGTCACTTGATAAGTAATGTGTATTTTGTACAGTTTGTCATAGGTTTGTAATATCTGATCCAGAATACCTAACCCTTTTCCGGTTGAAAATGCAGCATATTCCCTGGCTTTTACCCTGCCGACACCATTATCACGCACTTCAATATAATATTTCTTCTTCAATCGATTGATGGTTATCTCTATTAATCCATTGTTCTCACGATGTTTAATACCATGTTTTACTGCATTTTCAACGAATGTATGAATCAGCATCTTCGGGATCGTGATGCCCGTATCAACGGTATCACCAATCTTTATTTTATAATCAAACTTATCGTCATACCTGAATTTTTCCAGCTCCAGGTAATTTGTCACATAATCGATTTCTTCCGATAACGGAATAGCAATGTTATCGGAGTTTAAAAGAGTATTCCGTAACAACCGTGTGTATTTACCAAAGACTTCATTTGCCTTGGCGGCATCATTCTTATTAAATAAGTATCCGATTGAATTGATCAGGTTCAGTGTGAAATGAGGGTCGATCTGGTTTTGAACCGACTTGAGCTGGAGCTCTGCAATTTCACGTTCCATTTGCAATTTCCTGTTCAGGCGGTACTTCTGAGTTTGATAGATAATGTAAATGCAGAACGTAATAAATCCATAAATCAGTATATAAAACAGGAATTGCCAATAATAGAGTGGATTCTTCCCGTATTGATACAGATAAGACTGATTATCCAACCGAATATATAACTGAGGTTCTTTATTTTTTTCATATTTGATTGAATAATCAGACCATGCCGCATCCAAAGGCCGCGCATTAAAAATGACAGGATGCGAAAAATCAGATCTCGTGATCATCATTCTGTTTCCATCATCAGTCCCCATTATAAACTCATCATGACCGTCCTGATCAATATCGAGCTGTAACGGATAATTAAAAATATCATATTTCAACCTGAAAGATTTTAAAATGTTCAGATCGCTATCAAAAAAATTAATATATCCATGTTTATCAATCAGTATCAGCTGGTCCCTATAAACCGGATCTTCAGTAAGTAAATAAAGATCGGATGGGTGTTCGGTATCATTGTAATATATCTGCCTGATTAATTGACCATTTATATTAAATAACTTTAATGTATCAGGGGCAGAATAAAAGGCAGCCAGGTAGATATTGTCGCCGGACTTATACGGTTTCACCTGCAAAACAGCAGGATAATGGCCAATTGGCACAGGATCAAACAGAAAATGCATATCCCTGGTAAACACCATTAACCAGGTTGAAGTATCGCTAAAAAGATAATTTTTGTTATTTTCATAAGCATAGGTGTTACCGGTTATCTCATAAATACCGTCGTCATTCAAATCAAATGCTGTTGGATATTGCATCATAACGCCCATTTCCGGTGATCGATACATAGTGTCATTGTGAATATCATACGCATAAACCTGTCTGGGTCTTTTGGTCATTCCGGCATATAATGAAAATATGGCTTCTTTATAACCATCTCCAGTGATGTCATATAAACCACAGGGTGAAACTCCGATATCAGTAACGGTATCATATTTACCATACCGGCTTAGAAAAATGCCTTTATGGAAGTTATCACGGTCAGGAAAAGGCTCGCCCCAATTTATAAAAACTGAGTCCTCAAGTGCTGTAATACAATATACTTCCTCAAATCCATTATTATCATAATCTCCGAAAAAGAAAAAATCAGTGTGTTCAAATATTCCGGGAAAATACCATTGATCATAAAGTCTGTTATTCTTCCAAAATATGACTGATGCTTCTTTTGTTCCGTTATCAAAAAAATCAACTATTTCTGTGTTGTTATCATGATTGAAATCGAAATAATGCCTTTTCACCCGAGATGAAAGAGCGGATTTTTCAATGAGTTTTACCCGATACATACCAATATCAGGCATGACAAAAAGTATGATCAATAAGCCAAGCGGCAGGCTCAATATAAGAGGATGAAAAAGAATATGTACAAATTTCTTTTTCATGAACATCAGGTTTGGGTGATGAGGAGGTAAATATAATATAATTTAAAGGATATGACAAATTTTTTTTGAAAGAGAAGCAACAGGTTAATTGCGTAAAAAACTTTTGTCCTAAACTGCTGACAGGTACCGGTTGAAATGTTTCTTTTTTTAATGTCGAAAGTTGTTGTCTTTTGAATAATATTGCAATAAGAGGAAGATATTTCAGCAAAATTAAATAATTAAATTATTACATAATTTTAAATATATTATCATAAAATAAAAGTTGTGTCAGAAGTGAAATTTTTATTTAACCACGGAGGAACACAGAGGAAGCGCAGAGGGCGCCGCAGAGTGAGTCCGGCACCGATAGCTATCGAGATACGCGTTCTAATTTTTTATTTTTCGGCTGACAGAAAATCATGATCCAACGACGGCGCAAACCGGCATCCACAGCACGAAAAAAGACGACCTCATCGTCACGGCGTTCGCCTCGGCGAAGTGCCCGTAAGAAAAAAAGCCGGGCCAGGGTCAGGGCGTTCATCATCATCCTTGTTCTGGCGCTGGTGTCCATCTGGATATGGAAACCCGAATGGTATGTGTCATCGTCATCTTTTATCCGGCGCGCTTATACCTATATAACGAGCCGTCCGGCTGCCGGCGGGTCGTCGGTGCCGCAGTTGGTGCAAAGAACCTCTGAGAACTACGGCAGCGATGTCGACCGCCTCGCGCCCCGGTTCAAGCTGTCGCCCGAATACCTCAAAGCACTCATCATCCTCGAATGCTCCGGTAAAAAGGACATCAAGCCGAGGTACGAACGCCATGTGTACCACTCATTGCTGAAGGTGAAGGAAAAGAAGCTCTATAAATTCGAGAACATCACTTATGACCATCTCCGGGATGCCACCGACGAAGCATTGAGAAACATGGCCCGTTCGTGGGGCCCGTTCCAGATCATGGGCTACAAATGCATCCTGCTGGACATACAGCTCAAGGATCTGCGCGGCGACAACGCGTTGTACTGGGGCATGAAATGGATCGACATGACCTATGGCGACTATGTCCGGCAAGGAAGATACAGGGATGCCTTTCATATGCATAACACCGGCAGTCCCTATCCCCTCATCGGCCCTCCACAGACCTATGATCCTAAGTACGTTGACAACGGATTGGCGTACATGAGGTATTTCTCCGTCTATCCCAATAACGACAGCCTCGGCAGTGCCGGCATATCCCTTTCAGTACCCCCCGGGCCCTGACCCCGTTATTTTAATGAACTCCGGCATGCGGGCGAAGGCTTTGAACGATATGTCGCGGCGTGCCGTTTCTTTCAGGTCAGGTTGCAGCGTACAGGCTTTGGTCAGGTTCTCAAAGAGTGTGGGGGCGTCGCCGCGGCCGGCGGCGAGGACGGCCCTCAGGTAGTATGTCACGGGACCGGCGGGAGCGCAGCTCACCAACGCAATGGCATGCGACACATCCCCGTTCATGAACGATGCCAGCGCCGCATTGTAATCACAGGTCATGTCACGGAATGATGCTATGGCTTCACGGTACTCTCCTTTTTCCAGCGCCAGGATGCCCCGGTTATAATGTTCGTCAACGCGTTCTTTTTCGGCCAGTGACAAATAGGTACCGGCCTTCGCCGTATCATGTTTTTTCAGTGCCGCAGCGGCGAAGTTATTGAGTGTGGTGCCGTTGCCGGGGAAGAGGTTCAGCGCATTGTTGAGGTAGACGACGGCTTCCGCTGTCCTGCCTTCTTCAAGATAACAACAGGCGGCATTATTAAACGCCTCCCACTCGTTGGGGAAATGAAAGGTCGCAAACTCATATATCTTCAGCCTGGCAGCCGTGTCAGTGGTCAGGGTGGCGGCGTACATCAGCTCACGGTAGGTGAGCTCTTCCGGATGCGAGGCCGAAAGTGCGAGGATCTCGCCGTCGCTCTTCACAGGCTCCCTGCAATACATGGTGATATCCACACGGCGTAACGCCGGAAGGATCTTGTCCTTCACCTCAGTGTACACCTCTGTCAGTTTCATGATCTCCTGTTCACTTTTGTTTGCATCCCGTTGTGTCCGGATGATAGCCTCAACGGTGTCTTTTTCTTTGATATCATATGCTTCCAGCGATTTGACAAAGCCGTCCCAGTCCTCTCCGTTGCCGTGCACGTCATACGGTATGTTTTCGTACGGACTTTTTTTCGCCATAATCGATTTATCATGCAATTCCACTTTGCCGATCAACTTCCTGATGTACTTTTCACCGGCTGCGGCGCGCTCCTTCGACAGCCATTCATTGAGAAGCACCGGACCATCGGGCGAGGCATAGCCGGTGATCATCACGTTCTTTACCGGCCAGCCTTTTTTGAGGAAGTCGGTGAGCTGCTCCATCTTCTGCAATGTCAGGGGACTCTTGTTGAGGGGCAGATCAAGGTTGAGAGCGGCGCTGTTATCGTCGAAGAACAGGATGAGCTGCTGGTGAAAGACATTTTCCCTTTTGAATTCGGTGTTGGCGAAAAGGATCTTCTCATTGTGGAGGATCATCTTGGCGACAGGAGGGAGGCTGTCGGCGGCTTTGACGTCAACTGTGACGGGACGGGAGGTGCTGTGAATGTTTTCCTGCCCATAAACAGATATGGCTGTCAGGATGATAAAGGCGAAGGCCTGAAAGAGATGGAAAGCTGTTTTCGAAACCATGGTCTGATCTGTTAGAAGATGTTTTTTGTCGTTTGCATGTATTTCATAAAGAGGTCATGGATGACGATACCGGCGCTGACGGCGATGTTGAGCGAATGTTTGGTACCGTATTGCGGTATCTCGATGCATCCGTCGGTGAGCGCCAGCACATCCTCCTGCACGCCGCTGACCTCGTTGCCGAAGACAACGGCTAAGGGCCGGTCGAAAGCGGGATGGAAGTTTTCCAGCGCCATGCCGGCGTCGGTCTGCTCCACGGCATAGATGTCAAAGTTCATGGACCGCAGGAGATCGAGTGACATCCGGATATCGGTAAAATAATGCCATTCGACCGACTCCGTAGCGCCGAGGGCCGTCTTGTTGATCTCCCGGTGTGGCGGCCTGGCGGTGATGCCGCACAGATGGATGGCCGCCGCCCTGAAGGCGTCGGCGCTCCTGAAGATCGAGCCCACGTTGTGGCCGCTGCGTATGTTGTCGAGGACGATGATCAGCGGCATCTTGGGCGCCGCACGGAACGCCTTGACGGTGAGGCGGTTCAGTTCGTCGTTATGGAGCTTCTTCAAGGTTGAGATGGATTTGAGAGCAAAAATAGGGAATATTTATTTAACCGCGAGCTGCATAGCCCCCTACCCCGACCCTTCCCCCAACACAGGGGGAAGGGCCTAAGGGATAGGGGCTGATCATTGTATGTTTATCGATGAGTGTTGAAGATTGGGAAGAGAGAGGCTTTGTATAACCACGGAGGATTACTACCCCGATAATTATCGGGGGAACGGAGGTTCACGGAGGATTAAAAGCTTAATGTTCTATCCTCTGCGACCTTTGCGCTTCCTTTGCGCACTCTGCGGTTAAAAGAAGCATATCAATTATGATAGCCTCTCTATAACCGCAATGAGCGAAATGGCCTTCAAAATAATATCATGACCCTCACTTTGTGAATACCATTTTCTTAAAATCTTTCTTTTGATCATTCACTTCAAGGGTATAATAATATATTCCTTCGGAGAAATTCTTTGGCGTGAAAGTAAATTTATGCTCTCCTTTCTCTGCATATTGATCAAAAGGTATTGCCACAAGAGCTCCCAGAACATTGTAGACTTTTACCGAAACCCGGGCAGCTTCTGGAATCCGGAAAATAATATCGGTGCTTTCCCTGAAAGGATTCGGAAAATTCTGAAT
>CAZVNP010000083.1:0-8896 GCA_964628285.1 uncultured Lentimicrobiaceae bacterium
CGGCGAGGACATATTCGATAACTGCTTCATTTTTTCCAATACTCTTAAGCAGGTCGACAACCGTTATGACACGGTGACCATATTTCAGGTCGTAATAGGAAGGATAGTCTTCTTCCAGTTGCCTGATAAGCTCCGACATGTCCTGTTTCAATTCGAAGAGTTGGCCGTTCCAATTGCTTATCCGGACCGTATCAGATGGGGATTGTTGTGATTCCTTGGCAATGCGCTGTTGTAACTCATAGATCATCTTGTTGTTATCTTTTTCTTTCTGGATGAGCGCGGCCGGGATATGACCCGTTATTCTGGCTTCGGCTTCCTGCATGGTCTCATTTAAAATAGCGGCCCTGAGGAGCTCGGCGAAAGAAAAGGCCCGGTTCAGGGCTGTGCTATCTCCATGATGGCGGTATAGCTCCAGGGAAATCATCAGACCGTTAAGAAGAACAGGCCTGTAATTTTCAGTGAGGGCCACCTTGCTTTCAGGATCAGGATAAGAGACGCGTATAAGTTGTATCAGGTCAACGGCGCGTTGTGAGACCGTCAGGCCGGCCTCCAGTAACGGCAGACTGTCAGGTTCGATTAGGTATAACCCATATAATGCCCTGGCTTTGAATTTTAAAGTCAGCAGCAACTGAACATCCGAAAGACATTCATTAACAGGAGGATTAGAAAAAATATCAGACCGATTAAATGTTTCCGATTCTCCAATCAAGGCTTGTTGTATATAATACAATGCCTCACGGAATGAGCCTTTTAATAAATAATACTCCCCAATATAGTTCAAGACCTCTACTGTCGACTTGTTTCTTAATCCGAATGTTCTGACACTGAGGTCAAAGGCTTTATGGAGGTACGCCATTCCTTTGGTACTGTCATCGTTACGTACCAGCAGAAGGCCGTAAGAAAGATAATTATATATAAGGTTTGGCTGGTTGGGACCGAAATATTTGATACGTGTATTAATGGCCAGCTTATAAAATTTTGATGCGAGATCCACCTCATTTAACATGGTATAACAATTGGCAATACCATCATAAGTATATGGAAGAAAAGTTGGGTTTACTTTTTTATTAAGGGCGATACATTCCCTATAAGCGTCTTTAGCTTCTTCGTACTGATGATTTGTATAATAAGCGAATCCGGTAATGGCCTTAATTTTTGAGAGTTTGTCTTCATCAATGGGGTTCTCAAGTTTCAGTATCCGGGTGGCTTCATTATAATATTGAGCAGCTTTGGGAAACTCTCTTGTTGAAACATAGGTATCCCCGATATCGATATAGATATTGGAAAGCCTGAAATGATCAGGTCCTAAAGCTGATCTGATGATGAGAACGGCTTTATTGTAAAAAGTCAATGCCGAATCGAACATACCCAGTTTATAATATGTCCCACCAATAGTATGACAGATGTCGGCCATATTGGTCTTGTGAATCCGGGTGTCAGATTCATAAATTTGTAATGCTTTCATCGAGTAGTCTATCGCTTCCCGGTACAATCCTTTCAATTGGTATGCGTAGGCAACATTGTTATAATATGTCGCCAATCGCCTGTCACTGGGAATGGTACCGTTTTCCTGGTACCTGATGGCTTTTTGATGATACTCCAGGGTTTTGTCCAGATCGCCTGTCGCACGATAATTAAGCCCGAGTAAGTTATAGAACAATGCCAGAACCGTATCCCTTTTCATTTGATACTTTTTATCCTTTTTCCAGTTTTCTATGAATTGATTGACAGTGTTGATCGATTCCTGATATTTTGCATCATCCATCAGTATCAATGACCTGATGTATTCAATTGAGGCGCATACTTCTATGTCGGTCAAATGATAAACGTGGTACAGGCTATCGGCTCTGAAAAGGTTTAGCCTTGCCATGTCTGTTCTATCCAGTTTCCTTTCCGATTTGCTGATACCGGCGAGGCTTTTGCAATATGAAGACCAATCATGTTTTATATTATACCATTCGGCTCCCTTTGAAAACCAGATTAATGCACTGTCATAGACGGCCAGGTCGAATAGATTTTCAGCTATTGTATTGGGATCGATCTTGATCACTGTATGCGAATCCGATTTGACCTGACAAAATGTTTTATTTGTTTCACTAATGTGGAAGGCGATCATGACAAGAAGGAAGAGCGTGAAGGATAAATTTTTAAATGTCATACCGGTCAACATTAAGGTGTCGGCTTTCTGAAGAAACAGGAATTAAAAATACTTCAATTATCAGGAATCTCTCACTAAAAATACAGTGTTGATAAAAATTTTCAAAAAAACCAGCCTTACCCCCCCCGACATTTTCCGATCCCGTGTATTAACCAGTGAAATGACGCCATTGAAGCGGATGCCGAAAAGCTTTAACAGAGTAGGCAAACACTTTTAAAACCATTGCCATGTTAACACAAAAATCATTTCCCTATGACGATCGTTTTTATCAACTGACACATTATGAGATGAATAAGATCAAGGGCGGGGATGAGCCAACCCCGCCACAACCACCTCCTGTGGGTTCAGGTGGTGGGGATAATGGAGACCATTAACCTTCCTGACCCTATTGAATGTGAAAGTCAGATAGAAAGAAGGTTGGCACTCACGCATAAGGTTGCATCTGCCTGTTATTACTATACCGATTTTGTATAGCGGGCAGGTGCATAACCTTAAAAGATTATATGGTATTAGATTCTGATAATTAATATGTTGTAATAAACATAAGAAATTATCTGAAAATTTTTTTCATTTTACCCCGGACATTTTGCCTGCCCGTGTATTAAGGGATGAATTAAGGTGAAGATACGGTCACTAATGCGGATAGTATACAGTGTCATTATCCGGCAAAGATGATGGCATTGTGATATGGCTTTGCATTTAACGTATAAACCATGAAATACGATATCCTGAAATCGGGGTTTGGCCGCAAGGTCTCCAGAAGGATCGTGGTCAACCTGTTGAATTTAAAGGAAGGACTGGAGAAGGCTGTTCCGCCGAAGACGAATAACGGCAATTTGCTCTTAGCCACGTGGAATTTACATGAGTTCGATTCAAACCGTGCCGGTCATGGCCATCGGTTACCGGAATCGTTTCTGTATATTGGTGAGATCCTTTCGGCGTTCGATCTGATTGTGTTGCAGGAAGTGGATGAAGACCTCTCGCCTTTGGAGCGCCTGCTGTTCACCATGGGCAGTAATTGGGACTATATCGCCACCGAAGCCGGAAGAGGTATCCGTCACGGGGAACGGATGGCTTTTGTGTATGATTGCAATCGTGTGGTTTTCGAACGAATGACAGGGGCTATGACCCTGCCTGACAATATCCTCGGCAACGACGGCATCAGATTCGTCCAGCCTCCTTTTACCGCCACTTTCAGGACAGGAGAGATCAGGTTCAATATCTGTCCGGTTCACCTTGACCGTACCACTGACGGCATAGATGATTTAAGTAAAATACCCGGCAAAGTCAATGTAATGGTCAGATTCATCAGGGAGAGAATGGAACGGAACAATGAAAATGGCGTTCTTGTCGGGGATTTCACCGAGCAGAATCCATATTTTCAGACTATAAAAGCTTTGATGGATAACGGCTTCACGGTCCCGGAACAAATCAGGCAACGGTTGAGCGGATCGAATAAGTTCACCGTCACACACCATGATCAGATGGCTATCGCGGAACGGAAAAGAGAACTGGAATATGCCGGCAATGACAACAGCGCCGGGGTGTTCGACTATTACGAGTATGTTTTTCGCGAAGGGGATTATTATCCCTATACCATTTACCTCGATCCCGGTAAAGTAGGGAAAAACAAAAATGGGGAGACGACCGAAAAGGAAATCGAAGCCTATTTTTCGGATGTCTGGCGTACCTGGCAGATGTCCGATCACCTGCCTCTGTGGGTGGAGATGAAGGTCGACTTCAGCATGGAGTTCCTCATTGACCTCATACGCTGAAGGTGAGCGCACCCTGACCGGGAAGAGCACCCGGCAGGGAGGAAAATTTGAAAATGTGAAAATCAATAAATACTGATATGGCCCGGAAGAAACGCTTACCTAAAATATCACCATTGATGAGAGAGATTGCCGATTCAATGGAGGTGGATCCTCTGGAATTACGAAAATTCATAGAAGAGATCTTTCTGATGCGTCCGGAAGCTGTCAGCCATGAATATAAGCCACAGTTCCTTGACGAAACCGTATTTTATGACATCCTTTATTTGGCACCTATCCTTGAGAATTGATTTCGCGGTTTTTCATCTAGGCGGCGGTTTAAAAGTGGGGATGAGCCCGTTGGATGTAACGATGTGACGATGTGACGATGTAACGAAGAAAAGATGTAACGGAGTGGAAACAGCGATATAGCAATATAGCCATAGAGCAATGGAGCAATGGAGCAATGACTCTACACCCTCCCAAATATCAGATTCCCCGGTGTCTCCCTGAATATCCGTGTGATGGTGCGGCGGAAGCGCAGGTACGAGAGGACGAGGATAAGCAGGATGGCGATGGTGGTCATCACCCATGAGTCGCCGAAGGTGAAGAGGTCGAAATAAAAGTATGAGCGGTATTCCAATGTGGGTATGAAGGCTTTCATCACGAGGTACACCACGCCGACGTTGCCGAGCAACCCGGCGAGGATGATGGAGACGACCAGCGGGAAGGCGATGAAGATGAACATCAGCACGAGGAAGATGCGCCCCAGATCAGGGGTGCCGAAGGCCATGAAGGTGCCGATGGTCGGTTTGATCTTGTCGAGGTGGCTCTCCAGGACGTGCGACAGGTAGGAGATGATGCTGAAGACGCTGAAGAATAGCAGGATCAGCGAGATGCCCCGTGTCAGTTTGGTGATGTAGTTGAAATTTTTCTTCGCAATGATCTGGGCCATGTCGGGACGGGGGAAGCCATAACGCCCCACGACAATGTTATCGATAAATTGCTCGATCTCATCTAGTTTGCTGAAATGCACCGAGATACGGTCCCAGGGTTGTTGCACCGCCATGATCTTGTCGTAAGAGGTCATGGGCTGGTAGAAAAGCTCCGTCAGGTCATCCTTGAATTCCCTGAGTGCCGGCCGTGAGATAAGATCGTCATAAACCTGAACGATGGAATCATAGCTGGTGGTCTCACTGAAGTCGAGCTTGATGGTGTAACCCGGTTTATAGGTGTAAGCGTATTTGATCGGGTAAAGGAAGTCGACGATGGTTTCGAAGTAAGGTATCGTCAGTCCGTGCAGGACATCGGGATGGTGGTAAATGGTGAGGACGACGCTGTCGAGCAGTTGTACCGCTTTTGTCGAATCGCTGCCGGCGTAATAGATGATCAGGCTGTGCGTGTTGTCGGGTGAGAAAGGGGAGACTTTCTCGATGGAATAGCCTATGTTGCGGTACATGTAATAGGTGGAGAAGAAATCGATGGGCGCCTCGGTATCTTTGGGCAGATTCCTCACCACGGCAGTGATGGGTATAGGCACATAGGCATAGTGTGATTTCTCATCGGGAATGCTGACATATATAAACCTGGCATCCAGTGGATAGTGCAGGCTCTCGAGGAGCGAGCTGGTAACGATGAGTCCGGGATCCTCCTCGTTGTCGAAGGATTTTTTACCAACTATGCGGTTGGTGCGGCTGTCCATGATCTGAGGCAGCAGCGGATTGGTCAGATCGATGGTGCGGCCGGCAAAGATACGCCGCTGTTTAGTCTTGTAATCCACGAAGTCGAGATAATAAAAGGCAAAACCCGTGCAGGTGACAATGGAATATTTACTCTTCAGTGCGTCGTTGTAATTGATGCTGTCGATGATGGTAATGGCTTCTTTCTCCCTTTCGGCCGGCACCACAATGTTCACGAAATTCACATAGGGATCGTTCATTTTTTCGCCCAGGTAAATCAGACTGCCGTTGGAGAAACCGATGGCCAGGAAAGTAATGACCATGATGCCAACCAGTATCCAGAAATTCTTGAAATTATACCGTGCATTTAACAACTCTTCCGATTCCTTCTCATAGAAAAGTTTTCTGAAATCCCTGCTCCTGACTTTTCCCTCCTCTTTTTTAATGTTGAAAATCGAATGGACGAACATGCAGATGCCTATGATAGTGCAGGATATGCCCCGGTTGATGCCATTGACAATACGTCCTAAAAAACCCTTCCGCTTCATGGGTCTCTCCTTTGATGGTGAATTATGGTTGGTTTGATTTAAACATACTGAAAATGGCAGTCCTGAGCTCATCCGATGTTCTTTTCTCCGGTTCTCCCGGGGCCATGGTTTCAGGGTAATATTTCAGCCAGAGATCTTCCCGTTTCTCGATGCTGTGATTGTTATTTATGAATTGTGTCAATTGTTTGTCAAATTTTTCGTTATTCAGTATTTCGAGCACTTTTCCTATGGTCAGCTCACCATTTTTATGTAATATCGATTCGATATCTTTTTTAATAATACCGCTTTCTTTCAGCAGTCTGGCGAGTTCTTCCTTGAAGCTGTATTCTGTCTGCTCTTCCGATGTATCTCTTTTGAAAACATTTTCCTGTTTGATCTCGCCGAATTCAATGAGTGTTTTATTATCCACTTTTGAGACATCCTTTTTTTTGGTAAGAACCATGATCAGATCGGCAAATTTGGTGGCCAGTTTAAGGTCATGTGTTACGATGATAGCCGATTTCTGATTGCTGCTGATGTAGTTTTTAAGTATGGCCATCACCTCGTTGGCGGTGGTGGCGTCGAGGTTACCGGTGGGCTCATCTCCGAAAAGCACTTCAAAGTCAGGTACAATGGCTCTGGCAAAAGCCACACGTTGTTTCTCACCGCCTGAGATGTTCACCGGTGAATGTCTGACGGGGAGATAGCTGAGCTTTAACTTATCGAGAAAAATAAGCGCCGTGACGTAAGCCTGTGCATAGGGCGTGTCCATGATGAGGTCGGAGATCAGCACATTCTCAAAGACGGTGAAATTGGGCATCAGGTTGGTGTTCTGAAAGATAAAACTGTAGTATTTCTTCCTTATGACTTCGATATCCCTGTTACCTTTCAGACGCCACAGTTTGGGATTGCTCAGGTCGTACTCGAGGTTGCCCCTTTTATCACCCGTCAGGGGGTAAAACATCAGGCTGGGCTGATCACGTATGATAGTGTTGTTCATCAGGCCGATCGTCTCGAGGAAGGTGCTTTTACCGCTGCCTGATACACCAACTATCGCGGTGAGCTTACCACGGGGTATCTCCAGCGTATCGATTTTCAGGACAGGATCCTGCACCGGCGGATGTTTCGTGTGGAGTTCCTCCGTTGCGGGACTTTTGGTCGTATACGAGCACCTCAGATGATCGATCTTGAAAATCAGCGGGTTGATATGACTATGATTCATTTCCATCTCACTTATCATTCTTCTGAAAGGCTATTATTCACAAAACGGGAATTTATTGACAGGGATCCAAAAGTAATGAATATTCTCGAAGACGTCGGTACCGTATTTCTGGAAGCCTGATTTCTCAATTTGTTTGAGTCCTTCACTTTTCCTGTTCACCTCTATTTTCAGGAGGTTGAGCATGGTGTAATTACAGAGGTTCTGATCCAGTATATCCCCGATAGTCAGTTCGCCGATGGCCTTGTATTTATCGGCAAACTGCAGGGTGGGGCAGTCGACCATTTTCTTGAACAGCTCGAGAATGGTCACATCGTTACAGTTGATATTGCTTTCACCGATGTATGTGCCGCAGAGGCCTGAGAGGGCTTTGTGCATGTTGGTTCGCATCTCGAACTGTGAGACGCCGCCGACCATCAGTTTCCCGAAGTCGGCGATGAGTTTCTGCAGCTCCTGGTCGCTGACCAGCACATCGAAGAGCCACCAGTTGAGCAGGGGAGTGTACCCTTCAAGGTAAGGTTGTATCTTGCCGCTGACAATATCTTCCAGTTCCTTGTCGGTAGGTGCCCGGTTGTACTTCGATTTGAACATGTCGATGATCTGCTTCAGGATGTTCACCTTGTCTATTTTGTTGATGGCAGCATTCTGATCACGGCTGGCAAAGATATCAGGGTAGAGTACTTTAAGGGAGTCGAGGGATATATGACCCCAGATGATCTCACGGATGATCTTGCTGAAATTATCGGCGGCGGTGGAGGCGCCCTGCACGATATCCTCGATCTGGTGTGTGAGCTCCGCCGGAGCCATCTGTTCGCACTGGCTCATATACCTTACACGGCTTTTCAGGTAGTAATCGACATAGTACATCTTATCGGCGGCATTATGCACCAGGCTGATGCGCTGGTCGCTGTTGGGAAAGGTGCGGTGAAAGGCATCATTGGTACCTTCAAGGATGATGCTCTTCAGTTGGTTGACAAAATCACTGTATGTCGTATCACCCGTTGACTTACGTCCGTCGGCACAGGGATAAGGGCTTTTGGAAGGATCCCTGCTGAAGGTCTGGTAGGCCAGGATGTGGCAGTTGAGCTTGGCTATACGGTCTATGATGGATGACCGCAATGATTCGGCCGTGATGGTTCTGTTTTCCAGCTTGCTGGAGTAACCGTTGAGGTTATCGCCTGCATCACCGATGAGGATCATGATGCTGATGCTGCCCGGTGATATCTTGGAGTCCTGCATGACGTTGGTGAGGGCGAAGTTCATGCCGTTATACATGGCTTCGCAAAGTGACGGGTCATTGGCGTCCATACCGACAGTGACGTTGCTCAGGTATGTGGTGATCTGCTTGGCGTCGGCGGTCAGCTCCCTGAATTCCAGCGGCACGGCGCCGGGAGCAAAATCACGGTACACCACGGCGCCCCATTTGATGTTCAGCTTGCTCAATTCAGGATCTTTCCTGATATTGTTCACGCTGTTGGTCACCGCTGAAACGGCGGGACCATAATAGGCTTTCATGCTGGAGGTGCCGTCCATCACAAAGACGATGTTCAGGTCGTTGGTGA
>CAZVNP010000084.1:0-8220 GCA_964628285.1 uncultured Lentimicrobiaceae bacterium
ATCCAATTGCTTAATTAATATAGGTCAATATTATATGACCCTTAATAAACCTAAAGAAGCATTAAATTATTTTCAGCAAGCACTTATCTCTATAGTAGATGGATTTGACAGTTTTGACAATATTTATGATAATCCAAATTTAAATAGTAAAATTATTTCTAAACCAGGTTTACTTTCTGCATTACATTTTAAAGCGAAGGCACTGAATTTATATTATTCTTCTTTTACCCACGATCTCCGTGATATGGAGATGAGCCTTAAGACTTACGAAGAAGCCATCGATCTTGTTGATATCATCCGCATCGGGCAACTGGATTACGACAGCAAGCTCGAGCTGGCCAAGAACCAGAAAGACCTCTTTTATGAGGCCATCAACGTGGCTTATCAGGCTTACGGCATGACCGGCGACCGGCGCTATCTCGAAATGGCCTTCAACATGACCGAAAAAGGCAAGGCAGGCATGCTCTACGATTTCATCAGGGAAAGCGATGCCAAGCATTATGCTAACATACCCGACTCGCTGCTCGAAAAAGAGAGAAAGGTGAAGGAGGAGATCACCCTTTATGAAAACCTCGTGTACCAGGAGCTCCAGGTTGTCAGCAGCCAGAGGGATTCGGCCAAGATCGCCCTGTGGAACGAAAAGCTCTTCCGCCTCAGGGATCAGCAGAAAGAAATCGTCGATTACTTCAACGTGAACTATCCGAAATATTACGAGTACAAATATAACAACAGGATCTATTCGCTCGGCGAGGTGCAGCAGTACCTGACAAAGAAGGATGTATTACTTGAATACTTCACCGGCAGGGAAGCGATGTTTGTGTTTGAGATCACCAGGGACGCCGTCAGGATCAGAAAGCAGGCTCTGGATCCCCGGCTCTTTGCCGATCTCGAGAACCTGCCCAACAACCAGACGCTGGATGCCATCACCAACGATGCCTATCCGACCTTCGCCAACTACCTGAGCAGTTCCTATGATCTCTACCGTGCCTTGCTGCAACCTTTTGAGCAGGATTTGCAGGGACGCGACCTGATCATCATCCCTGACGGCAAGCTGGGTTATGTCTCGTTCGAGTCGTTGCTGACCAAACATGTCGAGATGCATGAGGTGGATTACCGCAACCTGCCTTACCTGATCAACGACCACGCGGTCAGCTACGGTTACTCCACCACCCTGCTGGTCAATTCCAGGAGCAAGGTGCATGAGGGTAAGGCCAGGGAGAACCTGGTGGCTTTTGCGCCGGTGGTCTTCAACACGAGCAATTATGCCACGGCGGTCCAGCAGGAACGCAGCCTGCGCTCACGGCTGCGCGACGAGAAACTCTTGGACCTGCCCGGCACTAAGCAGGAGGTGCTCGACATCACCAGGATCGTCGGCGGCGACGTTTACCTGAACGATCAGGCCACCGTCACCAAGTTCAAGGAGATAGCCTCACGCTACAAGATACTCCACATCGCCACCCACGGCATCGTGGATGATAATGATCCGTTGCACTCACGCTTGATGTTCTCACCCTCCACCAGCAACATCGACGGTGGCTGCCTGCAGTACAACGACCTCTTCAACCTTGAGCTCAATGCCGACCTGGCCGTGCTGAGTGCCTGCAACACCGGCGCAGGCCGTAATTCCGAAGGCGAAGGCATCATAGCCCTCTCCCGCGGATTCCTTTATTCAGGCGTGCCCAGCCTGGTGATCAGCCTCTGGAAAGTGGAAGATGAAGCCACAGCCACGATCATGAAAAACTTCTACAAATACCTCAAACAGGGTAAGACCAAGGACGAGGCCCTGCGGCTGTCGAAGCTGGAATACCTCCACACCACCGATCCCACCGGCGCCAGCCCCTACTATTGGTCCAGCTTCGTCAACATCGGAAACAAGGATCCGCTGCACTTCAACCGTTCCGGGCTCAATTACCTGTGGTTGCTCCTCATCCTGCTTCCGTTGCCGGCCTGTCTCTTCCATCTGCGCCGCAAAAACAGCCACAGAATCTGAACACTGCCATCTAACATCTTGAAATTGAATTTGGTATCCCACATATCCGGCCTTTCTTTAAAAAAAAACGGACCGGAAGGGTCACATTTGATACCTTATATGGATTAAAGGGAAAGAATGGATGACACTAAGCACTATTCGGAGGAAGCCATTATCAGCGGCATACAATGCCGCGACAACGATGTCCTGACGTTCGTCTACCGTGAGTTCTACCCGGTCATCAGCCGGCTGGTGAGGAACAACAACGGCACGGAACACGACGCGGAGGATATCTTCCAGGACGGCATCGTCGTCATCTTTGAACAATTACAGAATGGCGGTCTGGAACTGAATTGTTCCTTCAAGACCTATTTTTATTCCGTCTGCCGCAACCTGTGGATGCAGATCCTCGATAAAAAGAAAAAATGGGAGCTCGGTTTTGATGACAACATAAGCTTCGTTCATTTCAAACAGGATTATTCACGCCTTTCCTATGAGCTGCAGCGCGAAAAGCTGTTCCAGAAACATTTCCTGAGCCTGAGCAAGAGCTGCCGGAAGGTCCTCTTACTGATGTTCAGCCGGGTGCCTTCCGACGAGATCGCCCGCATCATGGGCTACCGCAGCGGCCAGTATGCCAGGAAACGCAAGTCGCAATGCCGTAAGATACTGGTCAGGCGAATCTACGGCGATCCCATCTTTAAAAAATTGAAAAACCATGAGATCTGAGAAAAAAAATATCGAAAAGGTATGGACTTACCTGCAGGGCGACATGCGCGAGGAGCAGTGCCGCCGCTTTGAAGAGGAGATGAAAGTCAACCCTTCACTGGCCGCATGTTATGAAGAAGCCTGCGACATCATCCGTTCACTGAAGAAGAGCAATGTGACGGAGCTCCGCCGCCAGCTTGACCTGATCGCTATACAACATGGCCGGGAGAGTGGTCATAGCCGGAGTGCATTTTTGGTCAGGCCCTGGGCGGCAGCCGCCATGGCCGCCGCCGCCACCCTGTGCCTCTGCCTGGTGCTCTATTTCATGACAGGCCTGCGTCATGGAAGACCGACGGCCGGACTGACAGGGCACGAGGGATTCATGGGCTACGACACCCTGCGGCAACCGGCCGACGAAGGCGATGATAACACGGCGTATTACCGCGGCGATAACATTGGCAATATTTCCGGCGCACAGCTTAAACTGCCCGGGGAGACGCTCGCCGTTCTGAACGAAGAGAATCCCATGCTGGAGAAACGCGTCAGCCTCACCCATTTCAACGGCGACCTGGAGATCGTCGCACCCAAAATAGGTACGGCGTTCACCGGGGATGACGACATCCTCTTTGAATGGAAAACGGCTAAGTGGAAACATTTCAACCTCCAGGTGCTCAACAACCGGTGCCGGACGGTGTTTGAGAGGGACACTTACACCACCAGGGTGCGGCTCACCACTCCGCTGCCGCCGGGCATTTACTACTGGAGGCTGCGAACGGAAAAGGAGACCCTTTTCAGCGGGAAATTTTTTGTCAGGTAAAATCACTACGCAAGGTTCCCGTATGATTTCTTTGTTATTTTTATGCCTTAAAAACAGGGATAATGAGGCACACCTTATGGTTCATGGTCTTCATGCTGCTGGTTGCCGGGATAGCCACCGGCCAGCAGACCGGCATCACAATCTATGATCCTTCCGCCGACGCAAAAAAAGACATTGCCGTCGCCGTGCACAAAGCCAAAACCGACGACAGGAACGTGTTGCTGATCATCGGCGGCAAATGGTGCCCATGGTGCATGAAACTCGAACGTTTTCTGAAGCATGACCCGCCCCTCGACTCGTTGCTACATGCCGACTATGAGGTGGTGCACGTGAACTACAGCAGGGAGAACAAGAACCTCGGCCTGCTCAGGGCGCTGGATCTGCCCCAGCGTTTCGGCTTTCCCGTCATTGTTATCCTCAACCGCGAGGGCAAACGCATCCATACTCAAAACACCGCTTACCTCGAGTCGGACCAGAGCTACGATCGCAAGAAACTCGAGGATTTCTTCAATGAATGGAGCGTGAAGGCGCTCGACCCGAAAAGTTATAAGGAGTATCAGGAGGGAAGTAAATAGTAAATCAGTGACTTGATATCTCCCGAAGGGCCTCAGAGAAGGCACGAAGAACCACGAAATTAAATCCTTTAACTCTATCCGGAATAATAGCCATTTTCTTTTTATAAAATATTTTTATTAACAGAAAACATTACTTGCATATTGTTTTCTGTTATATAATTTCTTATCTTGCAGGGCCATAATAACAGGCATTAAAAAAGCGATTTCTGAAAAACTTCAAAAACCGCTTTAAATGTTTTCACAACGGAATAATCCTTATTGTGAATTGCTTCAGATTGTTTGACAAAGATATAACGTAAATCTGTAAAATTCAAGAAATATGAAAAAAATTTTAGGATTGGATTTGGGTGTCACATCCATTGGATGGGCTGTTGTTAAAGATGACGGAAATATAAAGCAAATAGAAGGACTTGGTTCCCGAATAATACCCTTAAGTACAGATGACAAAGATGAATTTACATCAGGAAATGCGATTTCAAAAAATCAGGAAAGGACAGCAAAACGTACCCAACGAAAAGGGTACGATCGTTATCAGATGCGTCGTGAATTGCTGATTTCTGAATTAAAGCGGCTTAATATGTTTCCGGATGAATCCATGTTTAAATATACAGCTAAGGAGCTTTATGGTTTACGTGATAAAGCGGTGAAAGAGAAAATTTCGTTCAGGGAGATTGGCAGAATATTATATCATTTAAACCAAAAGAGAGGGTATAAAAGCAGCAGAAGTGATGAAAATTTAGATAAAAAGGATACGGAATATGTGGCAGAAGTAAAAAACAGACATCAAAAAATTCTTGAGGATAAGCTTACCGTTGGCCAACTTTTCTATCGGGGTTTAACGATCGATAAAAACAGCTCAAATTGGTCAGAATTTTCTAAACGATACGGAATAAATTCAAAACTTCCTTATCGAATCAAACAACAAGTTTTTCCGAGAGAAGCTTATATTGAAGAATTTAAAAAAATATGTAAAACACAACAACAGTTTTATCCTGAAATAATTACAAATGAGTTAATAAAAAAATTAAGGGATAATATTATTTATTATCAGAGGCGACTGAAATCCCAGAAAGGACTTGTTTCTGTTTGTGAATTCGAAGGTTTTTATAAAAACTGTGATGGAAAAGAAATATTTGTTGGGCCTAAAGTTGCTCCCAGAAGTTCACCACTTTTCCAGGTTGAGAAAATATGGGAAACAATAAATAATATCACTCTTAAAAATAAAAGAGGCCAGAAGCTGGAATTGACAGTAGATCAGAAAAAACAGATTTTTAATTATCTTGATCAAAATGAAAAACTTGTTTTGAACGATCTTTTTAAAATTCTGGAAATAAAAAAGGAAGATGGGTGGTACGGTAATAAACAATTATCAAAAGGAATACAGGGTAATACTACAAGATGTCAGATCAGGAAATGTTTTGATAGTACAGATGGTTTTGAACGACTCTTCAATTTCAATATTCGCATTAAAGAACTTAATAATCAATCGTCTAAAGTTGATACAAGCACGGGAGAAATAATAAAAATAAAAATTGTTGAACCTGATTTTGAAAAAGAGCCTTTATATCAATTATGGCATGCAATTTATTCTGTTGAAAATAAAAATAATTTAATCAATTTGCTAATAAATAAATTCGGAATTCCGCAAAATATTTCTGAAAAATTATCATCCATTGATTTTAAAAAGCAAGGATTTGGCAATAAATCCTGCAAAGCCATTCGTAAAATACTGCCCTATTTGATGAATGGTTATCATTACAGCGTTGCTTGTGATCTTACCGGTTTTAATCATTCAAATTCTCTGACAAAAGAGGAAAATCTTAAACGAGAATTAGTGGAACGGTTACCTGTTTTAACAAAAAATAGTTTACGGCAACCTGTGGTCGAAAAAATTCTTAATCAGATGATTAATTTGGTGAATGCCATTCTTGAAAAATATGGCAATATCGATGAGATAAGGATAGAACTGGCCAGAGAGCTTAAACAAAATAAAGAAGAAAGAAATGAGTCTTTTGCACGAAATCGAAGACGTGAACAGGAAAACCAGGGAATTGCACTTCGGCTTAATGAAGAATTCGGCTTACGTGCGACAAGAAAGAATGTTCAGAAATGGCGGCTGTTTTATGAAATTCAGGGAGACGAAAGCAAGGCCAACGCTTTTTGTATTTATTGCGGTAAAGCTTTTGGAATAACTCAGGCATTAAAAGGTAATGAAGTGGATATTGAACATATTATTCCTCAATCAAGGTTATTTGACGATTCATTAAATAATAAAACACTGTCACATCGGAAGTGTAATGAGGAAAAAGGTAATATGACTGCTTTTGATTACATGAGAACAAAATCAGAAACGGAATTTAATTCATACCTTGAGCGAGTGGAAAAGCTTTATAAAGAAAAAATCATTAATAAAGCTAAAAGAGACAAGCTATTAATGGCAGGTGATCAAATACCACAAAATTTTATCGACAGACAACTCAGGGAAACACAATATATTTCCAGGAAATCAAAGGAAATCTTGAACCAGGTTTGCCGGAATGTTTTAGCAACCAGTGGGTCTGTCACTGAAAATTTGCGACGTAACTGGGGTTGGGATACCGTTTTGGAGAATTTACAGATAAAAAAATATAAGGAAGCCGGTTTATTGGATTTTATTGAGCCTGAAGAATTCCAGGATGAATTTGGAAATACGAAAGTCAGAGAACGAATAAAAGGGTGGACCAAACGTGATGATCACCGGCATCATGCCATCGATGCCCTGACAATTGCCTGTACAACGCAAGGATTTATCCAACGGATAAACACTTTAAATGCTGAAGAGACAAGGGATGCAATGTTCGAAGAAGCAAAAAAGGCATATGATGATAAAAAATCGTTGCTTGAAAATTATCTATTTCAACAAAAACCCATTTCAACAAGTGATGTTGAAAAAGCAGCGTCACAAATACTTGTATCGTTCAAACCCGGAAAGAAAGTTGCAACTTACGGAAAACGGAAAATCAAAAAAAATAATAAAAAGACCGTTGTGCAAACCGGGATAATTATTCCAAGAGGTCCAATCAGTGAAGAAAGCGTTTATGGTAAAATTAAAACTATTCAAAAAGAAGTACCGTTGAAAAAGTTGTTTAAAAATCCTGATCTCATTGTAAAAGATTATATCCGTGATAAAATTTATCAACGAATAAACGAAAATGAAAATGACTGGAAAAAAGCCTTTTATTCCTGTAAAAGTGAACACATTTATCTTGATGATGAGAAAAAAGTTGAATTAACGCATGCCACAATTTTTAAAGATGAATATGTCATAAAATATCCGTTGAATGATCTAAAAGCAAAAGACATTGATTCAGTGGTGGATAATGGTGTGAGAAAAGCATTGAAAGAAAGATTAAGAGCATATAATGATAATGAAAGGGAGGCTTTTAAAGATTTGGATAATAATCCGGTCTGGCTGAATAATGAACATAAAATCCCAATAAAATCTGTCAGATGTTTTACCGGTTTGTCTGCTGTCGAAATATTAAATAAAGATGATGAAGGCCATCCTATTGGATTTGTCAAACCGGGGAATAATCATCATATTGCTATTTATATTGATGAAGAGGGTAAATTAAGAGAACATCCCGTCACTTTATGGCATGCCGTTGAACGGAAAAAATACGGATTACCTGTCATAATAAAAAATCCGACTGCTATCTGGGATCAATTAATGGAAACAAAAAATGAACTGCCTGAAGCATTTCTTGAAAAATTACCTGATTATCATTGGAAATATAAAACTAGCATGCAACAGAATGAAATGTTTATTTTTGAAATGACAGAAAATGAAATTAAGATTGCTATTAAAGAAAAGAATTATCACATAATTGGTGCTAATTTATTTAGGGTTCAAAAGTTAGGTTCATTGTTATCTGGCTGGTGGTTTCGACATCAGTATGAAACTTCAGTAAATGATAAGGATATTGGATTAATTAATAAAAAGAAGTCAAATCGGGTTAAAGTTATTCAATCGATTGAAAAAATGAATGGGATAAAAGTATCTATTAATAATCTTGGAGAAATTATTCAAATTGGTGATTAATTATTTATTGAAGTTTCGCAAGTAAAAAAGTTAATAAAATTAAAAATAAAAAAAGCATTGGATTTTTCAGATA
>CAZVNP010000085.1:0-7931 GCA_964628285.1 uncultured Lentimicrobiaceae bacterium
CAAACATTCTATAAAAAAATTATAGGTATTTTACACTGTGAAAATCCGTGATAATTTAAGATCCACCTTAAGGGTTCCCTTCCCATCCTTATTCATCAGCCCATGGCAAATGGCATTCTCAACATAAGGCTGGATGAGCATGGTCGGGATTTTATATACCAGAGTGTCAATTTCCTCGTCGACATGGATGGCGTAACTGAATTTATCCTTAAACCGTAAGGTTTCAAGCTCAAGGTAGAGCTCGAGGGCATCCAGCTCATCCTTGATGGGTATGGAGGTGTGCTGGGAATTCTCCAGTGTCTTACGTATTAATCTTGAGAATTTGGTGAGATAGTTATTAGTGGCTATCTTATCGTGCTGATACATATAATACTGGATGGAATTCAGCGTGTTGAAGATGAAATGCGGGTTCATTTGCTGCCGCAGGTTGGCTTGCGTCATCTCGGATATCTTATGGTTCATCTCACTGATCCGGCGTTTTGCATTTAATCTTGATTGCCGGATAATCAAGACCCCGATGACCAGCGCCAGAGCAACCAGTCCCGCAAAGCCATAAACAAGGTACTTTTGCTGTTTATATTTGAGCGATAGCACCTCCAGGTCCCTGGCTTTGGTATCGGCTTCATATTTGGTCCGGGCCTGCGCTATCCTTAAACCAAAGTCCTGGTTTTTAAGCGAGTCGCTGAAACTTTTATACAGGACATAATGCTCATAGGCGTTTTTATAGTCTCCCATCGACTTGTACATGAGGCTCATGTCTTCATGTAACCATGAGAGATTGTACCAGTCGTTGACCTTAAATGAATAGTCAATGCTTTTGGAATAATAGTAAAGGGCTTTCTTGTATTCTTTCCCATCTCTGTAAACCGTCCCGATGTTTCCGTAAGAGTTCGCAATGACGGTAAAATAATTCAGTGGCAGGGCATAATCAAGCGATCTGAAGAAATAAGCCAGGGAAGAATCATGCTGCCTGGCCATGTAATAATCCCACCCGATGAGAGCCAGAAGTAGGGCGATATATGAGGAATCATTTTGCTGTCTCCGTATAGTCAGGCTTTGCTGGTTGTATTTAACGGCCATGAGGTAATTGCTGTCGTTGGTCAGACTGATCTGGCCAAGCCGTGCATAGGCCTGAGCTGCCGCCTCCATGTCGTTTTCCTGCAGGGAGGTCGTGAGGAATAATTGCATGTAGCGTTTGGCTTCATCTGTTTTGTTCAGCGTGGCATAGATGTCAGCCAAACCACGGAAAGCATACGGGATGATCGACTTCAGCTTTTTTTCTTCTGCCAGTGCTATATTTTTATTATACCGATCGATGGCGGTGCTGAAATTGCCGATATATACCGTATACCATGCCAGTTTGTTATTGGCTTCGGCCTGCTCCTGAAAATTGCCGGTCCCCTCGAGCATTTCACAGGTCAGCAGCATCTCCTTGTATGCCCTTTCATAATCCTGTTTGGCATACAGAATGTCGGCTTCGGCCCAATGCAGCTTATACGGTACAGGCAGGCTTTTTTTAGATGCCAGCCGGAAAGCTTCATCGGCATATGTGGCCGCTTCTTTGACAGTGGCTTTGTCCGAGGATAGTCTTTTTGCCTGGTCAGTCAGCATGTAGAGGCGTTCAGTGTCACTGGTATCGGTTGCTGCCGTGCTTACTCTGTTTTCGGTGGAATCGGGAGCGGGAATGTAATCATATGGTATACTGAATATGGTGATCAGGAGAGAAATACCCATCATGCAGAGTGAAGCCATTGGATTCCGGAATTGTCAGTAAACCGTAATAAAAATACAAATATACGACGGAGTGAGACATCCCTGCCTGTCACTTTTCCATCGGCAGGTTTGGACTAATGGATAGGGGATTTGGGTTTTTTAATGAAAGATGAAGAATGTTTGTTTCATATTGCAAGTTTCAAGTTGCAGGTTATTATAACAACAAGCTGCGATTCATTATCTGCTAACTGTCAAGTCCATTTTTGGCGGGATATCGCCTCGCCTCTGGTGGGGTTCCGCTGCCGGTGATAATGATATATGTCTTTTGGTTTATTGCAACAGTGAACAGGAAAAAATATCCTCACTCCGGTAAGTACACGCCTGTACCGATGAAAAAATCGGTGTTCTTTATTGGTTCCACATAACCAATCTTCCGGTGTTCGCCTTCCGAGCCCGGTTTAATCCAATAGTATTCCACGAATCCACCCCCATTGAGGGCCGCGGCGGCCAGTTCACGGATAACATAATTACCATGACTATCCTGGTAATTGTACAGATTCTGACCCTGCAAGTCTTTTTGAGTGGCATGAGCAATGTTGACGCAGCTGAAGTTGTAAACGTAAAAATAACCGGAAGAATCATCATAAAATCTGATTGGATCGATGTACTGCCTGATGCATTCAACTTTCCGGGCCGAATCGGCAAATTGTGTCAACACCTGGCCTAAACCGACAGCGGAACAGTGTACCGCTACCTGAGCGACTGTTTTGTTGTTGGCAATGATTTCTTCTTCGTTACCATTCTTCGAATCTTCGTCTTTTTCGCAGGAGTATAATCCCATGAGCATGACCAGAATAAATAATCCTGACAGGGGCCATCTTTTATTTATAACCTTCCTGATTAACATTTTACCTTGTTTTGTGTTTAACACTCACAATATGATTGAAAACAGGGCTCAAATATAGTGAAAGAGAACATTACACTAAATGATGTTTGAAATAAAAAAAGTTGGTGTCAATGGTGATGAATGGATATCTGACATTTATAAAATTTTGTATTTTCGCTTGCCCGCTCTATTTTATCGGTTATGACTTCGAGGGTATTTGACTTTTCATTCGATCAATTACAGATCAGTTTCAGTGACATAGAGTTGATGCTGGGATATGATCCCGGCCATGCCTCATCACCTATTGCCGATAACATCAGGAAGGTAATGGACGAGGTGGTCGACCATTGCTCGATAAAAGGCGGGTATTTTATTTTTGATGACCCGGTGATGGATAAAAAAAACCATACCGTGTCGATAGAAAAATCTGATCTGCATGTGGAAAGGCAAGTCTTTGAGCAGGTGAGCCATTCGACCCGCATCGCTGTTTTTTGTTGCAGTGCTGGCCGAAAGATCAGTGACTGGTCGCAACACCTCATTGCAGAAAACAATCTGTTAAAAGGTTACTTAGTGGATGTCCTCGGCACATTGGTGGTGGAATCGGCCATGATGAAGATACAGGTTGAGCTGATGTCCGATATGAAGGCGGAAAAGCTGAAGACGACCAACCGTTACAGCCCTGGTTTCTGTGGGTGGGATAGCATCGAGCGGCAACGCCTTTTCAAGCTCTTTCCTCAGGATTTTTGCGGTGTAATGGTGAATGATAATGGAGAATTGGTTCCCCTCAAATCATTGAGTGGCATCATCGGCATAGGCCGCCATGTCAGTTATCATACTTATGATTGTGATGAATGTGACCTGAAGAGTTGCATTTACCGGACTCATAAGATGGAGGATTACATGGATCATAACGGCCATTGATCGGTATCATTTAAATAAGAGCCTCGGGAGTCTGTGATGAAATTTTCCCAATGATTATTTTATGAAACGTGCCCTTATAGTTTACACCATGGTGGCAGCCCTTGGAGGGCTGCTTTTTGGTTTTGACACGGCTGTCATCAACGGCGCCTTACCCTTTTTTACCGAATATTTCGGTCTTGACAAGGCATTGCAGGGTTGGGCGGTGAGTGCGGCCCTCATCGGCTGTATTTTAGGTGCCTTGTTCATTGGCCGTCCCGGGGACGTTTTCGGACGGCGGACAATGCTGCGCACCCTGGCGTTACTGTTTCTGATCTCGGCGGTAGGCAGCGGCCTGGCACAGAACCTGACGGTTTTTGTCTTCTTCAGGATCATCGGTGGCCTGGCCATAGGAGGCTCGTCGGTGCTTTCGCCCATGTACATCTCCGAGATAGCGCCGCCAAGGCAACGTGGCCGTCTGGCCATCACTTTTCAGATGGCTATCGTGATCGGTATCCTGGTGGCCTTTTTCTCCGATTACCTGTTGCTGAACACCGGCCCGAACAACTGGCGATGGATGTTCATTGTGGGCGCACTGCCTGCACTCGTCTTTTTTGTTCTGTTGTTTTTTGTCAGCCGCAGTCCCCGCTGGCTGGTGAAAACAGGTAAGATTGAGGAAGCCCGCCGGGTGCTGGCTCAGGTCAATGCCGGCGAGGACAGTGAGATGACCATCAGGGAGATACGTGAATCCATTGACAATGAGATCATCAACAGGAACACCTACCTCTTTAAGAAACCTTTTCTGAGGCTTGTGCTCATCGGTATTGCCGTGGGTATGTTCAACCAGTTCACGGGTATTAACATCGTCATGTATTATGCGACAAATATTTTCAGGTCGCTGGGTTTTCAAACCGGATCGGCCATAGGACAAACGGTTATCATCGGGTGTACCAACCTGGTGTTTACAATCGTAGCCATGACCATCATCGACAGGGTAGGACGCAAGAAGCTTCTTCTTTCGGGCGCTCTCGGTATGGCTGTATTCCTGGGGCTGTTTTCCTTTATTTCCATCACAAAAATAAACGGGGGTTATCTGTCGCTCATCATGTTGATTGGATTCATCGGCTTTTTTGCCGCATCACAGGGTGCGGTCATCTGGGTGCTGCTCTCCGAGATGTTCCCCAACAACATCAGAGCACGTGGTTCCGCTATAGGTTCCTTCTCACATTGGTTTTTCAATGCCCTGCTCACTTTTCTTTTCCCGGTCGTGGAGGCTGCCATAGGCATCGGATACGTGTTTATCTTTTACGCCGCCGCCACACTGATCAGTTTTTTCTTCTTCAGGGCTTTTCTGGTCGAGACCAAAGGGAAATCTCTGGAGCAGCTGGAGAAGGTCGTATTGAAATAAAAGAACAATTTTTTACGGGATTTCGTATAATAAGCTCTAATAATTTCGTTACACAGGAAAGGGTGAAATCATGAAAATGCACAAAAAAACGTTATTTGAGTTCGAATCGGAAGTCTTCAGATACTACGAACAATCTTCCGGCAGGGAGGATAAGGATCAAGTCAATTACGCTGAAAAGACGGGGCCTGTTGAGAAACTGATGCGACAGAAATAAGAATTCCTCTGAGGTCTGCGGGTCTTCAGGTCTGACGACTGACGACTGACGACTGACGACTGACGACTGACGACTGACGACTGACGACTGACTAACTCCCCCATACCGTCCTGATCCCCCAGATAACTGCCACAATAACGACAGCTACCGCCAGCAGGATGACGAATACTTTGTTTTCGCTTCTGATCCTGCTTTCGCAGAGAGATATTTTTTCTTTCATAGCGGTATCGTCAGGTTTGATCTCGAGTGCCTGTTTATATGCTTTCAAAGCCTGGCGGTAGATCTCTATTTTATTGAAGTCGTCGCCAAGTCTGATAAAATCCTGAAACTTTTCCTCCACCGGATCGGGCTGATGATAGCTGTCATTATGTTGCATACCCTTGTATTTATAATTCAGTAACAAAATAAACGAAAAACAAAGAAACATCAGTGTTCGCCGGTGGTTTTTTTAGGAGATATCACGCAAAAAACACTCGATTCATCCACTTCTTCAATGGTATAGCTTATATTTTTCAATTCAGAACACAGTTCATCGAATTGTTCCGGCGCGACGGTAATGGCAGTGAATCCGTCGTTGCAGACGATGGTGCCGTCATGTGTCTTATTTTCATCTATTTTACCCAGCAGTCCGGCCTCCGATTGCAGGCGGAACCACTCCAGCCGGTGATCCCAGAATTTTCCGGAATAGCTGGTGAAGATGGCTTTACCACCGTTTCTTGTAACACGGAGACTTTCAGTTATCAGTATCCGCTGATCGACATGGAAAGCTGAGATGCCATTTTGTATGCATACCACAGCATCAAACATGTTATCGGGGAAGAGGAGCTCTGCCGCATTCATTTGCAGGAGGAGACAATTGGATACGTCATGAAGAAGCTCACGGCCCAGCCTGATGTTTTGATCTGAGATATCGATGCCGACGACGAACCTGGCTTTGCGGGCCAGCAGCGGTAAAATACGGCCATAGCCACAGCCCATTTCAAGCACGATATCACCGGGGTGGATCATCGCCAGCACATGGTCTGTTTCGGCTTCGAGATACTGCCTGACACGGGGGGGTGCCAGAGCATAACACGCCATTAAACGCCGGGCTGATAATTTCTCAGAATAATACTCTTTCATGGTCGATGCCTCCACACTGACTTATTTGTCACGTCTGAACCGTAATTTTTCCTGGGGTATCATTTTCTCCGTCGCATATTGAAAGATCAACCGTGCGGCGCTGTTTCTCCATTTCATGAGGAAGGCTTCCGTGTCGTCTTTCCTGATCTTCCAGGCTTCTCTCAGGAACCATCCCAGACCCTGATGCACCTCACGCTCGGTGTCCATCATCATCGGATCGATAAAGTTGAAGTAGGGTTGATAATCCGTGCCTCTCTTCAGCAGCTTGATCATTGTCACGGGCACGGCACGCCGCTGGAATTTGTTAGCAGCCGTGCGCCACGGAATGAAAGCATTAAGATCGATGATATTCCTGTCGAGAAAGGGAAAGAGCAGCTCTCCGCATATCACGTCGCAGTGTGCCCAGTTTTTGATCCCGAGTTCAAACCAGTGACCTATCTCGTCAAAGGTGCCCGGCGTGAACAGTTTATTAAATGGCTTTAACAGCAGAACGGCGAAGATGGTCTCCTCATAGTTGCATGTCGCCACAAGCAGCCGTGCGGTCTGGAGGACCAGATCGGGTCCGGTGCTTTTATCCTTCAGGATGGCACCGGCTTTAGTGTGAAGAAGCTCTGTCGTCAGACCATAGGCATCATAACCTTCCTTAAAGTAACGTGAATATTTTCTGACGATGGATTTATCGGCGTTGGCGAGGCAATAATTCTTAATGTCGCCGTAAAGTTGTTCAGGTGTCATATAGTACCGGTTGATTGGCTGTTATTCATTGTCACTGAGAATGAAATTCACTGCAGCCGCAACATGTATCTTCAGCGTGTCGAATACAGGGATATCCGTGTCGTCCTGACTGATGATGAGGGGTATTTCAGTGCATCCCAATACAATTCCCCCTGCGCCCTGCCGTTTTAATTTATTGAGAATAGACAGAAACCGCATCTTCGTCTCCTCCAGAAAAATTCCCTTCAGAAGTTCGGTTTCGATGGCGTTCTGAATAAAATCGCGGTCATCGGTTTCGGGGACGATGGTTGTTATCCCTGCTCCATTGAGTTTTGATTTATAAAAATCCAGTTCCATGGTTTGTTTGGTTCCCAGCAATCCAATACAGGTAATATGATGGAGTGATATCTCACTTGCCGTGGCTGTGGCGATATGAATCAACGGTACGGTGATCAGTTTTTCCAGCTCGACGGCAAAACGGTGCATCGTGTTGGCGCACAAGATGAGGCCGTCAACACCCGCCATGATTAACCTGACAGCCGCATCACGGACCATCAGGAAGATCTGATCCGGTTTATTTTGCTTATTAAAAGCATCGATGTCCCCATAGTTCAGCGAGTAAAGAATGCACCGTGCAAACTGCAACCCACCAAGGTATTGGTTGACCTGCCGGTTGATCAGACTGTAATATTCGACGGTGGATATCCAGCCCGTGCCGCCGATCATACCGAGAGTTTTCATGGATCTTTTTTGATTTGTTGAATAGTACGTATTTAGGACTGTCTTACAAATATAAGAAGGAATTTATGAATGGACGAGCCGGGTAAGAAACGTATTGTACATTCCCCCTAACTAAAAATAGTTTTCTAATGAGGATTATAATATTGAAACTCAGTAGATTACAGTGGGTTTAAAATCAGCTTTTTATCGAATTATTTAGTAATTATAGTATTGACAGAATTTACAAGTAAAAAAGT
>CAZVNP010000086.1:0-7816 GCA_964628285.1 uncultured Lentimicrobiaceae bacterium
TCAGCCGGTGTGGAAATGACGTGTTGCCAGGTCTGACGATAGCATGTGCCAGACTATAACGCAGGGCGATGTCCATTTTGTCAGGATGCAATAACTCACGCAGAATCGCGCCATCAGCCGCGATGAATTCTTCGCAATTTTTCAGATCAGGGATCAGCATGGTAATGAAATAAAATATGCAGGTAAAGGTCCAATCCGTTAATTTCCGGCGAAATTAAGAAACCTCTTCGGATTTTCCACGTCAAGCTGCTATCGAATATTATATGTGATTCCTGAACTGCATAGTGAGATTAACCAATTTTTTGCAAAAATTATTTTAAAACATAATTTTGCTTCGGTGTATTCCGGTTTTCCCGGTGCCGGAACCCAATGTAAATAAGTTTTAATCTGACATTCTTCTGTTATGAAATTAAGAATTTTTCCATTTGTCATTCTCCTGCTTATGACAGCATCCTGTAAGAAAGAAGCTTCCGAGTCACCTGACAACACCGTTACCCTGGGGGCTATTCTCGACCTTTCGGGTGATTACTCCGAGGAGGGATTGGCGGGCAGGGCGGCCATCGGGCTGGCAATCGACGACCTGAACCGGCGTTATGAATCCATTGGCTCACCGGTACATTTTGCGTGCAATTATGTTGACACGCACCTCGACACCGTTCTGACGCTCGCTGCGGCCAGAGAGATGTACGACCAGGGGATCCGCCTGCTGGTGGCAGGGCCTAATAACAGCGCCGGCTTGCAGGCTGTCAACTCCTTTATTAATGAACACCGGATGCTGGCGCTGACCTGCTTCAGCTCAGCATCCTCGCTGGCCATACCAAATGATTATATCTTCAGGCTGATCACCGATGATAATGTACAGGGACAGGCATTGGTCAGGATGATGCAGTATGATTCCATCCAGGCATTGGTACCCATCTGGCGTGAGGATACCTATGGGACAGGCTTGTATGAGACGGTGAAGCAAAAGCTGACCGACATGGGCGGAACAGTTTTACAGGGCGTCAGTTACCTGCCGGAAGCAACTAATTATCAGGAAATGATTCAACAGATCGGTCCCCAGGTTACCAATGCCATTGCAACCTATGGAGCTTCCCATGTGGCGGTGATCCTTATTTCTTACCAGGAGGCCCTGGGATTCATGCAGGCCGCGGCTGAGGTGAATGACCTGACAAAGATCAGATGGTACGGCTGCGACGCTAATGTCCAGAAGGTCACCATATCATCCGACCCGGTGGCCGGCCCTTTTGCCAATCACGTCCGTTTTCTGGCTCCCATCATGGGTATTGGAACTGCCGGCAATCTGCCTGCCACCGCCCAGGAACTGGATAATCAGATATTTGCTCTGACGGAATTCCATGCCACCGCCTATTCACTCACAGCCTATGATGCTGTAAAGATTTACGGGCTGGCCTATGACATGGTCCAGGCATATGATGCCACAAAGATCAAGACCGTGATACCGTCGATATGCGACTCATACAATTATCTGGGCATTTCACGCAAACTCAATGAGGCCGGCGACCTGGTAACGGCCAATTACATCTTCTGGACGGTTGTGCCCGCCGACGGAGGCTATGCATGGGACAGCTACGCTACCTATGTTGCCGATGGGGATTACATCGTGTTGCGCTAAAGAGAATCGGATTATTTCTCTTTGTCCAGTTTGAAGAACCTCTCCGGATTCTCCACGGCAATCTGATGAAAATTTGTCTCTCCGAGAAAAGCTCTCAGGTTGATGGAGAAGTGCTTCTCGGTCGTTTTCATTGACACCAGGAAGAAATCGGTGCCGAACAGGATGCGGTGATAAAATTTCTGATCGGCGCTGCGGCGGCTTTCTCCGAGTAACACTTTCAGTATGTTGTTGAAGCGGTCGTCTTCCCAGGTGTAAGAGACGTCGGCATAAAAGTTCTCATACTTCATGATGAGATCGCGGATGGTGGAAAACCAGTTGTCGTTATCGGCCAGCGGGACGTTTTTCCAGAAGTCCCATCCGCTCTCAAGGTATTTATTTATCTCGATATCACCTCCAAAATGCCCCATGGATATCCTGAGTTTGCTAAAATCGGGAGCCTTTGTGCCGGAGGCTACTTTATCCATGTATCCTTGTAACTTATCGTGATCCATCAGGTAGTCATAGTTGATGGGATCGGTGAAATGCCACGACAGGGGTGAATTTTTCTTCTCGGTATATTTCTCCCCGGTAACGGGGTGTTCCAGCATGTCGGGGGTATATTTCCCACGGTAATACACGGGCCCCTTGGAGCAATGGACGATGATGGGCAGGTCGTTTTTGATGGCGTATTCATATACTTTATGCAAACGAATATCAAAAGGATAATAGCCCAGGGCGGGGTAAAGCTTGATGCCGGTGAAGCCACGTTTACCTGTATAGTGCCTCACCATCTCAACCACGTCAGGATTGCGTGGATCGGCACAGATAAAAGGAAAGATGATATCTCCATACCGTTCTTTCAGGCGGGCCAGTTCCTCGAGCTGCTCCCGGAACGGTTTGACGGGCTTTCCCGCGGCCATGTGCTCCATGTCCATCGACAGGACGGCAAACCGGGTCCCGGCAGGGTAGTACCATTTCAATATGTTCAGGACATCTTCCTGTGACGGCTTATTGATGATGCCGAGCATGCGCACGACACGGTCCAGGACATCGTCATCGGAGCGGAATCCCAGGTCATGAAGAAATTTCATCAGTCTGACCAGCGTACCGTTATTTCTCAATTTTTTAATCGAAACCATACTGTAAAAATGGTCGGGGACGTGATCCAGGGTGAACGTGTGGGTATGTGCGTTGATTATCTGCATAACGGTTTATTTTAAAGATGATGGAACTGTCGTGGTCGATTTTTTCAATGGTGTCACGCGGCTCAGGATGTCGAACCAGAAGGGTGCTCCCAGCGAGGTGGCCACGGCGGTGAGACTGATGCCGATGACTTTGAGAAGCCACAGGACGATGGTCCACCAGACACTGCCTTCACATGAAGGTATATTATCTTTCGACCATCCCATGGGTATGCCCAGGTCGGTGAGCACATCATAAGTCGTGATGATCTGCTGAACCGATCCCTTGACATTCAGGCTGTCGCGGGCCGGCGCTTGACTGCTCGCCGGCACAACAACGACATCTACCCGTGCCAGCGTGTCGGCACGGTTTCGCAACACAATGTGTCCTGAAACATCTTTCTCGAGCATCTTGCCCGCATCGGCTGCAAAAGAGGCGAACTGTTCCGCCTGGGCTTTGTTCTTCCACATCCTTATCGAAATATCGATCGTGTCGATATTCAATGCGGCACACACGACAAAAGCGACCAGGAACGACATGATTTTCGCTTTTTTCTTGTACCACGACGACAGGCGGTCCATCGACGTGTTGAATATCCTTTCGATTTCTTTCCGGATTTCATCGATGTTGGTGTGCTGGCTGATCAGTGAAGCCAGCAGCTGATAAAACTGCCCTTTGTCCGTCTTTTTGTTGACAGCTTCTTTTATCGACCCCAGATCGGTCTTACCATTGCCGACAGCCGTCAGCAGGGCTGAAGTAAAATTTTCGGCCGGTATATAGCCCGGAAACCGGTCCGTTTTCTTCTTCAGGACATTGATGAAAGGGGAGACGTTGATCTTATCGAAGATATCCTTCCACTCCTTATCGAAGAAGAGGCGTGCAAGAAATTTCTCAAGGCTCTTTGCTTTTGTGCTTAAGAAAGTGAACCATATCTCGTTGACGCCGGTGACCATGAGGGCCAGCACCAGGTAGGTGAAGACCAGGGTGATGGCGATGAAGAAAATGACAGAGTTAAGCATGACGATGAATTAAATTGTTCTATTGTTTTATTGTTCTATTGTTAGATACCACATTCAAAAATTCAACGACATACGATGACTGATTAAAAGTTTTCGTATGATTAATGATTTCAAATGGGGTGATCGGGTGAGCAGCTAAACGTAAGCTAAAATAAGACAAAATTTAATACGTGTCAAGAATAATGACATTTTAATGTTTCGTGGAATTATTTATTTTGATAAAACACTCAACTTCACCGGTTTTTTTTCGTTGTTTTTCATTCCCAAGTAACCCTTAATTTCACTCAACCATGAAATATCCATAAACTAAAGCATACCAACCGTTGATGAATATGTAACTTTGAGCCAAAGTTCAATATTATGGCACAACAAGTTAAATTCAATCAGATCATTCAGTGCGGATGCGGCATTGATGTTCATCAACACATTATAATAGCTACGATCAGGCGCAGTAATACGGATTATGAGACGAGAGAGTTTGAAGCCTATACACGTTCTTTGACAGAGTTAAGAGAGTGGTGCAAATCCGAAAGGGTTACGCATATTGCCATGGAAAGTACAGGGATATATTGGAAACCGGTTTTTAATATCCTGGAAGAGGATTTTGAGATCATCCTTATCAATGCCCGTCATATCAAGAATGTCCCGGGTCACAAGACCGATAAGAAAGACAGTGACTGGATCAGTAAATTACTATTGAGTGGGTTGTTAAAAGGGAGTTTCATTCCGCCAAAGGATATCAGAGAGTTGCGGGATTTAGTCAGATATATAAGAGGAAACTGACAAACCAGGCCGCTTCTGAGAAAAACCGGTTGATAAAGGTGCTTGAGGATTGCAATATTAAGCTCAGCAGTGTGGTGAGTGATGTCAATGATGTGGTGAGTGCGACCAGGATCATACATGATATTATCCAAGGGGTAACGGACATTGATCGGTTAATGACGCATTTACATGGCCGCATAAAGGCCGATCGTGAAGAAATCCGTAAAGCCTTGGAAGGGAGGGTTACTCCGCATCATCGCTTTATGATGAGAATAATCAAAGAAAGCATAGAAGAAACGGAGAAAATCATTTCAAAAGTAGACAGGCAGATTGATAAAGCGGCGAAAAAATATCAGGTCGAGTTTGATTTGTTACAAACGATTCCAGGCGTAGGGAAAGACAGTGCTATCAGTATCATCAGTGAGATGGGAGTTGATATGAGCCAATTTCCTGATGAGCAACATCTAAGCAGTTGGACAGGAATGAGTCCGGGCAGCAATGAGAGCGCAGGTAAAAAAAAGGCACCCGAACCACCCACGGAAACAAATACCTCCGGTCAACCTTAGTTGAATGTGGATGGGGTGCCAGCAGAAAGAGGGATGGATTTTTAAAACGCAAGTACGAAAGTTTGATAGCCCGCCGGGGGAAAAAGAAAGCGCTCATGGCAGTGGGGCATCAGATTCTTGTGGCCGTTTATTTTATCATCAAAAACAAGGAACCTTATTGTGAGCCTGTTTTACATGATGATCCCAAACGCAAAAACAAAAAAATCAAGAATTATCTGTCCAGGTTACAGGAATTAGGAGTAACCATTGAGGTTAAAACAGCAGAAAATAAAAAGGTCGCTTTTTTACTGGAGAGCCTTTAAAGGTATCCCGTCCATGAAATTGACTTCATTAAAAGGTTAAGCACCAACCGTTGTCGCAAAGCATGGGGTAACCATTGTGGAAGCACGAAGATGAAAATTTACTCTCTTAGCCGAATATAATGAAATCAATTATTAACGACCAAAAAAATATACAGATGAAAAAAATACTTACATTAGTTCTGTTTGTCCTGATATCTTTTGCGATATCATACGGTCAGGTACCGCAGGCCTTTAAATATCAGGCCATTGCACGTGACAACAACGGTAACCCACTGATTAACCAGGATATCGGTTTACGCATCAGCCTGCTTCAGGGTGATAAAGACGGATCGGTAGTATACAGCGAAATGCAGAATCTGATAACCAATTCTTACGGGTTGATCGATATGGACATAGGCAATGGAGTTGCCCTATTCGGTTCGTTCAAGGATATCGACTGGAGTAATGCTCCATACTATTTAAAAATTGAGATGGATATCCATGGAGGGACGGATTACCACCTGATGGGAACATCGGAACTGCTTTCCGTACCTTATGCCTTATATGCGGCGAATTCGGGTCATGAGGGCAACAGGGCAGGGGAATGGGCCAATGACGGAACGAACATTTATGTTGCGCCGGCATTTTCGGCTAATAATGTCGGTATTGGAACCTCAGTGCCATCCGACAAGTTACATGTCTATGGAGGTACTATACCGGCAAATCTGATCATTGAAAGCAATATAACCGGAAGCAACAGCCCCATCAGCCGATTAAGGTTGAAAAACCGTGACGACGGTGACCTTTTCAACTTGTCACTAAGGCGTGTCAGTGACAATACGGAGATGCTGCAGTCGGTGTATGATGCATCAGCCGCTACCTGGAGAGAATACGTCTATTTTAATGTTAACACTCAAAAATATGAGGTGCGTACTGGTGTCGGGGATGTGGAGTATGAAAATTCCGGTCATGTGTTGTTTTCGAATACAGGAAATGTCGGCATTGGAACCACACAACCTGTTTACAAACTTGCGGTTAATGGTACTGTTTACGTAGTTGATCCGGGTTCCTCAAATTATGGCCAGATCGGAACAGCCCATTTTGCATTACGTGGTTATCTGAATTCAGCAAACTTAGGTGACTATGCTGTCTATGGTTATGGGACAAATGTGCCTGGTGATGATGGAGATGCCTATGGGTTCACTCATACGCTGGGTGGTGTCAAAGGATATAATTATTATGGGAATCCGTACACATTCGGCGCGGCCGGATATTCTTATCTGGATTATAACAGAAGTGGCGGATGTCTCGGTGGAAAGTATGATGGTACAGTTTGGGGTTGTATGGCGTATAAGGCCAGCACCGGCAACACATGGGCCGGCTACTTTACAACTAATATTGTCCAGAGTGGGGGAGGTAAGAGAGGTGAACCCGCTATCGATAATGGTATTGGGGTCTGGGGGGATCTGTTCGGTGCCACGGTGACCGGCGGAGTGTATGGCACTTTCACACGGGGAGAACATTATGCTTTATATTCTCATGGTAATGTTTTCAAGGATGGATTAGACATCAGCCTGCAAAAGAATGCCGATAAGACGAATACAGTGCTATATACCAATGTATCGACAACTGTTACTATACAGACCTGCGGCTATGGTCAACTTTCAGGAGGTAAATGCACTATTAACTTTGACAAAGCATTCCGTGATGTTGTGTCAAAAGATGCCCCGGTGATTGTCACGGTGACACCTATGGGTTATTGTAACGGCATCATTTTAACAGGTACGTCAGCATCAGGGTTCGATGTCGAAGAAAACAACAACGGCAAGAGTGATATCCAATTCACATATATCGCTATCGGTCAACGGGCAGGTTATGAGAATCCCAGCCTGCCGGCAGAGGTCGTGCAATCAGATTATATCGATAAGGTGGAGAAGTCGCTGGTCGACGATGCTTCCACAAAGGATGACGCACCCGGATTATATTATGAAAACGGTCAGTTAATATCCGGCACGCATCCTTTGATGCTTCCTGATCCGAATAAGCCCAAGACGGATACCGATATCCCACCAAGGCCAAAGCATTTAACTGAGGATAAAAATGGAACGGGCGTTGGCATGGCACCGGAAGGTGGGCAGATTCATTATACCCCGGTAAGTCAGCGACCGGAAACCAAATAGTTTTCATCACTTCTCAAAGATGCCATACATGATCCTGGAGGTGTCCTGAATGATGAATTTGTAATGCCCCTGGAAAATGACCTGTACACCCGGTTCGATCTTCAGCGTCTGATCCTGTGGAACGGTGATCTCACCATCGATCAGGTAAAGGGATCCCTCTTTCGTCCATTGCCCTGATACATCACCTGTAGACCTGCCGACCTGTAGACCT
>CAZVNP010000087.1:0-7550 GCA_964628285.1 uncultured Lentimicrobiaceae bacterium
CACCAACGGCATCTATTTCCTCCACGTCAGGACCGGTGAGAAAAACCTGATGAAAAAAATCGTTATCCAGCATTAAATTATCTTTCCCGTATAAATGACAGGAGGCTGATGCCGTGCAGGCACAGCCTCTTTTTTTATAATTTTATTCTTTTAAACGGTATATCATCACCAATTCATAACCAGGTAAAAAAGTATTGCATATGTCAGACAAAATAAAAAAAACAGCTCCAACCGTTAAATGCGGTATTTGCGGCAAAAAGATAAACCTCAATGAGGCCATTCCTGCCCCCAGTATACGACGGAATATCAGGGAACTGATCATCAAGGAACATCCCGACTGGGACGATGACCATTATTTATGCAAAGAGGACCATGACCGGTTCAGGCTGGCATACATCACCAACCTGTTGAAGGATGAAAAAGGAAAGGTTAAAAAGCTTGAATCGGAGGTCATTAAAAGCATACAAGCAAGCGAACTGTTATCGGATGATACCAGTGCCAAGTATGAAAAAGGATTGACGCTCGGTGAGAGGGTGGCAGATGCCATGGCTGATTTTGGCGGTAGCTGGACCTTCATTTTCATCTTCTTCATCATACTGGCCTTCTGGATCATCATCAACTCCGTCCATTTCCTGGCCCGGCCTATGGATCCCTATCCGTACATATTGCTCAATCTGATATTGTCGTGCCTGGCAGCCATTCAGGCCCCCATCATCATGATGAGCCAGAACCGCCAGGAAGCCAAAGACAGGCTGCGTTCGACAAACGACTACAAGATCAACCTGAAATCGGAAATCGAAATCAAAACACTGCATGAAAAAATTGATCATCTGCTCGGTCATCAGTGGGAAAAAATGGCCGATATTCAGGATCTTCAGATAGAAATGCTCGAAGAGATATCTAATAACCTGAAGGAGCTCCAAAAACAAACCGATAAAAAATAAATCACAGACTTCTGCGGATTCGCATGGCATTGATTGGACTGAACGGCTGTGATTTTTATTTCACAGTAGATACTATATTAAAATAAATTAATCTTTTTATTACTTTTGGGCAGTAAACAGCTTGTGTGCTCTCACATATCCCTGCAATCTTGATAAATTAACCATATCATTACAAATATTACCTGATCACATTATGAAAAAAGTTCTATTCACTCTGTTCATCATTCTTTCCGTTTCACTGCTTCGTGCCGGAACGGTCGAAAAAACCTATTATTTTTCAAATGCAAAAATCACCGCCGCGGGTCAATACGAGTTCATCGGTTTTGATAACACGCTGATCACGGGTGTTGCGGGTGAGCCGGCGTTACCCTATTATGCCGTCCAATTGTTGCTGCCCCCGGGGCAAATAGCCACCGCCATCGAATTCACCGGTGCCGAGGAAACGGTAGTACCCGGTGTGTTCCATCTTTATCCCCAGCAGTACTCACAACCCCTGTCAAAGGGCCAATCAGGACAATTTGTTGTCAATCAAAACGTATATGGCTCCGATGAGCCTTATCCTTCATCACCAACGGGACATCTGACCACGCAATACATGAACGGTTATGCCTTTGCCCTCTCCGCTTTCACCCCCGTCATCTATCATCCTTTGTCAGGTAAAGTCAGTTATTATAAAAAAGTCACCATTCATATCCAGACCCGGGAGGATCAGAAAAGCATCGCAGCGCTGAAACTCCTGCCTTCCTCTCCTGAAATAAAGGACAGGATCGTCCGTTTCGCACAAAATGGCCCGCTGGCTTCGTACTATCCTATCATACAGAGCCGGAACGGCGATTACCAGTTATTGATTGTCACACCATCAATGTATGAAAACAGCTTCGGGGATCTTATCGATCTTTACCTGGAGCGAGGCTTTAAAACACAGGTGGCCACCACTGAATCCATAGAGGCAGCCGTGCCCGGACAGGATCTCCAGGAAAAGATACGTAACTATATCATCCAGGAATATACGGACCATGGCGTCGAATATATCCTTCTGGGAGGTGATGTTGAGCTGGTGCCATACAGGGGATTTTACTGTATCGTCTACAGTTCGTCCGTTTATGAAGATGACAACATTCCATCCGACCTGTATTACTCAGGTCTTGACGGCACATGGAATGATAACGGTAATGACAAGTGGGGTGAGATCGGAGAGGATGATCTTTTACCGGATGTGGCCGTTGCCAGAATGCCTTTCGGAGATCAGAATGAATTAAACAAGATGCTCAACAAAACGATCAGCTATCAGGACAATCCTGTATTAGGCGAGTTGAACCAACCCCTGCTTGCCGGCGAGCATCTTTACGATAACCCTGAAACCTGGGGCAGCGACTACCTGAACCTTCTCATCGGGTACCACGAAGACAACGGGTATACCACCGACGGTATCCCGGTTGATGACCCCTACGAAACCATGTATGATGAGGACGGAACCTGGAGCGGCAGCCAGCTTATGCAGAAAATCAACGAGGGTAAATCCTTCGTTCATCACTGCGGGCATGCCAGCACCGACTATGTGATGAAATGGTACAGCTCGGATATCACCAATATCAACTTCTCACAGGTTAACGGCGTCATTCATAATTTCACCATTGTGTATACGCATGGCTGCGATTGCGGTGGGTTTGACTATAATGATTGCATAGGTGAGAAAATGGTTCTCATCGATAATTTCGCAGCCGCTTTCATAGGCAACTCGAGGTACGGCTGGTTCAACGAAGGTCAGACGGAAGGACCCTCAGCGCATCTGCACCGTGAATTTGTCGACGCCTTGTATCACGACAAGCTGAACCGGGCCGGCCGTGCCCACATGGAATCCAGGATTCAGACGTCACCCTGGGTCAATGCGCCGGGCCAATGGGAAGAAGGAGCGCTCCGGTGGTGCTTTTACGATTGCAATGTCCTGGGTGATCCCGCCATGGCCATATGGACCGAGAACCCCATCGATATCCAGACCGTTTATCCCTCCACCATCCCCATAGGAGCTTCCAGCCTGGACGTGACCGTCACCAGCAACGGGCTGCCGGCGGCAGGGCTGCGCTGCGCCCTGCTGAATGAAGGCGCCCTTTATGGTGTGGGAATCACCGATGATAATGGCGAAGCCTCCATAACCATCGATCCTGTTTTCACCCAGGTCGGTACCGCCACCCTGATCATTTCAGGTTATAACTGCCTGCCGACCCCTTATTCCATCGATATCATCCCCAACCAGGGAGCTTACGTGGTATACGCGTCGAGCACCATTGACGACAGCGGTGGCAATGGTAACGGTCAGGCTGATTTCGGGGAGGCCATCAGCCTGTCGGTCAGCATGTCGAATGTGGGCACCGAAACGGCCTATAACACCGACGTTATGCTGTCGACCAACGATGACTATGTCACCGTCACCGACAATGAAGAGAATTACGGCGACATTGCCGGCGGTGAGACCATGACAATCGACCATGCTTTTAGCTTCGATGTGGCCGATAATATCCCGGATCAGCATGCCGTGACCTTCAACGTGGAAGCCGTCTCTAACGACACGTGGTATTCCGATTTCACGGTGATCGTCAATGCGCCCGAGCTCACCATCGGCACGATGACCATCGATGACACCTCCGGTGGTGACGGTGACGGGAACCTTGATCCGGGTGAAACAGCCGATATTATAATCGAGTCATCCAACACGGGACACAGCACATGCTATGATATCACAGGCACGCTAAGCACCACCAGCCCTTACATTACCCTGATCAACACTGTATTCCCGGTGAATGAGCTGCCGCCAGGGATATCATTCAACGCCTCGTTTCAGATTACCGTTGACGAGAACACACCCATAGGCACCGGAGTTGACCTAAGCTACCTGCTGACGTCGCATGAATACAGCGATCAAAAGACTTTTATGCGGACTGTCGGTATCATCTATGAAGATTTTGAAACAGCCGATTTTTCAAAGTTTGACTGGCAATTCGCCGGTGACCAGCCCTGGAGCATCAGCGAGACCACACCCTGCGAAGGAATTTACTGTGCCCAGTCAGGAACCATCGGCGACCAGCAAACGTCAGAAATGTCACTGAACCTGGATGTGCTGGCTGACGACAGCATCTCCTTTTACCGCAGAGTATCATCGGAACAGGATTACGATTACCTTCAGTTTTTCATAGATAATACCATGGCCGGTGAATGGTCGGGTGAAAGCAACTGGCAACGGGTGGTCTTCCCCGTCACAACAGGAGAGCATACCTTCCGGTGGGTCTATAGCAAGGATATTTATATGACCGGCGGCCAGGATAAGGTCTGGGTCGATTACATCGTCTTCCCGCCTGTGCTTCTGCCGGTGGGTATTGAGGAAACCATGAAGCCGGGGAAACTGTCGGTTTTTCCCAATCCGTTCCATGATGTCATGACCATTGACTATGCCCCCGACAAGACGGCCCCTGTCAGAATAACGCTGACCAATCTAACCGGACAGGAGGTAAAAGTCATCACCAATTTACCAAACCAGAGTGCCGGCTATCACCGGACGATCCTTAACGGCAGCGGTTTGAATCCCGGGATTTATTTGCTCCGCTTCGAAACCGGAAAGTCTATCGTTATAAAAAAGATTATTTTTACGAAATAAAATTCTTAACGACATAATTAGTTCAGGCTTAACCACGGAGGAAACGGAGGATAAACAGAGTACACAGAATCTCTGTGGTTAATAAAACCGTTCATTATCCAGCCAATTAATTAGAATATAACCTCTTAAATCATGAAAAAAACGTTACTCACTTCCATCCTCTTCATTAGTTTCATTCTGACTTTTGGACAGGGATCATGGATTGGATTTACTTCTGACAATCCTCAGCAGCCAACCGTCAACATCATAGAGCAGAATTCTTCCAGAGTGATTTTCGATATGACAATTCCGGGTATATACATCTCGGCTATAGAAAAGGAAGGCACCACATATAACAGGCTTGAGCTTATCGGGGATCAGACCACACAGGATGTCGGCTTTCCCGAGTTGCCGGTCATTGTGCCGACCATTGGCATCCCCGGTCACCGCCTGGCACGTGTCAGCATTCTTTCCTTAGAAAAGATGACGCTTTCAGATTACCTTGTCTTTCCTTTCCAGACTCCTGAAAAGGACATCACCGGCGGTCAATCCCATGAATTCGTTATAAACAAAGGTTTCTATAATGGTGATAAGGCCTACCCTGCCTCCAACGTCATACTGGATCATCCGGGCATCTGGCGTGATGTAAAGATCGCAGGACTGCATATCATCCCCTTTAACTACCATCCGGCAAAAAAAGAACTGGAGGTGATCACCCATTTGAAAGTCGAGGTGGAATTTTACGACAACGACAACGGATCCGAGCCGACAGGGAAGAAGGAGATCACACCGGCCTATTACAGGATGTACGAGACGGCCATCGATAATTTTAAGTCATTGGGATATACCTTGACTTACCGTGATACGCCGGGTATCAAATACCTGATCATCACCAATACCGGTGCCCTGGAGACCCTGCAACCTTTCATTGACTGGAAAAACCAGCAGGGATTCAAAGTGGAGGTCAGGACACTTGAACCGGGATTCAACCAGCCCCAGGATTTCAAAGATTACATCAGTCAGCTTTACCAGACTGATGGCCTGGAGTATGTCCTGATGGTCGGTGATGCTTACCCCAACGGTGGCTCGGGCGGCGGACCTAATATCGTGCCCATGTTCTACTGGGCTCCGCCAAGTGAAGATGCCTCCTTTTCCGACACCTGGTATGTGTGCCTCGACGGTCCCGATGACCACTACGCCGACCTGGCCATCGGACGCTTCGTTTATGATGATACTGACGAACTGGCACTTCAGATAGAGAAAACCATGGGGCATTATATGAATCCTGATGTATCGACCAACTGGGCTGAGAACACCCTTCTGGTGGCACATATGGAAGAATATCCGGGTAAATACACCCAGTGCAAGGAAGAGATCAGGACCTTCAACTATGCTCTACAGACGCCTATCTTCACCCAGTGTTATGGAGGTGCGGGCGCTTCCAATACAGATATCGTCAATTACGTCAACAGCAACTCCTGCGGCATTTTTAATTACCGCGGCCATGGCAGCGAGACGGAATTCTGGGAATGGTGCCCCCAGGGCAGCTTCACCAATACCCATATTCAGCAAATGACCAACGAAAACCGTTTGTTTGTCCTTTTCGACGTATGCTGCGACAACATGGACATCGTCAATTATGCCGGTGACTGCCTGTGCGAGTCGTTCATGAAATCACCTGTTGCGGCGGTGGCCATTAACGGTGCCATCATCCCCTCTTATACCGATCCTAACCATGATTATGACAAGGAGATGTACAAGGCCGTTTTTCAGGAAGGCATTTATAACATCGGCTATATCACCAATTTTGCTAATATCACGGTGTTGAATGTCTACGGTGACCTTGGGCGTTCGAACGTGAGGACCTATCTGTGGCTTGGCGATGCGTCGCTGGAGCCCTGGACCCTGCAGCCGGCGCAGCTGACCGTGGCTCATGACCCGCAGCTGTTCCTGGGATTGTCGGAGTACAATGTCTCTGTCAGCGGAACATCAGGGCCTGTTGAAAACGCCATGGTGTGTGTGGCCAACGATGAGGGAAGCATTTACGGGGTGGCCTATACCGATGCCGCAGGCCTGGCTACCGTCACGTTCAGCGAACCGGTGACGGTGCCTGGTTACGCCACCGTTACCGTCACATCGCACAATTATCTGCCCTACCAGGCCGATATACCGGTCATTCCGCTCGAAGGCGCCTATGTTGTGAAGGACAGCTACACCATCAACGACGCATCCGGCAACAGTAACGGGCTGGTGGATTATGGGGAATCCATCCTTCTATCATTGACCGTAAAAAACGTCGGTCTGGAAGATGCCACCAATGTGACGGTGGAACTGAATACCGGCGATGAATACATCACCATGACCACCAACTCGGCTTTCTATGGAATTATTCCGGCCGAAGGGACCGCTACCGTTGAAGACGGCTTTGGCTTCGATGTTTCAACTGCTACACCCAACAATCACAATGTGCTTTTTGAGGTAACCGCCACCGACGGGACAAACAACTGGATGAGCAACTTCTCCCTTCCTGTTCATGCCCCTGTTCTCAAATTCGATGGTTTTTCAATTGCCGATCCTATGGGAAACAATAACGGCAAGATTGATCCGGGTGAAACGGTTGATATAACGATCACCATAAGCAATACCGGCAGCAGTGGATCATACGATGTGGCCGGTCTGTTACAGTCGGCCGATCCCTATGTGACGATAGAGAATGAATCGATGGACTATGGTGACATTGCCGGTGGTGGTTCGGTGGAACAGACCTATACTGTCACGGCCGATGCCATCACCCCCAGCGGCCATAAAGCCGACTTCAGCTTCGGCATCAGTGCCTTTGGCGGTCTCTCCGCCACAGGCATCTTCAGTGTCTTCATCGGGCAGGTACCCGTGGGTATCATCGACCTGGATCCCGACCACAGCTCCGGCACCTTCATGCAGCAAGCCCTGGAGGCTGTCGATGTGGGTTGTGATTACCT
>CAZVNP010000088.1:0-7455 GCA_964628285.1 uncultured Lentimicrobiaceae bacterium
AAACGGGACTCGAACCCGCGACCCTAACCTTGGCAAGGTTATGCTCTACCAACTGAGCTATTTCCGCAGCTTCAATCTGGGAGGGCAAATTTAGGACTTTTTTTGAAAAATTTAAGGTAACTGGGAAAAAAATTTAGCCACAAGCTTCAAGCTGCAAGTTACAAGCTACAAGCTGTTTGAGGGGGAGGTTGGTGAATTGGGTTTGAAAGGATGATTTGAGAAAAAGATTTCAAGTAGGGTCACATTTTAGTGACACATGTGATTAAAGATTGAGATCCTCTTTTCACTTTAATTCCAAAAAGACTGATTGTTCATGAAAGACTTTAAGAAATTGAAAATCTGGTAAAAGGGTATGGAAATTATTTCAGAGACCTACCAGTTTGCGGTAATTTTGCCGAAAGAAGAAAAGTTTGGATTAACAAGCCAGATAACCAGAGCGGCAGTCTCCATACCAGCCAATATAGCAGAAGGCAGCAGCAGAGATAGCCTTTTCGACAGGAAACGCTTTCTTGAATATTCCCTTGGTTCAGCTTTTGAACTGGAGACTTTATTATTATCCGCGAAAATTACTGGCTTATCAGGAAAGGCTAAATCGGTTGATATCTTATTAAATTTGGTCATTGAGGAGCAGAAAATGCTAACAGCATTTCTCCACACCCTCACTTCCCCAAAACCCTAACCTCCCCCACTTGCACCTTGTAGCTTGTGGCTTGCAGCTTGAAGCTAACCTCTCCCACTTTCCTCCTACCTTCCCCCCAGCATCTTCCTGATCTCATTCAGTTTCATCAGCGCTTCCACCGGCGTGAGCGTGTTGATGTCGGTCTTCAGTATCTCATCCTTGATCTGCTCCAGCAACGGATCATTCAACTGTATAAAACTTAGCTGAAAGCCCTCATCCTCCGGTTGCAGCGAAGCCATGCGATCCTTCCCTGCCTCCCTCTTCCCACTTTCAGGCTGCCGATCCCGCGTTCGCTCCGCTCCGCGGGACGTCGTCCCGCCTGCGGCGGTACTCCGCTGACGACTGACGACTGACGACTGACGACTATCTTCCCCCGACTGGCGACTGATGACTGACGACTGACGACTATCTTCCCCCGACTGACGACTGACGACTGACGACTGACGACTGACGACTGACGACTGACGACTAATCTCTCCTCCCGCATGCGATTGTTCCAGCACCCGGAGCATGGCGTCCGCCCTCTCGACGACAGCCTGCGGCATGCCGGCCATGCGTGCCACGTGGATGCCGAAGCTGTGCTCGCTGCCGCCGGGCCTGAGCTTGCGCATGAAGATGACCCGGTTGTTGACCTCTTTCACCGCGATGTGATAGTTTTTTATCCTGTGCAGTGAGGCGGCCATCTCATTGAGCTCATGGTAATGGGTGGCAAAGAGTATCTTAGGATGGAACAGGGGATGCTCGTGGAGGTACTCGGCTATGGCCCAGGCTATGGAGATGCCGTCGTAGGTGCTCGTGCCGCGCCCTATCTCGTCTAAAAGGATGAGGCTGCGGCTGGAGACATTGTTGAGGATGCTCGCCGTCTCGTTCATCTCGACCATGAAGGTCGACTCGCCTGATGAGATGTTATCCGACGCCCCCACGCGGGTGAAGATCTTGTCGACAAGGCCTATGCTGGCTGCTGCCGCCGGCACGAACGACCCCATCTGTGCCATCAGCACGATCAGCGCCGTTTGCCGCAGCAGGGCCGACTTGCCCGACATGTTGGGACCCGTCAGGATGATGATCTGCTGCTGCTCGCTGTCCAAATAGACATCATTGGGGATATACTTCTCACCGAGGGGAAGCTGTTGCTCGATGACGGGATGGCGTCCCTCTTTGATATCGATCACATAGCTGTCGTTGATCTCGGGGCGTGTGTAATGATAGCGTTGGGCGATGGTGGCGAACGACAGCAGGCAGTCGAGCTGGGCGATGAGCTTGGCGTCGAGCTGTACGGGCTCGATGTATTCCGCCACGCCCAGCACCAGGTCGTTGAACAGCTTCACCTCCAGCTCCAGCATCTTCTCCTCGGCGCCGAGAATCTTCTCTTCGTATTCGCGCAGCTCCTCGGTGATGTATCTCTCGGAGTTGACAAGGGTCTGCTTGCGCACCCATTCCGGCGGCACCTTGTCCTTATGGGTGTTGGTGACCTCGAGGTAGTAGCCGAAGACATTATTATATCCTATCTTCAGCGATGATATCCCGGTTCTCCCGATCTCGCGCTGCTGTATTTTTATCAGGTAATCCTTGCCTTCATAGGCCATTTTCCGGAGCTCGTCGAGCTCGGGTGACACACCGTCGTTGATGACGTTACCCTTAGTGACGACTGCCGGCGGGTCGGCGGTGATCTCGTGTCCGATGCGGTCGATGATGAGCCGGCAGGGATTGAGCTGCTCGCCAATCCTCTTGAGGGTAAGCACCGGCGTTTCCGCACAGGCTTTCTTTAAGGGCTCGATGGCCTTCAGTGCCCTTCTGATCTGCAGCATCTCGCGCGGGCTTATCCTCTCCATGGCCACCTTGGAGATCAGCCGCTCCAGGTCGCCGGTGATGCGGATATTCTGCCGCAACACGTCGGCAAAAGAGTGATGTTCGAGGATGTACTGGACGATGTCGAGCCGTTCGGTGATGCGCTGTTTCTCTTTGAGGGGCAGCACGATCCATTTCTTCAGCAGGCGCGATCCCATGGGCGAGATGGTCTGGTCGACGACTCGCAGCAGCGTTGTGGCCTGTTCGTTGGGTGTGGCGAGCAGCTCCAGGTTGCGGATGGTGAACTTATCGAGCCACACGTAGTTGTCCTCTTCTATGCGTGACATCTTGCAGATGTGGTCCACCCTGTCGTGCTGTGTCTCGGCGAGGTAGTGGAGGGCGGCGCCGGCGGCCACGATGCCGTGGGGCAGGTCGTCCACGCCGAAGCCCTTCAGCGACGTCGTGCCGAAATGCTTCAGCAGCAGGTCGTTGGCAAACTCGGAGGTGAAGACCCAGTCATCGAAAGTGTTGATATAGAACTTGTCGCCAAAGAGGTCGGTAAATTCCTCCTTTTTATTTTTCTGCACCAGCACCTCGCTCGGCTTGAAAGTCTGCAGCAGCTTGTCGATGTATTCGTTCAAGCCCTCCGAAACGTAGAATTCGCCGGTGGAGACGTCTAAGAAGGCGATGCCGGTGATCTTCTGTCCGAGGTGTATGCCCGCCAGGAAGTTGTTCTCTCTGGTCTCGAGGATGCGGTCGTTGTATGATACGCCCGGGGTGACCAGCTCAGTGATGCCGCGCTTGACGAGCTTGTTGGTCAGCTTGGGATCTTCAAGCTGGTCGCATATGGCCACGCGCAGGCCGGCCCTGACGAGCTTGGGCAGGTAAGTGTCGAGGGCATGATGCGGGAAGCCGGCCAGCTCCACATACGATGCGGCACCATTGGCACGCCGCGTCAGGACGATGTCGAGGATGTTCGACGTGCGGATGGCGTCTTCGCCGAAGGTCTCATAGAAATCACCCACCCTGAAGAGCAAAAGAGCATCAGGATACCTGGCTTTGATGGCATTGTACTGCCGCATCAAAGGTGTGACACTATTTTCAGGCTCTTTGGTCTTCACAGCAGGCTTATCCCTCATCTTGCAGTCAAAATTAACGATAAATCGAAGAAGGTGAAAACCGTTTTTGTCATAAGTTAATAACATTGGTCCAAATGGGACTCCATCCACTCAAACAGATAGCGGAAAAAAGATTTTACCATGCAGGTGGATGGAGTCCCTTTTTCATTATCCAGTTATAAATATTTCTTGCATTTGACCTCAGAAATTTGTACTTTTATACCAGACTGATAAATATCCAAACAATGAAAAATATAACCCGTTACATTTTACTATTACTACTTGCATTGATTACAAGGCATTCCTTTTCTCAGGATTTCTGGGAAGTGGTACCGACACCTGATTCAGCAGACATCTATACTGTTGCTATTAATAAAAACGGAGACATTTTTTTAGGTACCGGTACTGAATATCATCCCGGTGGTGTATATCTTTCATCAGATACTGGCGAAACATGGGAATTTAAAGGATTATTGGGAAAACCGATTTATTCAATTGCTATTGATTCATTGAATAATGTATTTGCCGGAACAACTTGTAAAATTTATAAATCAACTGATTATGGGGAAAGTTGGTATCAGGTTGATCATACTCTTGGGAATATGATTTCTTTAGCTGCTGCTCCGAATGGACTAATGTTCGCCGGAACAGGAACAAATATCGGATATTTATTACGATCAATGGATTATGGCGAATCATGGGATACGTCTTTTATTTTTCCCGGTATCTATGAAAGTGTAACGGATATACTTTTAGCCCCTTCCGGTGTCTTTTATTTTTCTACGTGGGCTTTTATGGGAGGAGGTGGTGGGGTTTACCGTTCAGTCGACAACGGAGAAACATTGGAGCATATCGGGCTCTTATATCATTATGTTCAAGGGCTGGCCGTTAATTCAGAAGGAAATCTGTTTGCTGCGAGTTATGGACAGTATTACACGGGCATTGGTGGATGTTACCTATATGATGAAATAAACTCAAATTGGATAGGACTGACAGGCAACCTGAATGCTGATGGTATTATAATTAATTCGAATGATGATATATATCTTGGAATTTCTAATGAAGCTGGAGGTCCGGGAGGGGTATATCGTTCACTGAATGGTGGCGAAAACTGGCAATGGTTGAATTCAGGATTAAGTGTGAATTCAATTATTGGAATGTGGTTATCACCTGATGAATATGTTTATGCATTAACTTATGGCTCACATACCTTAAATCGAAGTATTAATTCGACAGTAACGATTACTCAAGAGGAAATCAACAGACCTAAATTAGATGTTTTTCCTAATCCTTTTGCTGAAGAATTTTATCTTAAAGTATATTCAGCCGAACAATATACTAAATGTTTATTAACAGTTTTTGATTTGAAGGGAACTACCGTTATAAAAATTGATCTTAGTCAATTCAGTCACTCGCAATTAATAACAATTGATGGGATAACCTTGTCATCGGGAATTTATTGTTATAATTTAATATTGGATAACCTTGGCTATAACGGTAAGATAATAAAAATCAATTAAACACTAAATACGACTAAAGATGAAACATCTATTTACGATTACATTACTCGGAATTTCAACTCTTAGCTTAACAGCTCAAATAAATGAAAATCCAATCAGAGAATCATGGATGATAGGAAAAATACCTGACTATACAGCGGAATATGTTGAGGAATTGAATGAAATACCTGAACTCATCCTCACACCTATTTCTGCTCAAACCCCACTGCCAGATATAGTTGATAATTCACAAAATAAATATATGCGAATAATTTTTAATCAAATAAATTACTCTTGCAGTGCGGCTGCAGGTGTAGGTTACAATTTCACTTATGAAATTAATAGATTAAGGGATATAGATGTGTCAAATCCATATGATTCAACCAATTGGTATCCAACACATTTTACATATAATTTTCTTAATGAAGGAATGTCAAAAGAGGGTTCGAGTTTAATGGATAATTGGAATACGATAATAAATCAAGGTTGTCCTACAGTTCCTGTTTATGGAGGAATGGCAATTGATACCACCCATTGGATGAGCGGTTATGATAATTACGATACCAGTATGTACAACCGTTTAACTTCTTATTCTAAGATGACGGTGACTGATCATTTAAAATTGAATATTTTGAAGCATTGGATAAGTGATCATAATGAAGGGGATAGCATCGGCGGTTTGGCCAATTTCTGCGGTTATTTTGGCGATCCCAACTATGATATATATTCTGTGGAAAGTCCTGAGGCTGGAAAATGGTTAGTGACACATTTTGGAACATGGGGCGGTCATTCATTGACGATCGTTGGGTATAATGATAGTGTCAGATATGATTTTAACCATGATGATCTGTTCACAAACAACGTCGATATTAATGGGGATGGAGTGATTGATATGCGTGATTGGGAATTCGGAGCGGTAAAAGTAGCAAATAGCTCAGGAGTGACTTATATGAATGCAGGATTCATCTATGTCCCTTACAGGCTTTTGGCTGAAAGGGAAGATACAGTCGGTATAATGCTAAATCATGTATATGTGATTCATCTTGATACGGTAAATCCGTATTATGAACCGGAAATTGCACTGAAACTCAAGATTAAGCATCCATTGAGAAAAACATTGAACTTCAATATAGGCCGGATTATAGATACGAATTGTACTCAGGTTATTGAAAAAAAGAAAAATTTCCCGTTTAGCAATCGCACTGGTGGGCCATTTCCAATGCAGGGCTATAATAATAATGATCCTATTGAAATTGAATTTGATTACTCTCACTATTTTGATTATGTTTTTGATACCACCTCATCTTCTACTAAAGAATTGTTCATTGAAGTTAAAGAAAGAGATATAGCTACTCATTACCTCGGTGTTATTTATGATTTTTCCCTGGTTGATTACCGATGGAATGAAGTGTTTGAATTACCTTACCAGGGCGATTTACCTGACAGTACGTTAGTGAACGATTCCATTGTCACAATGAGCATTGAATATGACCTGATACCTTTCGATATGATTCATACATTTTTACCTATTTATAATTTTTCAAACAATAAGATATGCCGCAGGCAATGCCGTGCATATGATGATGTGGAAGTCACTTTCGGTAAAGGCATTAATGTCGATTTTTATAACGGCACATTGGTCATCGAAGAAGGTGCCTCCCTGGTACTTGATGACAGTGTTACTCTCAGAGCAATGAAAGGTGCCGACAGCCTTATCGTGTATGGCAATCTTCAAATAGGTGATCACGTGAAGTTTCTGGCAGAAGAAGGGGCATCATTTATTATCGACATCCATAACCCGCAAGTATCCCTTTCACTGAATGACGCTTATTTCAATCATATCACATTTTCATCTCTTGTAGATACACTTGATGTTGCAAACAGTACTTTCATTAACTCATCGGCGGAATGTAAAAGGACAACAGATAACTATTACCTGATTTTATATTCAAAATTTTACAATACGTTTGTTAAAGCTTATGCAGAACGAAAAATAACCGAAGAAGGGCAAATTATTATATCAAACTGTCAGTTTCATAATGCTGACTGCGATTCGACAATCGTTATTGAAGACTATCCCAACTTTGGATTTTATAACGATACGATTGTCTATGCCGATGGTGACGGCATCGGCCTTTATAATTCCGGTGCCTCTGTGGGTTTGTATAAGTATATAACCGGCTGTTACATCCGTGATTCGGTCAATTCAGAACAGGACATGTCGTCCGGAATCAAAATTTACCACAGCTATGTGACCGTTGTTAATAATTTGATTGTAAATAATTCATATGGTGTTTCGTGTTTAGACAGAAGTAACATCTATCTTACCGGTAATCAATCCGCACAATCGCCAAATGAAACCCAGCAGATC
>CAZVNP010000089.1:0-7297 GCA_964628285.1 uncultured Lentimicrobiaceae bacterium
TGAACAGGGGCGTTTGAAGGATATACAGATGTCCTGCCCGCACCAGGTCGGGAAAGAACTGCAGGAAGAAGGTGAGCAGCAGCAGGCGTATGTGCATGCCGTCGACATCGGCGTCGGTGGCGATGACGATGTTGTTGTATCGCAGGTTATCGAGGCCCTCCTCGATGTTCAATGCCGTTTGGAGAAGGTTCAGTTCCTCGTTCTGGTAGACGATTTTCTTGCTGAGGCCGTAACAGTTAAGCGGCTTGCCTTTCAGGCTGAAGACGGCCTGTGTGTTGACGTCGCGTGATTTGGTGATGGAGCCGCTGGCCGAGTCGCCCTCGGTGATGAACAACGTTGTCTCGAGCCGCCGCTCATCGTTATCGCCGTAATGGATGCGGCTGTCGCGCAACTTGCGGTTATGGAGGCTGGCTTTCTTGGCGCTTTCGCGGGCCAGCTTCTTGATACCATCGATTTCCTTCCGTTCTTTTTCTGATTGAAGTATTTTGCGGTTAAGGGCGTCGGCCACATCGGGGTTGATGTGAAGGTAGTTGTCGAGGTTGCGCTTGACAATGTCATGGATGTAATTCCTCACCGTCTGCCCTCCCGGCTCTATATACTGCGAACCGAGTTTGGTCTTGGTTTGTGACTCAAAGACAGGCTCCTGAACTTTAATGCTCATGGAGGCGACGATGGAGGTCCGGATGTCGTCGGTATCGAAATCCTTTTTGTAATATTCCCTGACGGTTTTCACGATGGCCTCGCGGAAGGCTGCCAGGTGAGTACCTCCCTGTGGCGTGTACTGACCGTTGACAAAGGAATAATACTCCTCGCCATAGAGCTTGGCGCTGTGCGTAAAGGCAAACTCGAGGTCATCTTCTTTTATGTGGATGATGGGGTAAAGGATGGCGTTGCCGTTGATGACGCGCGTGAGGTGGTCGAGGAGGCCGTTCTTCGCATAGAAACGCTGGCCGTTGAAGACGATGTTCAGGCCGTTGTTGAGGAAGACATAATTCCACAGGAGCTGCTCGATATATTCGGGAATGTAATGAAAGTTACCAAATATCTTTTCATCGGGTGTAAAGGTAACAATGGTGCCGGCGGCCAGTTCCTTTTCTTCCAGCAACTCCTCACTCAACAGCGTACCCCTCTTAAACTCCGCCACTTTGGACTGGCCGTCGCGCACCGACTGTATTTTAAAGGATGAGCTGAGCGCGTTAACCACTTTCGAGCCGACGCCGTTCAGTCCCACGGCTTTCTTGAAAGCCTTCGAGTCGTATTTGGCGCCGGTGTTGATCCTCGACACGCACTCAACCACCTTACCCAGCGGGATGCCACGGCCATAATCCCTGATGGTCACCCTGCGTTCCCTGATGGTGACATCAATCGTTTTTCCATGACCCATCAGAAATTCATCGACCGAGTTGTCGATGATCTCTTTCACCATCACATAGATGCCGTCATCATGCGATGCGCCGTCACCCAGCTTACCGATATACATCCCGGGGCGCAGCCGTATGTGTTCCTTCCAGTCAAGGGAACGTATGTTCTCTTCCGTATAATCCGTCATCATCCCGCTTCGGTTTGTGCAAAAATAACTATTCGGATGTATTGATATTAAAGGGTTACAGGAAATTTGTGAACAGGACGTGTTGATAAGTGCTCCTTTGAAAAATGCAGATTATCGCTGTAGTATCCACAATCCGCTTACTTTCCGGGACAGTTCATTCAGTTCTTTCTTGGCTTCGGTGAATGTAATGCATGTCATGATGGCCACGCGGTATTTATTGTCACCATAGATGATGATGGTCTCAGGATAACCTTGTGTTCTGTATCCGGTGGCAATGCCGTTGGCTTTCTCCCATGTGTCGCAGCTGGCTGCGATGAGATAAAACGACGGATTGCGACCGTGGTGTTTGCTTTCCGTCGCCGGTGGAAAGTCTTCGGTAGGCTTCTGTGATACAGTCTGACCTGAGCAGTGTTCGGGCGGTCCTGCCGGGTCGGCTTCTTCACCGAACCATACCAGGGCATAACCCTGGTATAGTGCAACGCCTATAGCCTTCCAGCTCTTCGTCTTCCAACGGCCTTTGTTAAGAAGGATGTCGGAGGTGATCTCATGGGTGGTCCACATGGTAAAAGGCTCCTGCGGCCCCACCGGGTCATTCTTCATGAAAGCCAGCTCATAGCCTTTGCCCCTGTAATTCGTCAGCTCTTTCGGCTTATTCCACATGCAGCCATATTTCGGATCCATATCCGAATAGCAGCAGGCCGTCCAGCGCCCGCCTTCCGACCAGCTGTGCAGACTGCAAGCCCCCCTGTCAGGATGATAATAATAGAGGTCGAGGGCATGAACATGTGCCACATAACAAAGTGATTTTGACGGTATCAGGGACTGCAAACCCTGTGACTGCCTGTAACTGTTGATCATCATGATCAACGAATCTTCTTCTGCCATGATACAGAAATCAGACGGTATCAGGGAGCCCGGCGTTTGGGAGAGGTCACGCGACAAGCCGAGAAAAAAGAAAATGATGAACGGTATGTATTTTTTCGATATCATAGTGGGGCTAAGTCATTATACCTGATGGGATTAACAGAAACACTCATACATTCAACAAAAATAAAAAATAAGATCATTTCTAACAAACTGAATGACCCTTCCTTTGCGTCCTCCGCGCTTCCTCAGCGAACTTTGCGGTAAAAAAACAATGGCTACCAGAATTAAAATGATTATGAGTTTTACGATTAGCTGAAGTCTCTTTTAACCGCAGAGGATACAGAGGAAACGCAAAGGACGCAGAGGAGATAAAATTTTTCCCGGTAATACCGATTTTTTTCTTTATATTTAAACCGTAAAATTCCTTCATATGCATTATTTCAGATACTTCTTACCCATTTTAATGATTCCCTTTTGCCTCCATGCTCAGCATCCGTGGCACCGGGTGACCAATTTACCCCAGGAAAATTCAATCAACGCCCTAAAGAAGATTCCCGGTAGCGGAAAGATCATTGCAGTGGGTGAAGGTTCAACAGTCATGATCACTTCCGATTTCGGTAATACATGGGATCTGGTTTTTAATCCCGGCGGACTGAATAACAGTGCCTCGTTGACAGCGGTTGAATTTATCGATTCAAACACCGGTTATATAGCCGGCAGTGGAGGAATGATTCTTAAAAGCACCGACGGAGGATATAACTGGGATTTGGTCCATTCTACGGGACACACCGCTGATGTGTTTACAGATATCAGTCTCTCAAATCCGACGAATGCTTTCGCCATCGGCCTCAACGACCTCATCATCCGCACTGCTGATGGGGGTGAAACATGGGATGCCCTTTACACACAGGCAGGTTTTCAATTATTGGATATCGATTTTCTGAATCCTGATACAGGTTTTATTTTTGGCAATTCGGGTGAGAGATACCTTAAAACCATCGATGGCGGTACAAACTGGTCATTCGTCAATATGGACCTGCAATTCCCCGGTGCAACCTGTTACGATGTTTGTTTCCCAAATGCCCAACTGGGATTCATCACTTGCCTATTGATGGATCCCAATGACTACACCTATGCTTTCTACCGGACTCAGGATGGTGGCGCCACCTGGTCGGAAGTTTATTCCAACTGGGCTTTCAATACGTTTGATATGGACTTTGTGAATGATTCCATCATCATGGTCTCAGGCTTTCCCATTGACGGTTCCGAAACCGTCGTCATTACGTACGATGGTGGTGACACCTGGAACGGTATTCATTTTGCCGGATCTGGTTCTGCCATCGTATGTGATACTTCGGGAAAGGCAATGGTCGCGGGTTGGCAGGGTGTTATTCATGAAAGTGATGACAACGGATTGACTTGGAACCTTATATCATCAGCAACAATGTCGGGCGATGTACATGATGTTTATTTCATTGATGAAAATACGGGATACCTGACCTTAAGTTATTATGGCTTTGAAATACCCGCTTGCACACTTTGCCGTACAATAAACAGCGGTGATAACTGGACCGGATGTTTAGGGCTCCCGGGAGATGACGCAGCATTGAATTTTTATGATGATAATAATGGATTCATTGCGACAAACACTCCTGATGGTGACTGGCTTTTTAAAACCAGCGACGGGGGAAATAATTGGTCAGAAATCGAGACAGAGAATTTACCTGAATTCCAGACTACCAACTGCCTTGTTTTTCATGATGATACTTATGGTTACCTGGCTACAGATAACCATTTATACCAAACGACAGATGGCGGAATGATATGGACACCGCGTCTCGGAGGCAATGTCACCGATATCGACCTCGAACACTGGCCTGTCTGTGATGCATCCACGTGGACCGGATTGTACCGTTCATCTGACATGGGTACCACCTGGCAAATTGTCGACGGCACCAACGGAGAAGTCCTGAATGATATCTTCTACGCGGATTATGACCATGCCTATATGTGTGGACAGGGAAGTTGCATGTTAAGATCAACTGACGGCGGTATGACCTGGGAAAAGCTGCAGGTTGACCTTCAGCATAACATCAATTTCAAATCCGTTTACTTTAAAGACCCGTTGACAGGTTTTGCCGTCGGCGACGGCCCCTATGAAACCATGGCCTACACCGAAGATGGCGGCAATACCTGGCAGGCCATGCCTTCAATCTCAACATCACCCCTCACCAAAATCATCTTCCTGAACGACATGACAGGCCTCGCTTTCGGTAAAAACGGTTTAATATTGAAAACCGAAAATGGAGGTATTACCGGAATTAAAGATAATGTTGTAGCGAAAGATGTGAACCTTGATCTTTTCCCGAATCCCTCGCACGATATGATGACCGTCATTATTCCCAACGATGTGCAACAGGACTTTATCCTGAAGGTTTATAATGATGCAGGATCATTGGTATTATCAAAGATGTTTTCAGGTGGAACATGGAGGCTTTATGTCGATATCTCGCACTTCAATAATGGTGTTTACTTTGTCACTCTTTCAACATCGAATGGCATTTATTCAGGCAAATTCATCAAATTGTGATACTTTGCTAATATCATCTCTGTGTCCTCCGTGATTCCTCCGTGGCCTCTGTGGTTAAATAAAACGATAGATAATTGAAGAACATTTACGATAGGTTATCCCAATAGCCATTGCTTTCTTTAACCACAGAGGTATCACGGAGGGGATGAGATTCAAATTTCCAGGTTAGCACGGTTATTTGACGACGGAATTACCCACCCGGGATTAAATCTTTAAAATTCACCCATTTAACATCTTTTAACACTCCCTGCCGGCTCGCTCCGCTTTTCCTTTTTATTTTTGCTTGTCAAATCTTAAAAACATTACGGATGGACACAAATATAAAGGAATTAAACGAGAAGATACAGCACGAAAGCGAGTTCGTTGACCTCATCAACCTGGAGATGCGAAAGGTCATCGTAGGACAGAAGCACATGATCGAGCGGCTGATGATAGGGCTGCTCTCCAACGGCCACATCCTGCTGGAGGGCGTGCCGGGTCTGGCCAAGACCTTAGCCATCAAGTCACTGGCCAACATTATCGATGCCAAGTTCAGCCGCATCCAGTTCACGCCCGACCTGTTGCCCGCCGACCTGATTGGTACGATGATCTACAGCCAGAAAAAAGAAGAGTTCACCGTCCGCAAGGGACCTATCTTCGCTCACTTCATCCTCGCCGATGAGATCAACCGTTCGCCTGCCAAGGTGCAGAGCGCCCTCCTCGAAGCCATGCAGGAACGCCAGATCACCATCAGCGACACAACCTATACCCTGGAGGAGCCTTTTATCGTCCTCGCCACACAAAACCCCATCGAGCATGAAGGCACCTATCCCCTGCCCGAAGCTCAGGTGGACCGCTTCATGCTGAAGGTCACTATCGGATACCCCGATAAAGAGGAAGAGAAGCAGATACTGCGGCAGAACATCTCCAATGCCGAATACAACACCAATAAGATACTGAAAACGGCCGACATCATCAAGGCCAGGAATGTGGTGCGTGAGGTCTACCTCGATGAAAAGATCGAGAATTACATCACCGATATCGTTTTCTCCTCGAGGTTTCCGTCCGATTACAAACTGAAGAAATTCGAGGGACTGATCTACTATGGCGCCTCGCCCCGCGCCAGCATATACCTGGCTTTGGCTGCCAAGGCGTTCGCCTTCATCAAACGCCGTGGTTATGTCATCCCCGAGGATGTGAGAGCCGTGGCCCACGATGTCATGCGCCACCGCATCGGTCTCACCTACGAGGCGGAAGCGGAAAACATCACAACGGAGGATATCGTGAGTGAGATACTGAATACGGTGGAAGTGCCATGATAAAACCTCACCCCCAACCCCCTCTCCTTTTTCAGGAGAGGGGGTTGGGGGTGAGGTCCTGACATCAACAAGACAAAGTGGAAACGTCCGATATATTAAAGAAGGTACGCAAGATCGAGATCAAGACACGGGGAATCTCCAACCAGTTGTTCTCGGGGCATTACCATAGTGTCTTCAAAGGAAGGGGAATGGCTTTTGCCGAGGTCAGGGAATATCAGTATGGTGATGACATCCGCTCGATCGACTGGAATGTGACGGCCCGCTTCAACCATCCCTATGTCAAAATCTATGACGAGGAGAGGGAACTCACCGTGATGCTGCTCGTCGACGTCAGCGGCTCGAATGAATTCGGCACCCAAAAACAGCTTAAAGAGGAGATGATCACCGAGATCGCCGCCGTGCTGGCTTTCTCAGCCATTCAAAACAACGACAAGGTGGGGGTTATTTTCTTCAGTAACCGAATAGAAAAGTTCATCCCGCCTAAGAAAGGAACCTCACACATTCTGAGGATCATCCGGGAACTGATCGACATGAAGCCGCAGAGCCGTAAGACCAATATCGCCGAGGGACTCCGTTTTCTGATCAATGCCATCAAGAAACGCAGCATCGCCTTCCTCCTCTCCGACTTTATCGACAACGGCTTCGACGATGCCCTGACCATCGCCACCAGAAAACACGACCTCATCGGCATTCACATCCTTGATGTGCGTGAGACAGAGCTGCCCAACATAGGCTTTGTACGTGTCAGAAATGCCGAGACGGGCACCACCGCGTGGGTCGACACCACCGATCCCGGGACCAGGGAATCATTCAGCAGCTGGCACGATGACCATGAGAAACGACTCAACAGCCTGTTCCTGAAATCAGGTATGGACGTGGTGACCGTGCGCACCGATGAAGACTACATCAAACCACTCGTCAACCTCTTCCAACGCCGCGAAGCACGGTATTAAATCTCTACTCTACAACAATATAACAATATAACAATATAAC
>CAZVNP010000090.1:0-7252 GCA_964628285.1 uncultured Lentimicrobiaceae bacterium
TGGAAAAAAGAAAAAAAGACCCGGAGCAAGTGAAAAAATATTTTCATGGAAAACAGGTAAAATATGCTGCATAAACACTAACTATTATATGCACTGATTAATAAATCTTCATTGAACCTTTAAATCATCATTGAACATTGAACTTTCCATTGAAAGTTGGATGTTCGTCAATGAGTGTTGAAGATTGGAAGAGAATCGCTTCGTTTAACCACTGAGGGGAACGGAATAAGGTTTACAGGTTTACAGGTTTACAGGTCTTCGGGTTTGCAGGTCTAAAGCACGTACAACTTGCAATCCCGCCTTTGGCGGGACGTCGCCCACCTGTGGCAGTCTCCGCCAGCAACCATTGCTTTATTTTAACATTTCCATATTTTCTACTTGACATAGCTTGGCTCCGGATAATTTCCCTCAAAATATATTACCTTTGCATAAAAGTGAATGTCATGCCGGAAATATCCAGATTTTATGGAATCATAATCTATATGTTTTTCAGTGAACACGATCCTCCACATTTTCATGTGAAGTATCAGGATTTCGAAGCGACAGTGGAAATAATGGATGGTATCGTTCATGGGACTTTACCACGTAGAGCTTTGAATTTGATTTTTGAGTGGCTGGATCTTCATAAAGATGAGTTGCTTGAAAACTGGAAACGAATGGTTGAAAGACAACCATTAAATAAGATAGAACCTTTAAAATAAATTCATCATGGAACTTATAAAAGTCGTTCATGCTCGATATATTGAAGGTTATAAAATTGAGTTTCAGTTCAATAATGGAGTAATTAAGACGATTGATCTTTCCAATGAAATTTATGGTGAGGTCTTTGAACCTTTGAAAGATATTGAATATTTTAAGAAATTCTCGCTCAATCCGTTTACAATTGAATGGGAAAACGGAGCTGATTTTGCTCCGGAGTATTTGTACAAAATCGGTGATTAGGATTTTATAAGCCTTTCTCTATTAGGAGTCGCTGATGGACTTCTCCTTTATTGAATCAGATCATCCTTAAAGAATCGTTTCATTTAACCACGGAGGAATTCAGAGGAGAACGGAGGTTCACGGAGGATTAGATGATCAATCATCAAATCCTCTGGGTCCTCAGTGGTAAAAAAGAAGCGCATCTCTTTGAGAGACTTTTCTTTAACCGCGAAAGTCGCAGAGGAGGCGCAGAGAACGCAGAGATTGCACAATGAATTGAGCAACAAGCTTCGAGCTATTCATTGTATACTCCTTTAATATTAATTTTTTTCATAATTTGCCTGCAAAATCCCAAACCCGGCAATTAACATTGATCAATAAAACTTGAATATTTTCCGGTATGAAAAAAGTGAATATTAGACAATCCATCGCACAGGATCATGACAGAACGGAATACATCACCCGTGAAGCATTCTGGGATGTGTATAAACCCGGATGTGACGAGCATCTGATTTTACATAATCTCAGGAACAGCAGAGCGTATATAAAGGAGTTTGATCTGGTGGCGGTTTACCGTAATGAAATTTGCGGACACATAATATGCACCAAGGCAATGGTCACCGATGCTCAAATGAATGAGCATGTCGTTTTGTGCGCAGGACCGCTATCCGTGTCACCGGAATTTCAAAATGAGGGCATCGGTTCAAAGCTTATAATCCGGGCCATAACAGAGGCAAAGAGATTAAATTATCCGGGAATGATCGTATTTGGGAATCCGGAGTATTATCACCGTTTTGGATTTAAGAATGCGGCGGAATATGGCATCACCACCAAAGATGACCAGAATTTTGAGCCGTTCATGGCCCTGGAGTTAAAGAACAATGGATTGAAGGATGTCAAAGGAAAGTTTTATGAGGCTGAGGCGTTTTCAGTCGGTGATGACGATCTGGCCGAATTCGAGAAAAAATTTCCATTTAAAGAAAAACACAGACTACCGACACAGCTGTGGCAGGGATAACATTGGGCGATTTTCGATGGGCCATGTTCGATGTTTGATGTTAATCAGCATAGCCTTCTGAACAAGTATTTTTTACCACGGAGGGACACAGAGGAAAACGGAGAGTCACGGAGTATCCATAGACCAATCGTCCAACCCTCTGCGTACTCCGTGTATCCTCAGTGCCCTCTGTGGTTATAAAGAAGTGTATCTTTATGAGAGACATTACTTTAACCCCAGAGGGCGCAGAGATTGTAAAGGGTAGAGGGTGAAGGGACGGACACTTTAATATTTTGCTGAGAACTTTATTTCCCCTATATTTACCATCTTTCATTTATAACCGTTAAAAAGGAGGTCATGATGACGACACAAACTGACACCGCACAACCCTGTTGCCCTCAATTCAATCCCGCCCCATGGGATGATAAGACATTCGAATGGGAAAACAAAAATTTCATCAAAGATCGTGTCTTCAGCCTTTTCTACATGCCCGTCAATTTTGGCAGTGTGATGAGAAAGCTCAACAAAAAAATCACTGCGGCCGGTGCAAATATTCCGGATGGGCTTTGCCTGGCCGACCATATCTCCAGATGGAATATGGACGTTTACCTGGCCGTCGATAAGGAGGTACCGGGTTGTGAGAAGGCATCGCTGAGCGGGAAATTCTACAGTAAGGTCTATGAAGGCCCTTACGGTGACACAGGCAAATGGTGCAAAGACTATGAGAACCTGGCCACCGCCAAAGGTTACCGCATCAGGAAATGGTTCATGTGGTACACGACATGCCCGAAATGCGCCAAAAAATATGGGAAAAACTATGTCGCTATTATGTCACAGGTTGAATAATCACGATGAAAAAGAATAACATTTCGTTAATTTTCAAGATCGGTTTTCTTGCCGTGTTCATGCTTTTACAGATGGCCGCTTTCCATGGGGCTTTCTCACAGGTTATGGATAAGCCGGAACATTATCCACAGCCCAAAGTGATCACTTTTTATCCGGATTCGGCTCAATACCAGTGCCTGTTCGATGGTGAGAAGGACTCGGCGGTGTTTTATTCCGGCGTTGTGACGCTGGCCCCTAAGCAGACGGTGGGGAGTCATAACACCGAAGGCTATGAGGAACTGATCATCGTGCTGGCGGGCTATGGCCGCATGGAAATAGCTGAGCAGAAGCATTTTGACATCGCATACGGTAAGATCGCCTTCTGCCCGCCATATACCGAACATAACATCGTAAACACAGGAAAGGAAGATCTGAAATACATTTATATCGCCACGAAAGCCAGGTGATCACTCAGGGAGGCTGTGATAAATCAAACATTTAATACTCCCCGGAAAGCGTTTTAGTGAGCCATTTTTTTTCATTGTATTTAGAAATGATATAAATAACGCTTCTGCCTGATATATTTTCTTCTTCCTGGGTCACATTCCGGTTCATTTTCAGATTAACAGTAAACGCATCGCCAATTTGTACCGTGTGAAGACTCTGAGCATAATACTATCCAACGATCTTAAAGGTTCCATATCTAAGGAAAGCTTCATGGCAAGGCTGTTCCGTTCTTTATGGCAAAGGGTGATCTGGGGCCTTTTACGTCAGCGCCGAGGTGGAGGAGGCGGGTGACCGGGTAATCCGGTCATAACCCTCCCCACCGGTGGCTGCCGTGCCGCAATGCTGATCTGAACTTTCAACCGTTTATTTATGTCTTTTTATTCTTTATGATCATCACGCTGCAATCCCTGTCGGCGACGGGTATGATGCTTTCGGGTATGGTGGCGGCAAACTCATCCAAGGCCCTGATGATGCCTTCCCATTTGACGTCGTAATCATGGATGATGATGACGCCTCCCGGTGCCAGGCGGGGATAGAAATAGGCCAGCCCTTCCTTCGTCGGTTTGTAGAGGTCGGCATCCATGGTCACGAAGGCGTAGGTCTCGTTTTCGAGTCCTGCAGCCGATTCGGGGAAATAGCCCTTGTGGATGATGACATTCCTGTTGCCACCGATGTAGCGTCTGACCTTTTCGGCGGTGGTATCTGAGAAATGTTCCGTGGTATAAGTGGCGGCCTCACCCGACTCACCGGCAAGGTCCTTGCCGGGGAAGCCCTCGAAGGTGTCGAAAAGATGGAAAGGACGTGACGGCTCCATGGTGTGGATGATACGGGCCGTCTGGCCTTTGTATACGCCCAGCTCGGCCAGCGACCCCGGGATATCCTCTTTTTTTATGCGTTCAAGCTGGAACCAGAAATTGAAGAAACGCACCTTGTCGGGGTACTTCTTTTCAAGCCTGATCAGCTTCGGGATAATCTCACCATGACCGGCTTTATCCTGCCAGGCCACAGGATAGTATGACTTCCCGAACAGGATCCCCCAGACATAACGGACGAGGAAGACCATGATGACAGCCAGAAACGCGAGCTGCACGATGAGATATACGGTGTTCATTTTCATAATATGACCTCACCCCGTAGCCCCTCTCCTGTCAGGAGAGGGGTTGGGGTGAGGTTGTAAAATTACGAAATAAAATTGTTTTTATATTTTCAGCGTCTTCCATTTCCCTTGTCGGAACACCACCACGGCTGTCAATGTCAGCATCGTCTCAGCGATGAGGATGGCATAGAACACGCCCTGTTCTCTCATGCCCAAAGGTATGGCTAGCAAGTAGGCCAGCGGTATCTCCACGATGTAATAGCAGAACAGGTTGATCTTCACGGGTGTGGCCGTGTCGCCGGCGCCGTTGAGGGCGTTGACCATGACCATGCCGAGGCCATAGGCTATGAAGCCGTAGCTGATGATACGCAGGCACTGTGCTCCTCCTGCGATGACTGCCGGGTCGGTGATGAACAATCCGACAAAATGACGCGGGAAGATGACGAAGAGCATACCTATGCCACCCATGAGCACCAGGTTGACGAGGCCTGTCGTCCATGCCGATCTTTCGGCGCGTGAGGGCAGGTAGGCGCCCAGGTTCTGTCCCACGAGGGTGGCCGCGGCGTTGCTGATCCCCGCCGAGGGCAGCAGGGCGAAGACCACGAGGCGTATGCCGATAGTATATCCTGCCACCACCTCCGGCCCGAACATGGCGATGATGCGCACCATGCCTATCCAGCTTGAGGTGGCTATCAACGTCTGTCCTATGCCGCCCGACGACAGCCGCAGCAGCCGCCTGATGACCCGGAGGTCAGGCGTCATGTACTCACGCCGGAGTCCTATCCTTCTTTTGCCTGCCAGCAGCAGGTAAAGCTGGTACACCACGGCCAGGCCACGGCCCGTAGCGGTAGCCACGGCGGCACCCGCGATGCCCATCGCGGGAAAAGGTCCCAGGCCGAAGATCAGGCATGGATCGAGGATAATGTTGATGATATTGGCCAGCCACAGCACCTTCATCGATACCACCGCGTCGCCGGCGCTGCGGAACACGGCGTTGATGATGAACAGCAGCATGATCACCGCGTTGCTGCCGATCATGATGGCGGTGTACATCGCGAATTCATGAGCGGTGGCGGCGGGGATGCCCATGAGCACGAGCAGCTGCGGCGCCAGCAAAGACCCGGGCAGCGCCAGCAGCAGAGCCACCGCCAGGCCTATGAGGATAGCCTGAAAAGCGGCATGCCCGGCAGCGGCGTCATTCTTCTCACCGATGCGGCGGGCGACGAGAGCCGTGGTCGCCATGCTCAAACCGATGGCTATGGAATAAATGATCGCCATCAGCGATTCGGTGATGCCCACGGTGGCAACGGCGGCAGCGCCCAGCTTTGACACAAAGAAAATGTCGGCGATGGCAAAGACCGACTCCATCATCATCTCCAGCACCATGGGGATGGATAGTAACAGGATTGCGCGGCCCAGATTGCCGCTGGTGAAGTCCTGCTCCGTGCCGGAGATGGACTCATAGAGAGCCCTGAAGAAGAGTTTTAATTTGTTACGGTATGACCGGGTGAGTGTGTCCGGACTTTTATATGGGTATGTTCTCTTATTCATCTTCGTTTTCGTTTACGCTTGCGGTCTGACATTGAATTAACAACTCCCTGACATGCTGATACCGGTGACGTGATAATGCCGGCGTTAAATCGGACAATGCGAAACATGGTTTTCATAGCTTTTTCTCCTTTTGATTTTGGTTAATAAATAAAAACTGAAAAATCGGCGTGGATCACGCCTGTTACGAACGTTAAAGATCCCTTGTCAGGGCAAGGATTACCCCGAAGGAATCTTTAACAAATATGAAAGACGAACGTTTTCATAATTTTGAGGAAACGAAGAAGCAAAGTAAATGAGAATAAATGATTTGTCAAAATTTTATTTGTGAAACTCAAATTTTAAGAACGTAGTGAATTAAAATTTGCAAGTTGAATCCCGCCTGTAGCGGGACCGGAGGCGGAGGGTATAATACCCCGCCCCTTGGGGCGGAAATTGGGTCCAGGGCTTGCCCTGGGGTACATACCCGTGATTTTAAAAAGTTGCAAGGGTGAGTATAATAGAACACGGATGACGCGAATTGTGCGCCCGCCCGAACGACTGATGTCGTTCAGTCGGGCGGGGATGATCGCGGATTAGGTTTTAGCGTTATTAAATTTATTTCCAAAGATTAAATGAGGTGGTTCTATCAATTAGGACAGATTTATTTCAACCGGGCGTTTCCCGATAAATCGGGACAAGCTATTCGTGGCGCTGCGCGCCAAATGAACGCCTAATTATTAGTTACCGTTAAAAATCAAATCCTTCTGATGGAGGACTACCTTTTCATTCATATGATAACCATGCAACCAGAAAATTAGCTCTTTTTTGTCGGGATCAACAACGAAGGTGTAACCTTCTTCAATATGCCAGTCCGTGGAATATATTATTCCCCTTATTCCTCCCCAATAATAATCAAACCTAACTGGTAAACTTACTCCATCTTGATCATTTGGAGAAAAGAATGTGAATTTTTCCTTATTAAACTCATATATTAGTTCCTCTTCACCTGTTTTAATATTGTAAAGTATAAGTTGCGGATTAATTCTTTCATCCCAAGATAAATATTCTCGAATAAATGCTGTTTTATATCCGTATAAAGGCGAAAATATTTTAGCATTTTCTAAAAGCTTGATCTGTATCCCATCTTTATTGAAAATATAGACTCCATGATTGGCCTCACCATAAATCATATCATTACCATATATCCAATCAAAATAGCGACATGGTGTTAATTCAATCGCACTATCACAATTAAGAGGTAATTTATATAATATTGATTCATCTGGTAGTGACCAAAAATAGTTGCTAAAATAATCGATAATAATTTGATTAAGAAATTGATTCACAAAAACTTGTGAATGATCATATTTATTATC
>CAZVNP010000091.1:0-7097 GCA_964628285.1 uncultured Lentimicrobiaceae bacterium
TAGAATCTATCTTTCCCTCACCGCAGAGAGCATTTGTTCTGGTCTCAGATAGTCTGCATTTCCTGCACTTATTAATCTTTTTATTCAGCTCATCAATTCTCATGTTTCATCCATCATTGGATAGTCTACATTTCGCCGTAGCTCCGCTGCGGCGGGACTCTGCCTCTGGCATAGCTCCGCCTGTAGACCTGCCGATTCCGCCTTCGGCGCGACTCCGCTGACGACTGACGACTGACGACTTATTTCATTGGCTGATCCCTCTCGTCCGTCTGACCTTTATGGTCCAATAGATCAGTGAATCACCCGCATCGGGTATAAACTGGTGCGCCGTCATGGCGGGAATGACGATAAAATCACCGGGTGATATTTTGCGTTCTTTTCCGTCCATGATATTGCCGCCCCTCCACTCCCGTGACGGTTCGGTACCGGAAACCTTCTGACCTGCGGCGTTGAGGCCGCTCCTTAACATACCATGACCGGAGCGAATGATGATGACATCGTCAAATTGCTCATGTATCTCCACCTCACCCTGTTCTGTTCTGATGACGAGTACATAGGGCGCATGTTCTTTGCTCTGGCCCAGCAGCCGCCATTCCCTCGCCGGTGTAACAGGAGAGGCCAGTAACGAGTCCTGTTGTTGCATTGTATAGCGTATGACGGTATCGGGGGGACTGCCTTGCCCCACAGCCCTGAGAGATATGCCAGGCAATGCCAGAACTATCAGGACCGGAAACAGATGATGCAGCATGATCCTAAAGTGTTTGTCAGGTGTTTTCATTATTATATGAGCATTATGAGGTTCAAACAAATGTAAAGATTTATTTAATAAAACACAAGATACCACGGGCTATAAGTTCGTTTATGTTGCCTGACGATAGTTTGTCCCTCACGCACAGAATATCGGTAGAAAACAATGATTTTCGCTATCTTTTAGTGCCGTCAGGCACGAAATAATCGGATTAAGAGTTCATCTCATACTTAATTCAGCGATCTGAGGTTTTCCAGTGCTTCAGGCGCATACTGAAGTATATTTTTCAATAATTCGCAGCTCTCCATCTCATCGCATTGCGCGCAGGTCTTAAAACCTTTGGATAGCACGCAGTTCCTTATCTGGCACTCTTCACAATGCCCGATCTTTACTCCGGGTTCTGTACATCCGGTGCAGTTGATCATGTCCGGCGAAATATCCGGCGCATTAAACATGGCTTTCCATTGTTCCGCTGTTTTGGCACGCAATTCATCATCGTCATTGAGAGTGGCTATTCGTGCGTCACACGTGGCACAATTCAAACCGCAACAGGCTATCAGTTTTTCCATTTCATTTACTTTTTAATGGTTATTAAAGTCATTATAACACCCCTCTTTGTATCATCAGGTTGCTCTTTAGAGTATATATTACTCAGTTCATCGTTTGACAGGGTAATGTGACCCGCCCTCCCATATCAAGGATTTGTCAACATATCCACTATTCCAGTCCATCATGCCAAATTTCAGATTGACTGAACGGTAACCGAGCAGGTTTAATACGGTCGTCACCATCTGCCCGGTTTGTCCGTTTTCAGAATAAATGATGGATGTTTTTTCCGGATCGATTTTCTTCAACCGGCTTTTTTCAAGGATTTTCTCCCAGGGAATGTTCACGGCGTGTGGGATATGTCCATGCCTGTAATCTTTTTCCTTCCTGATATCGATGATCTGATATTGTCCCTCGTCAGTTTCCCAGTTGTCGGTAACGGCTCTGACCTCTGAGGCAGATATGACGGGTGATCCTTCTCCTTCCAAATATTGTGATGCTCTCTCCCTGATGATTTGTTTAGTACCGGTTTGACCGGAACTCAAAACCGGTGGAGCAAATTTAGATTTTGATGAGTTACCCTCTGTTTCGATGGGGTAAACAGCCTCCTGATCCCATGGTGCCTTGACCAATGCATCGGGATTCCAATCCATCATACCGAAGTTCAAACTTTTACATTTATAACCGAGGAGGCTCAGAATACTTAAAGCGATCATGCTCCCATGACCGTAATAGCAATACAGTATCTGGGTCTTGTTCGTGTCGAGCAGATACAGGTTTCCATCTTTCAGGATGTCAATCCAATAAATATTCATGGCATGCGGAATGTGCCCGGCATTGTTGTAATCGTCAGGTTTACGGACGCTGATTAGCTGGTAATACCTGCTTTGGTTGTTCCAGTCATCCAGGATTTTTTCCTTCAGGAAGGAAGATGAAATTATCGATTTTTCGATTTGCGATTCGGCAAGCCATGATTGTATATAGGTACGAACTGTCTCGAACTGATCGGAGGACTCCTTCGTCCAGGTACCGGGTTGATTCAGACACTGGCTGCCGGCAAAATAAAGGATGATAACAAGGATCCATGCCGGTATTGCATGCAATCCCCTGCCGGGTGAAGTGATGCGGTGACGTAAACATCTTATCAGCCTCATCCCTGTTGGGCGACCCTGTGACCTTCCGGCAAAATCAGTCATGTTAAATCTTATTCTCGTGCCTCACCTCGTAATGCTGCGACCGCTGATCGAAGCGTGACAGTATACGCCGGGCTTCCTGCGGGACAACGGCCTGTTCATAGTCTTCACCGGCAAAGATTTTGACCGATTCAACCGAATCGAACCACATGATGGTGACGAATTCCACTTCTGTTCCCATCGTTCGTCTCAGTAACTGTATCCCTTTATATCCGTCGATATGCCGTCGTTCAATGCCGACGAATATTTCCCTCTTCAGAAGATTTTCGTATGCATCCGCATTTTCAGGGGATGTGTAACCATGCCAGATTCTGCTTATCATGACTTTTAGAATTTATTTGTGAAACAATCATCTTTCTCATTTTCTATAACGCCTGTATGACGATATCAGGTAGCCGTCTTCATTTGTAAACGTATTCAATTCGGTATTTAACAACAGTTTGTTCTCTACTTGAATATATCAAGGTGATGGTGCCCTGATAACTATAAGTATATGTGCCGGTAAACTTACCCTGCAGGCGGTCATTATGACTGCCGTAATTGTGAGGCGATTGGGTTTCACTGGAAACAGGTAAGCCAACCATAAATGACATCAGCGCCAGCTGCACTTGAATTAAATAAACGGTGAGTTGCATAGTGGGATAATCAATGGCTAAATATACGAAAAAGGCTGGGAATGTTTATTCATTGTTTATATGGATTCTCAACTCTCCAGTACGATCTTATATCATATTTTGTAAATATTGATAAGCCTGTAAATTTCGATATGGCACAAACACTTCTGGCATTTTATAAAAAAAGTGGCTCAATTTGGAACTGCATCAATGGCCTCATGCTTTTGAACAGTCTGAGTTGGAGGAACATTATTCCATTCCCATTTTCTTCAGTAACGCAATGAATCTCATATCCGACCGGATACCATCCCAGAACGGCTCTGTCTTCATTCTCGGCAGCCGGAAATCTCTTTCAGGTAATGATTTTTCCAACCACTCAAAAGTTTTAGCTCTGTCATCAAGTCCATAATACACGATAGCTATATCAAACGCAACTTTATATCCCTGTTCCCTGAAGGTGAAGAGATCATCAAGTATCTGTAATGCCTGACTTTTATCCCCTGACCGTGCATAAGCGAATCCAAGCCTTGACAGACTATAAGGCGTATTCCTGATAATCGTCTGTACCTTCCTTAATTCAGCAATTGCATTATCAAATTTACCCTGGAGGGCATAGACCACGCCCAGCGGACTATAGGCACTGGCAAAATCAGGATCAAGTTCGATGGTCTTGAGATATTGCTCGATAGCTTTGTCATATTGCCGCATGATGTACAGAACGTCACCTAAGTTTACATTGATGATGGGTGAAAGGGGATCACGCTCCAGGGCCAGTTTAACTTCTCTATAAGCCTCATCTAATCTTCCGAAGTTCCTTAGATAAATATTATACCAGTGATGAGCGGTCGGATAGTTAGGATTAAGTTCAATAGCTTTCTTGTATTCAAGCTCTGCCCCTGTCCAATCCCATTCATATTCTGTTTTTATTATTCCCAGTACTGCGTGAGGCTCTGCAAGTGTTGGATCCAGCTCAAGGGCTTTTTTTACCGCAATAATAGCTTTCGCAAAAATGTCCTCCGACGAAATTGCGGCGTATTCGGGGAGCAGGATATAAGAAGCAGCTAATCCGGCATATGCCATAGCGTAAGCTGAATCCTTTTCGATCGCCTGTGTAAAATAATCAATGGCCTTTTGTATGTCATCTGCAGTTCGCTTATTCCAGTAGAAACGCCCTTTAAGATAGAGCTGATAGGCTTCAGTGTTTTCCGTTGATTTTTTCTCTATCTGCTCTTTCTCGTTAAGCAAAAGGTTGGTCTTGAGCGCAGCAACGATGGTTAATGCTATTTCGTTCTGAATTGTGAACACATCTTTCAGTTCACGGTTATAGGTTTGCGACCAAAGATGGTAACCATTATTCACATCTATAAGCTGTGCACTGATACGAAGCTGATTACCCGATTTTCGGACGCTGCCTTCAAGAATGGTTTTCACATTCAACTTCTCCCCGATATCCCTGATATCAATCTCTTTGCCTTTAAATGAAAATGCGGACGTCCTGGCGACAACTTTTAATTCGGGTATCTGCGTCATCACATTGATCAGCTCCTCTGAGATCCCATCGCAGAAATACTCCTGGTCCTTATCAGGACTCAGGTCGGTGAAGGGAAGCACAGCAATCGAATTCGTCCAGATGGCTTTAGCCTTTCTTTTAAATGATCCCTCCGTATTTGATAGGGATTTATTTAATGCAGTTTTTTTAGGGAAAAGAAAGTATCCGGCTATAAGGATGATGATGGTCACTATGGCGGTTGAAATTCCAATGTAAAGTTTACGGACTGATGGCACCTTTTTGGCATTTCGCTTAATTTCACCTGATTGAGAATGAGTTTCTTCATCTGATCGCTGCTGTACTAAAATGTTCTGAATACATTCGGCAGCAATAGCATAAATGCTGACCGGCTGATCAATGTTTTTCAGCAATTTTTCACCGACGCAATCGACTTTTATCCCCGATTTGTTTTTGATATCTTCATACACTCTTTGCGATATACAGATGCCCCCCGGTTCACACAGTGCCTGAATGCGTGAAGCAATGTTAACTCCATCACCAAATACGTCGCTCTCTGAAATAATAATATCCCCGATGTGGATACCGATACGCAATTGAAATGAAAATTCAGAACTGATTATTTTTTGAATGTCAATGGCACAGCTGACAGCATCCCATGAACTTTGAAAAATGGATAAAGTTCCATCCCCTATCTCTTTAATAAATTCACCATTGAATTTCTTGATAGCATCCTTCTGGACATTTCTATTTTTTAAAAGCACACTCATGGCCAGTTTTTCATCCTTCGACATCATGCCTGAATAGCCAACGATATCGGTGAAAATAATGGCGGCGAGTTTGCGTTGTTCTTTCATTTAGAAAGAGTTAAAAAGATATGTACCGACTTGAAGATGTAAATATAATGATTTCCAGGAATGTTTCAACCTGACAATCAATGATAAGTTTTTAAAACAAATAAAAGAAGCTGCAGCCGCTATCAGTCATTTTCGTAATTACCTGATAAAGCATGGGGCAAATGAATTTTACTGTAAATGAATGTTTTCCTGGCAGAAGACCAATCTGATAGCAATCGGAATGCCTGGGGTTCATACCCGTGATCACGGTGATTGGAAGATCATGACGTTACCGGTGTCAATCAGCGGCAATCATTATTTTGAGCGTTGGGTATGTTTTTCTGCTTTCTGTCAGGAAAAGGAAATAGACACCCGGCGGAAGACCGTCACGGTATAAGGTTATTGTTTGTCCTGACAGGTGTTCGATATGCTTTACTTTCTGGCCCGATTCGTTGAAGAGGGTCAGTGACAGGTCATTAAAACAATGATCTGACCAAAAGGTTGTCTGCAGGATAAAGGGATTAGGAAACGCATGGATTTCCGGATAGCGTATCACATTCTCATTCACATCATTCATTGTAGAATCCGGCACCAGCATTTTTCTTCCGTTGATTTTCAGCAGCAGTCCATCCGCTTTGTGGTCGCCGCTGATCTGTCCGTTGCCGTAACTCTGTGTCTCTCCCGTGATGTAAAGATAATCGCCCGACATAGCGACATCGTGTGCTATTTCATCATACATGCCGCCCCAGAAGACGGAATCGAGCAGTGCTCCGGCCGTATCATATTTCAGAACGAAAATATCCTTGCCTCCGTGGCCATAGCTTGATGTAGCGCCGACGGCAAAGATGATGCTGTCGCCGTCGGCGATCACGGCCCGGCAGTCCTCCGTTCCCGTGCCGCCCCAGAGCCTGCTCCATTGCAACTGACCTGACCGGGAATATTTATTGAGATAGAACTGGGATCCGTTTCCGAAGCTGCCGGTGAAACCCACGATATAAAGCATCGAATCGGTGCTCATGGTCATGCCAAGGCCGTCGTCGTAAAGTGCGCCGCCCCATGTTACGTTCCACTGCTCCGCCCCGTTGCTACGGCTGAAACAGACAAGCCCCATCTGGCCGTCGAGCGAGGCGATGTTGGTTCGCCCTGCATGACCCGCAGCGTAAATGAAATTCTGATCCATGGCCATGTGTCCGTTGGCACCGTCAAATTTCCCCAGACCATCGTAATCGTAACTGTTGGACCAGACCTGCTGTCCTGAAAAAGTTATTTTCTGAACTAAAAAATCCATATCTGTGGTTTGTCCTTGTGTCCATCCCGTCAGGTAAATACCGTCGGGCTTTACATCGAGGCCGTCAATCTCCTCATAGCCGTAACCCTGGTCATACACATAATCCCAGTTGAAATCACCGTTATCAATGGCGTATGATACGACCAGGGCATTGCCTCCGCTTCCGTTAAAAGCATTTGTGGAATCTATTCTTCCTCCCAGGTAAACATGATCTCCGCTGACCGTGACAATGAAAGCCAGCTCGTTATATATCCATCCCTGGAAGACACTTTGCCAGATTTGCTGGGCATTGGTATCAATCTTAAAAAGATGAATATCGTAATACGCCGGTGAAGGTTCTTCTACAGCCCAGTAAATATCTCCTG
>CAZVNP010000092.1:0-7095 GCA_964628285.1 uncultured Lentimicrobiaceae bacterium
AGAAGGTTTTCTTCGATCAGCTTTTTACGGATAGCGCCTTCGGAACTTCCACGGAACAACACCCCATGTGGTACGATCACGCCCACTTTCCCGGCATTCGGCTCTGCCGTTTCAATCATGTGGAGAATGAAGGCGTAATCCCCTTTTGTACGGGGAGGAACACCGCGCAGAAATCGTTTAAAACGGTCGGCCTCAGCATTCTCATGGCCCCATTTATCGAGTGAAAAGGGCGGATTGGCCACCACGACATCAAATTTCATCAGGTGATCCCCTTCCAGCAGCCGGGGATTGTTGATGGTATCGCCCCATTCAATTTGTGCGGCATTAATCGAGTGGAGGAACATGTTCATCTTGCTCAGCGCCCAGGTCTCGCCGTTGCTTTCCTGTCCGTACAAGGCATAGTTATGTGAGGATGCGCCATCTTCCTCTTTGACCTCTTCGGAAACCGTGATCAACAATGATCCGGAGCCGCATGTCGGGTCACAGATACGACTTCCCGGCCTGGGATTCATTAACTTAGCCAGCACCACAGAAACTTCATGGGGCGTATAAAATTCACCGCCTTTTTTGCCGGCGCCTGAAGCGAACCGTTCGATGAGGTACATGTAAGCATTTCCGATGATATCTTCCTTATTACCCAGCACTGAGGGACGAAAATCCAACACAGGCTTAGCAAAATCATTGATCAGGTTCAGTAATCTCCGGTTACGGTCCTTTGTCTGGCCCAGCTTTTCAGAATTGAAGCTGATGTTCCGGAACACACCTTCCAGTTTTGCCAGGTTTTCGTCCTCTATCCTGGCCAGGAGTTTATCGATTTTTTCACCGATATCCGGATCATTCCGGTGCTCGTAGATGTAATCGAAGGTACAGTTCTCCGGTAATACGAACCGTTCCCGTTTCATCTTACGTTGGATGAGTTCCTCATCGTCGCCGTATTTCTTTTTATAATCCTCGTATGTATCCTTCCACACATCGCTCAGGTATTTGATGAACATAAACACCAGGATATAATTCTTGTACTCAGATGAATCAAATGCACCACGAAATGTATCGCATGCCTCCCAGAGGGTTTTATTGATTTGATCCTGTGTGGGTCGTTGGCCGTTTGTTTCCATCCCCGTTAAATATTTGATTTGACAATATTGAATCAACTAAAATAGAACGCTTTTCTTTTATTCTGTCCAACAGTTCGGCTTCTTTTATGAACAAGTTGTGAATGTTAGCAATCATTTCCTGTGTCCTGATGGGTGGGATGATAACTTCGAGCTCAGCCAAAGTGGATTTATTTACATTGGGTATGTAAGTACCAGCGCTTTGGCCTTTGATGATCGTTTGTACCCGGACACTATTTAAGTACCAGCACAGATAAGGCGATATCAGGTTTTTATCCCTGATCCTTATCACAAAGAAGGCGGAGGCAGCGACAGCAGGTTTAAATTGCTCATCATAACACACTGCAAGATTATTTGCCCCTTTGGCAACGAACAGAACATCTCCGTTTTTTAAAAGATGAGATTTGTGAATCATTTCCCCATTAATCTTCAGAGGCTCATTGGTGATGCCGGATCTGTCGGCCGAGATATCGCGCATTTGGATGACAAAGGTATTTCCGGAGGGATTGTTTTGTACTTTCGTACGGAAGGAGAAACCGCTGTTTATGTTGGTGAGATCTTTTAATTTGTATTTTTGGTAGAACATAAAAATAATACATAATAGCTTCGCTGCAAATATAGATCATTGAGAAATGATTTCCAAATTTTTTTACATAATTATTAGGGTGTACGATCCGTGCTTTTTTGATGCGTCGATTTTTGAGATAGTATACCGGAGGTCAAATCCTGACTGATATGGTCACCTTTACTTATTCATTTTATAGGGGAGGCAGGATGGCTTGCAATTTAGACCCATCAAATAAAATTCAAAGTCGGGTCGCTCCGAAGACATAAAAATGATAAAAAAGACTAATTTTGATTTATCGATCCGTTTTAAAACAGGTGGTACACTTTAGACCTGATTGAGAGGTACACTTTCACCGGATTCGTCAGTTTATAGAAGTTATCAATTGGTGATATAAAAGTAATAAGCTATGAATTCATGATTACGATTAATGAGCTATTGAAGATCGGGGGCTGGATTTTTCCAGGAAAATAAAATTTGTTCGGCATCAGGATAAAATGGAAATAAATGCTTGCATTATCCCGGGAAATGCGATCTATAGTGTATTCAAAAATTGTTAAATATCTTTGTATTGAATTCATGGAATCAGCAATAACTGAATGATTGGCTAAATGCAAAAAAACACTTCACACGTTAAGGGTGTTCCCCGCATTGAATACTTAAAAGTCCAGAATTACCGTGCTCTTCAGAATCTTGAATTAAATGGTATCACACCACTTACGGTTTTTCTGGGACCTAACGGCAGTGGTAAATCCACTCTCTTTGATGTCTTTGCGTTTTTGAGTGAATGTTTTTCGGTTGGATTGAGGAAAGCCTGGGATAAAAGAGGTCGTTTTAAGGATTTGAGAACAAAAGGCTGTAACGGACCTGTTGAATTTGCATTGAAGTATCGCGAAAAAAAAGGATCACCGCTTATCACCTACGAGTTGAAAATAGATGAAGGTCAGAAAGGACCTTTTGTGGCAAGCGAGAAATTATCGTGGAACCGGAGAGGCGTAGGGCGACCCTTCGCCTTTCTTGAATTTGAACAAGGTAAAGGAAAAGTGATCACCGGCGAGGCTCCTGACATCTCCGATATGAAGATGGATGAATCATTGGATAGTCCGGAAATGCTGGCAGTTAATACTTTGGGACAACTCTCAAAAAATCCGCGCGTAATTGCTTTAAGGAGGTTCATCACCGGCTGGTACCTATCGTATTTAACAGCCGATCAAACTCGAGGCATCCCCGAAGCCGGCCCGCAGGAAAGGTTATCGGCTACGGGAGACAACTTACCCAATGTTATACAGTATTTAAAGGAACAACACCCTTCACGCCTGGAAGAAATTCTTAAAATTTTAACCCAAAGAGTACCACGTCTTGAAAAGGTCGATGCCGACCTCATGCAGGATGGCAGACTGTTGTTACAAATCAAGGATGCACCTTTTGAACAACCTATACTTTCAAAATTTGTATCCGACGGAACCTTGAAATTATTGGCGTATCTGACCGTACTTTATGATCCGGAGCCCCCACAACTCATCGGTATTGAAGAACCGGAAAACCAGCTCCATCCAAGTTTGTTACATGACCTTACTGAGGAATGCAGGGCGGCATCGGAATTCTCACAGTTGATGGTTACAACGCATAGTCCCTTTTTTGTGAATGGACTGATAACAAATGAGTTGTGGATATTATTCAGGGATGAGAAAGGGTACACCCAGGCCAAATGTGCCGCCAATATGAAAGGGATAAAAGAATTTGTTGAGGAAGGTGCTTTACTTGGTAATTTGTGGTCGGAAGGTTTTTTCGAAGTCGGTGATCCTTTGGTAAATGCTGGAAGTTATAAGATGAGTTCCAAAAAAAGATGATTATGCATTTTGAGGTACTCTTGATTTTTCAGACCAACTCAGTTTTTTCGTTCAAGAGAGTGCCAATGAATCTAATATACAATATTCCTATTAACAATTGACTGTTCAATGAACGTGCAGTAAAGGTTACAAAAGAGTCATCATAAGATATATCTTTGTGATGTGTTTTATAGAAGAAAAATAATATTAGCTCTTCTGCAAGTTTCTGGTGGACAAATAGATAAAATTCGTCTGCAAAAGTTGCTTTTCCTTTTAAGCCAAAGGCAAATAAATGCCGAATATGACTTTATTCCTTACCATTTAGGTTGTTATTCGTTTTCTGTTGATGCAGATGTCACAACAATGGTAAAGAAAGGTATTTTGGCAGATAATAACAAACACTTATTTAAAAATGACTCTGCAGATTATTTGAACCAATTAAAATCTGGTGATCAACGATTGTTGATTGAAATAATGAATACATACGGGCAGATGGATGCAACTGCTTTGATAAAACACACTTATATAAATTATCCATTTTATGCTATTAAAAGTAAAATAGCAGGAAAAATTCTTACTGATCAAGAACTTCATGATGTAAATTGCTCAATACCCAATATAAAAGATACAATATTATTTACAATCGGATATGAAGGCATTTCCCTGGAGGAGTATCTGGTTCGTTTAATTAAGAATAATATTAAAGTATTGATAGATGTCCGTTTTAATCCCCTGAGTATGAAGTACGGTTTTAATAAAAGTCAATTAAAAAAGTATTGTGGAAATCTAAACATTAAGTACATCCATTTGCCTGAACTGGGAATTCAATCGGAACAAAGGAAGAAATTAGATACTCAGGAGGATTATGATATTCTCTTTGGAAAATACAGAAGAACAAATCTGGTAAGAACATTTGCTTATCAAATACAGATTCTTAATTTACTGAAAGACTATAAACGAATTGCGCTTACTTGTTTTGAATCAGATATTTATAAGTGTCATCGAAAAATTTTAACTGACGCAATTGAAAAATTACCTGGTTTTGTCTATAAAGTAAAACATATCTGATATGGCTTTAGTAAAAGTTTTAATTACAGTAAAGACATATCCTACTCTTTCTGCAAAATATGAAGAATTAGTTTGTACGGCTGGATTTCGAGAAGATGGAAGTTGGATAAGGATATATCCTATACCATTTAGAAAGATGTCTTATGAACGACAGTATAAAAAATATGACTGGATTGAATTGGACCTTGTAAAAAATGAAGATGATTTTAGACCGGAAAGTTACAGACCGAAGACTCTTGATTCGGAAGTAAAAGTCGTGGGTCATATTTATCCAACAGGGAATTGGGAAGAACGAAAAAAAATCTGCCTGAGAAAGATATATTTCAATTTATCAGAATTAATTGCCGAAGCAAAAGATAGAAGCATTTGCACTTCATTAGCCGTTTTCAAACCCGTAAAAATTATCGATTTCTATACGGAACCTGTTGATAGAGAATGGCCTACAGCTACGTTAGCAAGACTAAATCAACTAAATCTCTTTGAAAAAAAATATGTGGGGAAGTTTGAAGTAGTTCGAAAACTTCCGTTCAGATTCAAATTTCAATTTAAAGATGATCAAGGTACAGAAAGTCATATGATGATTGAAGATTGGGAAACCGGACAATTATTTTGGAAATGTCTTTTGCGTCATAATGGAAATGAGGAGAAAGCCGTTGAAGATGTTCGGAAAAGATATCTTGAGGACTTTTCCCGAACAAAAGATTTGTATTTCTTTCTTGGAACGACTCAAGCTCACCATCATGTATCAAAAAATCCATTTATAATTATCGGGGCTTTTTATCCAAAAACTGAATTGCAGGGGAAGCTTTTCTGAACTGAATGAAAAAACTTACATTTTCTCAATGTTCTTCACAAAATGTATCTATTTTACGAGGTGGGATTTAGTATCCCGGAATAGGAGGTCAGAATGGTTCGGGATCTAATCGAATTTGTGGTGTCAGGAAAAATTATAAAGTTTGTATAATGTTGTAAAAGAATATTATACTAAATAAAATTGTCATAATTTGGGAAAGATGTACTTTCTCTCCGCCACAGATCCAAACTATCGTATCAAAGGTTCACGCGACCCGCTGGGCTTCCAGTCGTTATGGGCCGCTGCCGGTCATAAGGCTGTGAAACATCTGTCTACCGTTTCCTCAAACTTAAAAGACTTCATGATCCTGTGCTATGGCATTTATTTCCACGGTAATCATGATCCTAAAGAATTTATCAGGTTTTTTATCCTATTAGAACAAATGTTTGCCTATGCCAGAATGATCGGGAATCATGAGATCAGTTTCAACGGTGTCGATTATATTCATAAGAGAACAGCCGACGATAAATTTTATATTTCCTTAAAAGACACTATCTTAAACAATCAGAGGGCATACGGGATCTATGGGAAATACATCAGACCTCTCCGGGATATCGGCATTACAGAAGACCCGGAATTCAGCAGAATCATGGAAGGCGTCCTGTCCAAAACGGATAAGATTCCGGTCTTAACATGGGTAAAACGCTTTCATGAGGATGCACAGAAAAGATATACAGTGGCCCGATCTGAATTAAAACCGTTTGCTCTCCTACTGAATTCGTTGACGAACGATGAGAGACAGCTTTACCGTAAATATTTTCTAAAGGTACCGGGGGAACTCCACCCGCAAAATGACCTTTATGAAGTTATCCGGAATAACCATGATATCATTTATACGACATTTCAGTTACATCCAATCATTCAATTTATCCTTTCAAATAAAGAAATCAGTGACACTTTACGGGATGCATTGATCAACATCGATAACACCGACAAGGTGCTTCATCCCCTGAATAAAGTATTTACCCATATGCTGAGCAAATCATACTGGATCACAGATGAAGTCATTCAGGAACCTGTGTTTACGAACCTCCCCGGTAAAGTCAGTTATTATTTCCATGATGAAACGTTGAGGTCCTTAAATGAGCTGCTGGAATTACCGGTTTTGGAGCTTGTCAAACAAATCATAAAAAGAAACGAAGAGGTCAGTAAAATTCGCGGAAACAAGGCATGGATCGAAGAGGATAAAAAATCGTTCCGAATACTATATGGCGAAAAGGGTCAGAATATCACATCGCTAAATAACGATACCGATTACGAATTCCCTTATTTCCTTAATAACTATATTAATCTTTTTCGGCAAATTGAGATGGAATAATGGAGCAATATGTCATTATCGAAAAGCTCAAGGATTTAATTAAACAAAGGAGAGTTGTTGCCGCTCTTTTTTATACTTTCAATTTTGATCCGAAGTTTTTTGAGAATTATATATTGACGCTTTTCTTACCTGATGTCAATTTTTCTGATATCGAAATTCAAAATACCATTTTCTGGAGAAAATATGCTGCCGAATTACCCCCGGTAACAGTTTACTGCGATTTTCACGCAAAAAGTACAGATGCCCCTTCATTGGGCTATACGGTAAAATCCATTGATATTAAAACCAAAAATGGAATTATTAACCAGTGCATAAAATAGTTTGTATAATTAAAATATTATGATTATCTT
>CAZVNP010000093.1:0-4163 GCA_964628285.1 uncultured Lentimicrobiaceae bacterium
AGGGGCAACCTATATGTAATTATACGGGTAATTGTTTACCGTGAAAATCTATGATGAATATTATTAAGTACCACCAAGAAAAGGTTAAAATAAAAATATTCTTACTTGCTGATGCTGTGTTTTGTGCACTTCCTAATCAAAAAACACCTGAAGGATATTACAACACAGAACGAATGCTGAAATATGTGCTTAAGGGGGGGGGGAGAAGTGAAGGCTTGCTGTATTTGTGCAGAAACCCGCGGAATTGATAAATTACAATTTCAAGAAGGAATACAACTAAGTACAATGGAAGAATTTTCTCAATGGACAGTTGATTGTGATAAAGTTTTAACTTTTTAAATGAACATTAATCCTTTCAACATATACATTGAAGAATACGAAGATTGGTTTAAAAAAAATGAAATCATTTTTCAATCGGAATTGCTTGCATTAAAGCAAGTTATTCCGATTGGGAAAAAAGGAATAGAAATTGGCATCGGAAGTGGAATATTTGCCGAAGAATTGAATATAAAATACGGTATTGACCCTTCGGATAAAATGCTGAATTATGCGAGACAGCGAAATTTAAACGTAGACAAAGGATTCGCTGAAAACCTGCCCTATTCCGATAGCAGTTTTGATTATGCTGTTTTTATAACCTCCATTTGCTTTATTGATAATCCGGTAAAAGCTTTGAAAGAAGCCCACCGGGTAATAAAAGATAACGGTGTTTTGATTATAGCATTTATTAGTAAGGAAAGTTCTCTTGGACAAATTTTAACATCAGAAAAAGAAGAAAGTAAATTTTACCGGACAGCGAATTTTTTTTCCGTAGCTGAAATGATTTCACTTATAGAATCCAATAAGTTTAAAGTAAATTAAATTTTTCAGACTCTAACTGATTTGAACTCAAAAGAAATTGAAGAGCCAATTGAAGGATAAGGAAAAGGAGGTTTCATTGTGATTAAAGCAATGAAAAAATAACTGCTGGTAATAATTTAGGCGTTCATTTGGCGCGCAGCGTCAGGAGTCATCCACTGCCCGTCTTCAATCGTCAGTCGTTAACAGGTCTACAGGTCTATAGGTCTTCAGGTCTTCAGGTCTCCAGGTCTTCAGGTCTCCAAGTCTTCAGGTCTCCAGGTCGGCCATCGCTCAATCATGCAATCGCGCAATTTTTCCTCACCCTCTCCCTGACTGCCAACTATTTTTATGAACGTCAATGCCTGTATAAATTTTTTCTCCGGTAAAATCTAATTTTGTAACTTGTGTTCTCATAAGCTTCAGGGTTTAAATGGTTTGTTTTTAACTACCTAAATTTAATCATTTAAATTTTCTGAAGCTTATACTTTACAAACATACGATCTGTAAACTGCCGATTGACCAGCCACCCGAGGGAGTATATTGAATTTTCATCTTTTCCAATCAACGGATGATTTTGATGTTGCTTTTATCTGCCAACATTATTTAATATGATTTTTAATGTTTGTTACTAAAAAAGTCGTAAATTTGAGGTCAAAATTCATATTAACATTAAAAATCGGATTAATTAATGCCTGACTTACTATATTCAGTTAATCCTGACCGTACCGTTCCCTGGAATGATCTCCCTTTATTGCCCATTCGTCAGGAGCTTTATAGAACGGTCGAAATCATGGAACGTCTTGGGAATGCAAAAGCGGCTTTAGCCAGGCTTTATGGCCGCAGTGCCGTTATTCCGAACCAGGGGTTGTTGATTAATACTATAAGTCTGCAGGAAGCAAAAGCGTCGAGCGCCATCGAGAATATATTCACAACGGATGATGAATTGTACAAAGCTTACAGTGATCAAAACGTTGAAACTACCGGTCCATCCAAGGAGGTATTGAGATACCGGGAAGCATTATGGTCGGGCCATCATTATTTGCAACAAACCGGGAAATTTGACCTGAACTACTTCATACATATTTTTCAGCAAATAGACCGGACAAATGAAGGGATACGCCCTGATTTTTCCAATACAACGATACGACAGAGAGGCACCGGACCTGATGCCGGCGTGGTCATATACACGCCTCCGCGAGGTAAGGATATCATACAAAATAAGCTGGACAACCTTATTACCTTCCTGAATGATGACGAACAGGACACAACGGATCCTCTCCTGAAAATGGTTATCGCTCATTTTCAGTTTGAAGCAATTCACCCGTTCCGGGACGGAAATGGCAGAACAGGACGTGTGTTTATTGTCAACTATCTGACAACCAGGAATCTTTTGGATTTTCCGATATTATTCCTGAGCAGGTTTATTTTAGATCATAAGGAAGACTATTATTCCGGATTGGCAGGTGTATCGCAAAGAGGAAACTGGAAAGACTGGTTGCTGTTTATGTTGAAAGCGGTTGAAAGGACATCCGATATCACTTTTCATAAGATCAATGACATTGTATCTGCAAAAAATTCGATACTGGAATATATAAGAAAAGACAAGCGAAAATTCCGTAACCCGGAAAGGCTCGTTGAGATGTTATTCACTCAACCGTTCACAAAAGTGAAGCATCTTGTTGAGAATGGGATCTACGCTGAGAATACGGCAAGGGATTATCTGAACAGATTACGTGAGTTACAGGTGCTCGGGAAAAAGGAAATGGAAGGGCATCATTATTATCTAAACCTTGAATTATACAGGATCCTGGCGGAGTAAGATTGGGGGCAGTCGTCAGTCGTCAGTCGTCAGTCGTCAGTCGTCAGTCTTCGGTCGTCAGTTGGATGAGGGTGAGTTGGAGGGAGAGGACTTTGGCCATCGGACAACTTGTCCCGACGAGTTCCGCCGCAGGCGGGACGAAGCCGGGATCGTTTAATCGCGCAATCGTGCAATTTCCTTCCTCTCCCTCTCCCTCTCCCTGACTGCCTACTGACGACTGTCGACTGTCGACTGACCTGCCTCATCCCCTCCTTCCCCACCCATCATTGAACTCGCAACTTTTAACTGATCGGTAAAAAACATAGTCAAATGATTTGATTGAATTATAAACAGAGCTATTTTTACCGAAAAGAAACAAATATTGAAAAAAGTTCACAAAAAGTGAACATTCGAAAAAATAATTGTATCTTTGCATGAAAGTCAGATTGATCAAAGTTCAAACTATTGTTGATTATTGTACCGGTCATGCTCCCGGGAAGAAGGCGTTTGAATGTTGGCTCACGGCGATAAAAAATGCTGATTGGAATACACCCGACGATATCCGGGTTACCTTTGGATCGGCTGACATACTTGGAAGGGGAAGCAACAGGGTGTTATTTAATGTTGGAGGAAATGCTTACAGGATAATTTGCAAGTATCATTTCGGGCGAAACCTGTTGCATTTGTTTATTTGCTGGGTTGGAACCCACACTGAATATGACGATCTGTGCAATCGTGGCAACCAGTATACTGTTAATTTATATTAAAAGCTGAAATGGAATCACTCAAGTATAAAGTCATCAAATCCGCTAAACAGTATGATCAGTATTGCAATATTTTGGAAAATCTGGTCACAGACAATTTAACAAATAAGGAGACTGAGGAAGAAATAGAGCTACTGGCCGTACTGATTGAAAAATGGGATGCCGAACATCCCTTTTTCCTGGATGTCGATCCGGTCGAACTGTTACACTCCCTGATGCAGGAACATCATCTCAAACCGACAGACCTTGCAGGTATGCTAGGAGTGAGCAAGGGGTTGGTTTCAGATATTTTACATTATAGAAAAGGGCTCTCAAAAGAAAGTATCAGGGTGCTTTCGGAAAGGTTCAAAATATCGCAGGAAGCGTTCAACCGGCCTTATGCATTGAAAAATCAGGTTAATTCCTATCGTAAGAATGCAAAGGTGATGAATCCCCCGAAAAAATTAAAGACAGCCGGGGGATAGTCTTCAGTCGGTAGTCGGCAGTCGGGTGAGGGGGAGTTGGAGGGACGGTACTTCGGCCATCGTTCAATCGTTCAATCGTTCAATCGCGAAATCGCGCAATTTCCTCCCTCTCCCTCTCCCACCTGCATCTCGCAGCTCGAAACTAATAACTCGCAACTAAATTTTCATGATTCTTAGACTCCATTTATTCAAAAAACCTTAATTTTACCTTTGTAAGTTATTTACCGCAATAATCTGATCTCTATGATTTTAAAAGCTTTATCTCCTCTCCAGTCTTTGATTCCATCCTATCGTAAG
>CAZVNP010000093.1:4263-6790 GCA_964628285.1 uncultured Lentimicrobiaceae bacterium
TATGATTTTAAAAGCTTTATCTCCTCTCCAGTCTTTGATTCCATCCTATCGTAAGGTCAAGCCCACCCGAAGCCAGATCGAACGATTCAAAGCCGGCCTCATGGGTCTTCTCGACGGCATAGACGAAAATGAATCGGAAGAACATAACAAAAACGACCTGGGTGATTTCTTAAAAGCCACCTTTTACCAGCCTCAGTTTTATATCAACACGAGAGGCCGTTACGACCTGGTGATCCATAACGGGCAGGATTCGCGGAGCACGCCTGGCGTCATAATCGAAGTGAAGAAGCCAGGTAACAGGACGGAAATGATCCAGCCGGATAACCTCAATGTAAAGGCTTTCCATGAACTCATCCTTTATTACCTCCGAGAACGGATCACCAACAACAACCTTGAGATCAGGCACCTGATAGCCACCGATGTCTACCAATGGTACATCTTTGACGCCGCTTTCTTTGAGAAGACCTTTACCCAGGATAAGGCTTTTGTCAGGCAGTTCAATGACTTTGAAGCCGGCCGCTTGTCGGGTAACACCACCGATTTCTTCTATAGTTCCATTGCCGAATCCTTTGTGGCCGGCATCGCACAGGAAATAGAATTCGCCTGTTTCGATTTCAGGGATTATGACACGGTTCTCAGGAACGCCGACAAAGCCGATGATTCAAAACTGATTGGATTGTACAAGGTCCTTTCGCCCGAGCATTTATTGAAACTTCCTTTCCTGAACGACAGCAATACCCTCGACAAGGGTTTTTATACCGAACTGCTTCACATCATCGGGCTGACGGAAATAAAATCGGGCAGCAAGAAGCTGATCCAACGCAGGAAAGAGGGCGACCGTGATGCCGGCTCCTTCATCGAGAACACGATCGTGCAGCTTGACAGCAGAGACAAAATATCGCGGTTGCAAAGACCTTCGCAATATGGTGAGACCCATGAAGAACAAGTGTTCAACGTGGCACTCGAGCTGGTTATCACCTGGCTAAACCGAATCCTTTTCCTGAAGCTACTGGAGGCACAGTTGATCCGGTACCACAGGGACGACCCGGCCTTCGGCTTCTTAAACTGTAGCATGATCGAGGGTTATGATGACCTCGACAACCTCTTTTTCAGGGTCCTCGCCAGGAAAACGGATGAACGTGACCCTGACATGGCAAGGTTGTTCAGTAAGGTGCCCTACCTCAACTCGTCCCTGTTCGAGCCGACGGAACTGGAACATGTCACCATCTTCATCAGCAACCTGCAGGACCATGCCCTGCTGCCAATCTTATCGTCGACCGTGCTGAAAGACAGCACCGGCAAACGACGTAGCGGCAACCTCAATGGATTGAGGTACCTCTTCGGGTTTCTCGATGCGTATGACTTTGCCGGCGAGGGCTCCGAAGATATCCAGGAAGAGAACAAGACCCTCATCAATGCTTCTGTCCTGGGCCTTATCTTTGAAAAACTAAACGGCTATAAGGACGGCTCTTATTTCACGCCCGGCTTCATCACCATGTACATGTGCAGGGAGACGATAAGAAGGGCGGTGGTGGAGAAGTTTAATGACGCCACCCCTGGCCCCTCCCCATTAAAAAAGGGGAAATACAAAACTCTTACAGATGTGTATAATGCCATCGGAATCGATTTCGACAGGGGGCAGGCGAATGCCATTGTCAACAGCCTGAAGATCTGCGACCCGGCGGTGGGCTCAGGTCATTTCTTAGTGTCGGCGCTGAACGAGATCATCGCCATCAAGAGCGAACTGAAGATATTGATGGACAAAGAAGGCAGGGTGCTGCGCGACTATGAGGTGAAGGTGGCCAACGACGAGCTCATCGTGACTTGCGAGGATGGCTCCCTGTTCGAATACAACCCCGGGAACAACGAAAGCCGGCGGGTGCAGGAAACTCTTTTTCACGAGAAGCAGACCATCATCGAGAATTGCCTGTTTGGCGTGGATATCAATCCAAATTCGGTGAAGATATGCCGGTTGAGGTTGTGGATAGAGTTGCTGAAGAGCGCGTACTACCTCACCCCCCGGCCCCCTCTCCTGAATGGAGAGGGGGAGCTTGAGACGTTGCCCAATATCGATATCAACATCAAATGCGGGAACTCGCTGATATCGCGCTATGCGCTGGATGCGGATATCAGGCAGGCGCTGAAGAAGAGCCGTTGGAACATCGACAGCTACAGGGCCGCCATCATGACCTATCGCAATGCCACAGGCAAGGAGGAAAAGCGGGCCATGGAGCAGCTCATCGCCTCTATTAAGAATGATTTCGAGATGGAGGTGGCGGCCAATGACAAACGGGTGATCCTCCTGAAAAAGCTCAACGGCGAACTATACAACCTGACCAACCAGACCAGCCTTTTCGATATGACCAAAAAGGAGAAGGACGAATGGACCAGGAAGGTGAAAGATCTGACAACACGCATTCAAAAACTCGAACCTGAACTTGAAGAGATCAAGAACAACAGTATCTATGAAAATGCTTTCGAGTGGCGGTTTGAATTCCCCGAAGTGCTCAATGACGACGGTGATTTT
>CAZVNP010000094.1:0-6661 GCA_964628285.1 uncultured Lentimicrobiaceae bacterium
AATAATTGGCATGACGGCATTTATTTGGTGAGACTAACAGGTGACGGTAAAGTAATTGATAGTCAAAAACTGACAATAGTGAATCATTGAGACTTAAGATATGGCCAGGGTTCAAAAACCAGTATTTACCTTTTAAACAGTCATTTGGAAGGTGAGACCATGAAATGGTTCCACCTCCTGCTACCAAGCCCGCGTTCGTTCACCTGTGGCGAACTCCGAGGGACGTCGCCTCACTCCGTTCGGTTCCGCTTCCCGTCTCCCCAACTTATCCCTACTGTTGACATTTATTAACCTTTGAATGAAATCATTGCGGGGAAATGACGTTTATATTAGGATATGACAAACAGGGAAAACTACCGTTTTGAACGTCTTGCCACCATCCTGCTGCTGCTGGCTTTTGTCCTCGTGGTCATCACGGGTATCCTGTCGTTCACCAGGCTTAACAGGATCATCTTTACCGTCAACAGGTTGCTGCATCCCGACCATGACCTCATCATGGTCAAGGAAATATACAATGACCTTAATCGGGCCGAAAGCTACGTTAAATCATACGCCTTGTCAAAAAACGAGGATGATATGGCGCAATACAATGACCTTGCTGACCGGACCAATGCCAGGATGAGAAGACTCCGCAAAGTGCCGGATAGCGACAGTATCCCCGCTTCATTTTATGATACGCTGGATGTGCTGGTGAAAGAAAAGATCAATATCCTGGACCTTCTGTTGATCGTCAATAACCAATTCCCTGTGGCACAAGCCATGGATGAGGTCATGAAAAACATTTCGTCGGAGAATAAGGCAGCCGCGACGGTAAGCGATAAGGTGGCCGACACTGCCAAAGCGGCCAGGGTGACGAAAAAGGATAATTTCTTCAGAAGGCTGTTTTCGAAAAAAGAACGAAAAAACGATCAGGCGGGTAACTCCATCCCCATCCCAAAACCTTCCGTCCCCGTGCTGACATTGGATCAGATCAGCGAACAGGTCCAGAAGGCAGAGCAGAATGCCATAACACGCGAACAATACCTCAGGGAGCAGGAGTTGAAGCTGTATCAGGATGATAAGGTCATTACGGAGAGGCTGATGAAAATGATCGGGGATCTCGAGATACGGTCTGTCAACAACCTGAAGCATAACACGGAGGCGGCCGAAAAAGAGGCGGCAGAGGTGAAACTGATCATACAATCGTTCGGCATCGCATCGTTGTTTCTTTTGCTTCTTGCCGGCGGGGTGATATTCCTCTATGTGAAAAGGAACAACGAGTACCGCATCATCCTGAAAAAGGCCAGGAGCGATGCCGAAGAGCTGGCACAGGCCAAACAACGGTTGCTGGCCAACATGAGCCATGAGATCAAAACGCCGATGAACATCATCTCCGGCTATCTCCGGCAGATACTGGGGAGCCCTTTGGATGCAGGGCTTCATGACCGGCTTGTGATCGTGAAAAAATCCTCCGATCATCTGCTACATCTTCTGAATGACCTGCTTGACCTCTCGAGGCTCCAGGCCGACAAGATGAATCTTGTAGCCGTTGATTTCCGGCCTGTCGACCTCCTCAACGATATCTATCTCTGGTTCAATCCTGCTGCCGGCGACAAGCATCTCCGGTTGATCCTGGATACTGCTGACGACCTGCCCGGAGTCCTCCATGGCGACCCGGTGCGGCTGAGGCAGATACTGTTCAATCTGGTCAGCAATGCCATCAAATTCACCGACCAGGGCACCGTCACCATCAGGGCATATCCCGGTGAAGAAAGGTACGACAAGAGGATCATCGTCTTTGAAGTCGCTGACACAGGTAGAGGCATCGTTAAGGAAGATATGGAGAGGATCTTTTCCGAATTTGAGCAGGGCAGGGCAGAGGCAGGCAAAACGGAAGGTTCCGGCCTCGGGCTCGCCATCACCACCCGGCTCATCGAGCTTCACGGAGGGTCAATAAAAGTGGATAGCCATCCCGGGGAAGGATCGACGTTCAGGGTAGAAATACCCTTTCAGGAGGGCAAAGATAACGGCGGTGACGGTGAGACCGTTTATACTGCAGGAACAGAAATCCTCGCGGGGAAAAAAGTGCTCATAGCAGATGATGAAGCATACAACAGGAGCCTGTTACGTCTCATCCTGGAGAAATACCGTTGCGACGTGTCGGAGGCATCTGCAGGGAAGGACGCGGTACAAATGGCAGCCGTGGTGGGAGCGGATATCATCCTCATGGATATCCGGATGCCGGGGCTAAACGGCCCCGAAGCCGCGGCGGAAATAAGGAAGCAGGCGGAAAAGAACGGACAATCGATCCCCGTCATCGCCTTGTGTGCCGACCCGTCAGCCGAAGATCAGGATAAGCTGCTCCATAGTGGCATCGTGGCCTGCCTGGCCAAGACATTTGAGGAAGATGAACTCATCAGGATGATCGCACACCATTTGCAAAAACGGGTTGCTCATCATACGGGTGTGACGGCAACCCACGAGGCTTCCCTTACCCCGGAATTAAAAAAGAAGAGCACGGTGTCTCCCATATATGATCTGACCGCTCTTCGAAACAGTTGCAACGGGAACATGAAATTCTTCGATGAAATGATACAGATGTTCCTCGAAGATACCGGCAATGCTTTGACGGACATTGAAAGGCAAATCGGGAACAAGGAATGGCATGATGTGGCCGAACTGGCTCATAAGATCAGCGCCCCATGCAGGCATCTGAAGGCGGATATCCTCTACCGGCAACTGAAAATGATGGAACAGCAGTCGGAATCCGAAGACGGCCGTCACCTGCTCGGAGAGTCGCTCAGACAGGCCAGGCACGAATTTGAACTCATCCGGGAAGATATCCTTAACTATCAGAAACTCAAATAATCCAGCACTATGCAAAAAGATCATTTCAGGATCTTTGTCGTCGAGGACAATGAATGGTACAACCGGCTTTTAGTTCATTATCTGACCCTGGATCCGGAGTTTGAAGTCAGTAGCTTTTATAACGGCGGTGATCTGCTTAAGAATCTTCATGATTCGCCTGATGTCATCACCATTGATTACCGTCTGCCCGACATGAACGGAAGGGATCTGCTCCGGAAGATCCGTGAGAAGGATGATCCGGCTGAGGTGATCGTGATCTCGGAACAGGAGGATATCCAGACGGCGCTGGATCTCATGAAGGAAGGCGCTTTTGAGTATCTGGTCAAGAACGATGAGATACAGGCCAGGTTGAACCATGCCATCGGCAAGATCAGGCAAAATGCGGGGTTGAAGACACGTATCCGGGCGCTGGAGAAAGAAGTGGGTGCCCGTTATGGATTTGAGCAGGTCGTCACAGGTAAGAGCCCGGCGATGGCAAGGGTGCTGGAGCTAATGAAAAAGGCGGCCGACAATAACATCACGGTCACCATCACCGGCGATACGGGCACAGGCAAGGAGATGGTGGCCAAGGCCATCCATTATAACTCACGGCGCAGGGATAAGCCGTTTGTCGCCGTGAACATGAGCGCCATTCCGCCGGAATTGTTCGAGAGCGAATTTTTCGGACATGAAAAAGGCGCTTACACTGGCGCCATTGCCCGGCGCAAAGGCAAATTTGAAGAAGCCGGCGATGGCACCCTTTTCCTGGACGAGATCCTCGACACCGACATTAATTTTCAGCCCAAGCTTCTTCGCGCCCTTCAGGAGCACGAAATAACACGTGTGGGCAGCAATGAAGTCGTGAAGATAAATTGCCGCCTCATCGTCGCCAGCAACCGCAACCTTCAAAAGGAGGTCGACAAGGGTAATTTCAGGGAAGACCTTTATTACCGCCTCTTCGGCCTGCCCATCGATTTGCCGCCGTTGCGCGAAAGAGGAGGTGACATCCCGCTTCTTGCAAACCATTTTATCGATGGTTACTGCCATGAAAATAAAGTCACCTTGAAAATGCTGTCCCCTGAAGCCCTGAACCGCCTGTTGAGCTATTCATGGCCCGGCAATGTGAGAGAGCTGAAGTCGGTGATAGAACTGGCTCTCATTCTCGGAACAGGCCCCGCCATCGAAGCAGGCGATATCCTTTTTAGCCGCTCCGACATACTGAACGACATGGTTTCAGAGGAGATGACCCTGAGAAACTACAATAAAAAGATACTGGATATCTATCTGAATAAATACCAGCACAACATTCCTTTCGTCGCACGGAAACTTGGGATCAGCCAGGCTACAGTCTATCGCATGATGAAAGGATGATGTTCAGAATCACGGTTTCTCATTTTGAGAAAAATCCTCTCAAAGTGAGATAAATCACCTCTTTCCATTGCAGATTATCGTATTGATTTCCAACCTCATACGCTTGATGTTATGCCCGGGCATACTATTGGTAGTCACTCTGGCCGAATTTTTCAAAGATCATTACCGGTAAAATGTCACAGCGGTAGATGAGCAATAAAATTTTCAATATCAACTTTTTAAATTATTAAACCATGGAAGAAATGGAAATCAAGAGAAGATCGACGATGTCCTTAGGATTAGCATTGGTCATCATGATTGTGATCGCCCTGGCCGGAGGCCTTGCTTTTATTTTGGAACACCATGCGGGAGTGAAAAAATTAACCGCATCGGAGCAGGTGCTGGCAGAGCAAAAGGAACAGGTGGCGGCCACTTTTGACAGGATTGAGCAAAACCTGGCAAGCATACGCCAGTATGAAAGCATGATCTCCCAGCAGATAGCGGGACCTGAAATCAACAGCAACATGGGACCTGAAGAGAAAATCCAGAACGAGATCAATTATATCAAAGATCTGCTGGACGAGAACAACAAGATGATTGCGAGCCTTAACACCGAGATTCAGAAGAAAGATTCACGCATTGCGGCCTACCGCAAGGATGTGGCGAATCTGGAGAAGAAGGTTGCCGGGTTTCAAAGCCAGCTTGATGAGCTGATAGCCGAGAGAGATGCATTTAAAACTAAATATGACAGTACGTTGACGATTAAGAACAACCTGGATGACCAGGTAGGACAGCTTAACCATGATATTGCCGCCAAAAGCGGTATCATTGCGGATCAGCAGGGCCAACTGGCGCGGCAGGACACCTCGCTGCATACGGCCTATTATATCGTCGGTACTTATAAAAATTTGTATTCCGGTAATATCCTGGAGAAGGAGGGAGGATTCCTTGGAATTAACAGGGTGAAAACACTGACAGGAAATCCTGATCCGTCATTATTCAAAAAGATTGACACCAGGGCATTGCATGAAATCCCTCTGAATGCCAAACACTGGGAGGTGGTTACCGGCCAGGATCCGTCTTCTTATAAGGTGACTGTACAAAGCGACGTTGCCAAAACTCTCACTATCACCGATCCAAAAGTTTTTTGGGCCAAGTCGAATTATTTGGTGATTGTTGTGCGGGGGAATGAACAATTGGCATCGGCGAAGTGATTTATATATAATCCCGGGTGACGGGTGACCGTCACCCCTTTTTAAACGAATCATCATGGTATAAACGCAACTATCCGCAACGGCGCTCCGCTGCCGTCCCTGATCTTCATGGGGAAAGCCATGATCCAGAAGCCTTTGGGCGGAAGCCGGTCGAGGTGGGCCAGGTTTTCATAGCCTGTGATGTTGGCAGGGTAAAGGATGCGGTGAGTCATGAAGTCTTTGGACTGGCCATAGTCGATGCTGGGCGTGTCGAGGCCTACAGCCAGAATCTTGCGGTTGTCGACAAGCCATTGCGCAGCGCCGGGATCGATTCCCGGAAAGTGAAGATTCTCAACACCCTCCTGGTCCGTCAGAGTTGTGCCTATGTATTTTTCTTTGTCGGGATAATATTTCCAGAAACCGGTATTGAACAAGATGATCGCATTGTAGGGGATGCGGCCATTCTGTCTTTCCCACTCCTGCAAGTCGCCGGCAGTGATCCTGTAATCACGGTCGGCGGCGGCTTTCTGTGAGACGTCTATCAACACTCCCTCGCCTGTGAGACGCTCCACAGGTATCTTCTCAACACTGTTTCCTCCCTGTGCGAAATGAATGGGCGCATCGAAATGCGTCCCGCCATGCTCTTCGGCACTGAATTTAAAAGATGAGTAATAGTATCCTTTATCGTTGATGCCTGCGAAGACCGTATCATGCCTGAACGGCACATTCGTCGGCCAGTAGACTGACTGTTCGTCGAAGGCCCAGGTCAGGTCGATCCATTGGCCGTTTCCCAGGACAGCCAGGGGATCTTTCCGTTGACTGCAACCTGCAGCCAGTAAGAGAAAGATCACAATAAAAGTAGTTCTGCTCATTTTGAATCTTTTTACCATGACACAAATTTAGAGTTAAATTCCAATTTCAGGCATTTAGGAGATAAGATGATCACCGATAATGCCATAGCTTTGGCTATCGTTGTGTGACTGTGAACAGCTGGCTTCGACTAAGTGATCTGATGATCACCGACTCAATGGTTACCTGCCGATGATTTCTTCATTTTCGGCTCGCCATGCCGGGTCGACGATGCAGATGAAGACCAGATCGCCCCGACCTGGATTGTGGATGAACTGGATTGCATGGGGCGGGATATAGATGGCCTGCCCGGCATGTACTTTTTCCGTCTCATTATTGATATGCATCACCCCTTCACCCCCTATGATATAATACACTTCGGAGGTTGTCAGCCGGTGTGGAAATGACGTGTTGCCAGGTCTGACGATAGCATGTGCCAGACT
>CAZVNP010000095.1:0-6550 GCA_964628285.1 uncultured Lentimicrobiaceae bacterium
TCGAATGAAAATGGGTCCTGCCTAGTCTGCCACAAAGAAAAATCGCTTGCTCTCAAAGAGAATCCGAACGTGCGTTTCTTGAGAAATTCTCATTTGACACTGGAAAGCGGGGGGAAAAAAGTAAACCTGCTGGGAGTGGATGGTCCCATAGATAAAAGGGACGACATCACGGAGGCAATGCATAGTATTGACGGCGCCGTTCCGGCGATCCTGCTTGCGCACTCGCCCGAAGTCTTTGATGATGCGGTCCGGCGGGGAATAGACCTGGTGCTATGTGGACACAATCACGGTGGGCAGATCTTTCCTATACGTTTCATAAAGGGAAAGGTTATGATTGACCCCACTTTTGATTACCTGGTAGGCTTTTTCAACAGGGGAAACACGCTCATGTATGTAAGCCGGGGTGTGGGGAACAGTTACCTGCCCTTCAGGCTGGGCGTGAAACCCGAAGTAGCTGTCTTTGAGTTCTCGGGGCAGGCGGTTCAAAATGGTTCGACCGTGACTTACGGCTCAACAGACGGCGTTCATGCGGGTTTTTCATTTTCAAATATTGTTGACATTTTCAATTTTGCTCTTCCGTTTAGAAAACCCTATGAGAAAAAGCACGTCATAAGTCCGGAAGGCAGGCTTTTTGATTTTGAGACAGAGGCGGAGATGCAATACCTGGACTGGGAGTGTCACAAGTGGTTTGAGCTCTCGGATAAACACGCGACCTCCGGCAAATACAGTCTGCGGGTCACCTTGCCGCCGGGTCAGTATCCGGGGATATATTTTAAGCATATTGATGCCGATTGGACCCGATACCGTACTTTCAAGATGGACATTTTCAACCCCTCGTCAGAGACCTTCGCGTTCCACGTCAGGATCGATGACCACAAGAGCGGTTGGGAATACGAAGACCGGTTCGACCGAAATTTTAAAATCCAAAATGGGATGAACAACATCACCATCCCCCTGGAATCCGTGAAAGCAAACATCACCCCCCGCTCCCTGGATTTAATGAGCATCGAACGCGTCATGTTCTTCATCCCCGGCAATGACAAAAAGCGTGAATTTTACATCGATAACCTCCGCCTCGAATAACTTTAGATAGACAAAATAGACCAAAAAGACCAAACAGACTAAAAAGACCAAGAAGATGAAAATCTCACGTTTCGAAGATCTCGATTGCTGGAAAGAGGCGAGGGTTTTAGTCAAGAAAGTGTACAACGCAACAGAGAACAACAGGTTCGGCAAGGACACGAGGTTGGCAAGGCAGATTCAGGCCGCAGCTGCATCCTCTATGGCAAATATAGCAGAAGGTCTCATCCGACGCTCCGACAAGGAATTCATCCAGTTCCTCTTCATCGCAATGTCATCAACTGCTGAGGTCCGTAGTCATCTTTACATTGCATTAGATAGGCAGTACATCACTAGAGAAAGTTTTGATGACATATATGAGCAAGCCAATAAGACGGGAAGGTTAATTTCCAGTTTAATAAAGTATCTTCGCGACAGTAGTTCCAATGCGACTAAAAAGACCAAATAGATCATATTCTTTCTCGCTCTAGACCAAATAGACCAAAAAGACTAAATAGACCAAACGGACCAAATAGACTAAACGGACCAAAAAGTTCATATCCTTTCTCGTTCTAGACCAAATAGACCAAACAGACTAAATAGACTAAATAGACAAGAATAATTCTTAATTGGAGGTGGCCCTTCGGGCCATGTGTGGCATCGCCGGCATAGTAGATTTCTCGCCCCGTAAAGATAAGGAACTCCTCCTCCGCCGTATGCTCGGCCTGATCCGCCATCGCGGACCGGACGCCTTCGGGGTTTACGTGGACGAGAATATGGGTCTCGGCTCCGCCCGGTTGAGCATCCTAGATCTGGCCGGCGGCGACCAGCCGATCCACAATGAGGATAAGACAATCTGGATCGTCTATAACGGCGAGGTCTTCAACTACCCTGATCTCCGTGAGGATTTGGAAAAGAAGGGTCACAAATTTTATACGAAGACCGATACGGAAGTCCTAGTTCACCTTTATGAAGAGATAGGCACTGATCTCTTCAGGCACCTCAACGGCCATTTTGCCTTTGCTATCTGGGATAAGCGAAAGAAGGCGCTGCTGCTTGCCCGTGACCGCCTGGGCATCCGGCCTCTATTTTATTATTTGAAAAACGGGAAGCTGCTCTTCGGCTCTGAGATCAAAACCATATTTGCCGATTCGAGTATTAAGCGGGAGATGGATTTCCAGACGATATCTGACATTTTCACCTGCTGGTCACCTCTGGGTGACGCCACGGCATTCAAAGATGTCTACCAGTTGCTTCCCGGCCACTATGCGATCTTCTCCGACGGAAAGCTCACGACCCACCGGTATTGGCAGCTGTCCTTCTCCCGGGAGGGTCATGGCGAAAAACCCCTGTCCGAATATATAGAAGAGGTAAATGCGTTACTCCTGGATGCCACGAAGATCCGCCTTCGTGCCGATGTACCCGTTGGGGCATACCTGAGCGGCGGTCTCGACAGCACATACGTGACTTCGCTGGTGAAGAAACATTTCAACAATCAGCTCCGGACATTCTCTGTCAGTTTTTCCGATGAGCGTTTCGATGAGGCCCCTTTCCAGGCAAAGGCCGTTCAGGCCATCGGTACTGACCATAGCATGATTCGCTGCACGGAACAGGATATCGGTGAGAACTTGCCGAACGTGATCTGGCACACGGAAGTCCCCATGACCCGGACGGCGCCTGTGCCCCTCTACCAGCTTTCCCGTCTCGTCCGGGAGAACAACTTCAAGGTCGTCCTGACAGGGGAGGGGTCCGACGAGATCTTTGCGGGCTACGACATCTTCAAGGAAGACCGAGTGAGGCGCTTCTGGGCGCGGGAGCCCGATTCCCAGGTTAGGCCCCTTCTTTTGAAAAGGCTCTATCCCGATATCTTTGTCGGGGACAGCACCCGGGCCGGCGCCTTTCTGACAAACTTTTTCAAAAAGGGGCTGTCTCGGGTCGAATCTCCTGTCTATTCCCACCTGGTCCGCTGGGAAAACACGGCACAGATCAAAACGTTCTTCGCGAATGATTATAGGGAAACCGCCGGCAAGGTGGATGATTTTGTAAGCAGGGTCATTTCAACACTGCCTGGCGACTTCATGACCTGGGATCCGCTTTCGCGGGCCCAGTATCTCGAGATAACCGTATTCCTTTCCAACTACCTCCTTTCGTCCCAGGGGGACCGTGTTGGAATGGGGCACTCCGTGGAAGGGCGGTTCCCATTCCTGGATTACCGTGTCGTGGAATTTGCCGCCGGCCTTCCGCCGAAATATCGCCTGAATGTCTTGAAGGACAAGTATATCCTTCGTCAATCGGCAAATGGTCTGATCCCCTCGGAGCTTGCGCTCAGGCCGAAACAGCCCTACCGTGCACCCATCAGCCGGTGTTTCCTGGGCGGCCACAGGCTCGATTACGTGGATGACCTGCTGTCGGAAAATGGTATCCGGCAATCGGGTTATTTTGATGCGGGAAGAGTAGGGAAGCTCATGGATAAATGCCGCAAACAGGATGGGACCCTTCTGAGCGAGCGCGAGAACATGGCCGTGGTCGGGGTCATATCCACCCAGCTTCTCGATCACCAGTTCCTCCGCAACTTTCCGTCCCATCCCATTAAAGAGCATGGGAATGTCAAAATATTTAACGGATAATTTGGGGTGCTAACCACGACCTCATGATCAAGTTGGAGTGAGCAGTGAAGTTTGAAGATTTTTTGCGTAGCTATGCTATTTATAAGAAACAAGGAGTCGGGAATCATTTGTTTGAAACTCTTAGGCTCTTTGATGTTCTTTCGGGTGGAAAACTGATCGAGGCGTTGTCTATTCAGGACTTAGAGACATTGGATGTCGCGAGCATAGCTAAAAAGCGGCGACAGGGCGTGCCTTTGGAATATATTCTGGGTAAGGCCCCCTTTATGGGAAAGACTTTTTATTGCACAAACGATACACTGATACCCAGGCAGGAAACAAGCCTGTTAGTCACGACTGCTAAAGATATTATTAGCAGAAGGAAGAAGCATGGCTCCGGCATGCAGACTGTCGTAGAGATCGGCACCGGGTGCGGTAATATTGCCGTATCACTTGCTCTTCTGTGCGATGACGGAGTGCGAATATTGGCTTCAGATATAAGCCCGTCTGCGTTGAAAATAGCCCGCCGGAATGTTAACAAATTTCATGTCCATGAAAAAATCATGCTTTTTTGCGGTGATCTCTTTGAGCCGTTTGATGACTATCAGGGGAAAACGGACATGGTCATTTGCAATCCTCCCTATATCCCGACGACTTCCCTGAAAAAGTTGGATCCTGAAATCATTGGCCATGAGCCGATCGTTGCGCTCGACGGCGGTCACTATGGTATTGATTTTTTCAGGAGACTCATAAATGGTGCTTCGACTGTTCTGAAGCATGGTGGGGTGCTAATATTCGAGATAGGTGAAGGTCAGGAAAAACTGGTCAAAAGGCTTTTTGCTGGTAAGGATGTATACAAAAATATTGAATATTACAAATACGAAGACGATATAAGAGTTGTCAGCGCCATCAAGGAAAAATAGGAACAAATTGAAATGCTAATACATCTCGTGGCGGCTGCCCGGCCTAATTTCATGAAGATTGCGCCTGTTTATCACAAGCTCAAGGTGCAAAGCTGGGCCGCTCCTGTCATTGTTCACACGGGGCAGCATTATGACCTCAATATGTCAGACGTCTTTTTTGAAGATCTAGGGCTTCCGGCACCAGATGTACATTTGGGGGTGGGTAGTGGTTCTCATGCGGAGCAGACCGGTACGGTGATGATAGAATATGAGAAGGAAATTCTAAGACAAAGACCGGATCTCGTCATAGTTGTTGGCGATGTAAATTCAACCATGGCGGCGACTGTAGCCGCGGTCAAATTAGGTGTGAAGGTGGCGCACCTGGAAGCCGGCCTTCGATCGTTTGACAGAACCATGCCGGAAGAAATAAATCGTATAGTCACGGACGCCCTGGCGGATATCCTCTGGACGCCGTCTTCCGATGCGGACGAGAACCTGCTGAAGGAAGGTGTTCCAAAGGAGAAAATATATCGCGTTGGGAATATCATGATCGATTCCCTGGAAATGTTAAGAGAAAAAATAGAATCTCAATCCGTATATAAGGAATTTAACTTACAGCCGAAGTCTTATGCGCTTGTGACGCTCCACAGACCCTCAAATGTCGATGATCCAAAATCGCTTGGATTGCTGTGCGAAAAAATAGCGCGCATTTCTGAAAAAATTCCTCTCGTATTTCCGGTTCACCCGAGAACAAGGCAGAATTTGGAGGCCACGGGGCTGTATCAAATTATCAGTAAAAGGAACGGATTGTGTCTTTGCGACCCGTTGAGCTACATCCGTTTCATGAGCTTATTATTTAGTTGCAAACTGGCAATTACTGATTCCGGTGGCATTCAGGAAGAGACAACATATCTGGGGATTCCTTGCATAACTTTGCGGGATAACACGGAGAGGCCAATCACTATTCTGGAGGGGACAAACAGGCTCTGCAGGATTAATGAATTGGAGGAAAAGGTAGATAACGCTGTCATAGAAAGTGCGGGAATAAAGAAAAGGCCGGATTTGTGGGATGGAAATACTGCAATACGAGTCACAGGTTCTATCAGGGATTATTTCAATAGAACTTAATTCTTTTTGTTGTCAGGAACTGGGTATTCAGGTCTGAACGCGTATTAAAAATTAGATTTAAAAAATGAAAGTTATCTTCTGGCTGTCTTTATTTGTGATTCTTTACACATACGCGGGATACCCCATTCTGCTTTTTCTATGGTCAAAGCTTAGTACGAAGAGAGTTAATAAAGGGGAATTGAATCCATTGCCGCTGGTGTCAATTCTCATCGCTGCTCGAAACGAAGAGAGCAACATCGGCAAAAGGTTGGAGAATATTGCGAATTCGAACTATCCTTTGGAAAAGATGGAGATAGTCGTTGTGTCAGACGGGTCGACGGACGGGACAGCAAATATAGTCAAAGAATATGTGGATTGTGAAGGGGAAACAGCATCAACGATTGATAGAAGTAAAGTTATCGTAAAATTATTGGAACTGCCTGAAAGCAGAGGTAAAGCCTCGGCATTAAACGAGGGTTACAAAATTGCCCGAGGTGATTTCATAGTCTTTACAGACTCGAGGCAGGAGTTCGAACAGGATACCATAAGAAACTTGCTGTCCAATTTTCATGATGAGAGCGTTGGTTGTGTGAGCGGGGAGCTTGTGTTTTTCAGGGATACAGGCAGCAAGATTGAGAAAGAGATGGGTTTTTATTGGAATCTCGAAAAAAAAATCAGAAAGATGGAAAGTGATACAGGGTCGGTCGTAGGTGCCACAGGTGCAGTCTATGCGGTCAGGAGAGAGTTATATCCGCAGCTTCCCGACGGGTTGATTCTGGATGATGTTTATGTCCCCATGAAGATAGTCTGTAAAGGATACAGAACAGTATTTGAAGGCGCGGCGATTGCCTACGACAAAATATCGGAAGATTTCACTAA
>CAZVNP010000096.1:0-6518 GCA_964628285.1 uncultured Lentimicrobiaceae bacterium
TCAGGATTAGCGAATAGCGAGGAGCGAATGACGATTGGCGAGAGATGAAACAATCAATCCGTCATTACTAAATCGTCATTCGCTTTTCGCTCCTCGCTCCTCGCTATTGATCACACCCGTATGAATATTGGGAAGATTGAATTTTTTTATTTGCAGTATCCTATCTGATAGCCTAAATGAACGGTCATCACACCATAAGATGTATAGACATGATAGGGGTTGGGCGGATGAGGACGCGGAGAGTCAGTATCCTCCCATAGTTAAAAAAAGTATCCCTAAAAGACCGGAAGCTATTAGAGGCCCATAAGCCAGGTTGGTGAAAATATGAAAAACAGGACGATAACAGGGTCTCCATGTCATTCCGTTCGTTCAGCATGTAGAAGTATTACTTCTTGTTTAATTTCAACCCTTGCATATTCTGTTCGCCAAGCCGGAATATATAAACACCTGTCACTAACTGACGAACATCAATATGCATCTTTTCGCCGGTTATTTTACCTGACAATGCCACTTTCCCTTGTTGGTCAATGAAATAATATTCCGAGCCCACCATGACGCGGGTGGACGACACTGTGACAACATCATCGGCAGGATTTGGCTGAAGACTAATATAAGTATTCCCGTTCAGATTGCCAATGGAATAAATCCCACCTCCATTGGTAGTTTTTATAATTGCCGGTGGCAGGTCAAGTGTCCCGATATAACCCACCAGAGGAGAAGGAAAATCCATACAATAGAGCAGCTTGTTAATTCCGCTGGGGATGGGCAACCATGTTATCCCACCGTTGGTTGTGGCAACAATAGTACCCGATGAACCTGCGGTATAGCCAACATTCTTACTGGTAAATTCAATGGTATAAAAATAATCGCTGGTACCGAAGTCAAAAGCCGACCAACTGGCTCCACCATTGGTTGTCATGAGGATTTTTGAATTGGAGCATGCAAAATAACCGGTATCTGCACTTGTAAAATACACATCGTAAACGGAAGACAATTGTCCCGTGTTGAGCATTGTCCAGCTGTTCCCGCCATTAATGGTCTTCAGAAAGAAATGGGAATATTCAAGTGTCACATAACCGATATTTGCTGTCGGGAAATAGACCGAACCCAGGTCGTCAGTGACTCCTGACGTCAGTTGGGTCCAATCGGCTCCCTGATTAACGGTCTTATAGATATAACCACTTCTACAAACGATATAGCCTGTGTTATTGTCAAAAAAGAATATCTTATTCGGATCATTGAAATCCATACTTGAAACAGGAAGGGTGCTCGTGCTCCATGAATTGCCTCCATTTATTGTCTTGCTGACCTGTGGGTAGCCACCGCCATCAGAACCTATGATTAAACCGATATTTTCATCAAAAAACCAAACCCCGACAGGACCGTTTATAAATACATTATCGGCAATCAATATCCAGTTTTGGCCACCATCCGGAGTTTTATAAACCTGGTGGTAACCGGCGGCAAATCCGACCTGTTCATTGATAAAATGAAGATCGTACACTTCCATCGAATAGGTATAGTTCACCGTCGACCATTGTGCATTGGCTGAAAAGTAAGCGATGCATGCAAATAAAAAAGAGAATACATTTTTTTTCATGATGCTACAATTAATGTTTAACATTCTTTTTTTAACTAAAACAGGAGCACAGGAAATATTAGAAGTCTCCTATGTTTATCTATTAAATTCCCAGTTAATCAGAGGAAGTGATCTTTTATCGTTCACATTCCACAGCCCGATCTGAAAGCCTTTAAGTTTCCTTGTCCGGTTGTAAAGTCCTATCTGAACTCCATTTGTTTTCGCTGTCATGTTTACTAATCCGGCAGCAATCCCGTTCAGAGTCGATTGTAAATTCCATAGGAAATTGAAAGATAATCCGTTAACCTTTCTGTTATAACTCATCCATGGAGACAGTAAAATACCATTAACCTGGTTTGTCCTGGTCCCAAAAGTGGCGACCAGAATGCCATTGTGAACTGCTCGTGTAATTGTTGCAGTTGAACCGAGACTATCTTCATAATCAGAAAAGCTGTTAAAATCGAATCTTCCGATCATGAATGTCTGAAAACATCCTTGTCCGATCACCTGAATATTAATTCCATGAGAATAGCTCGTATAAGGCAGGTAGCAAAAGGCTTCGGATCCAATGGGGCCGATAGCAAGGCCATAAATATTGTTTGCTTTGGACGGGATAACCCAGATCACGTATCTTTCTATATTGGAGCTATCACTGATAATTGAACAATGTTGGGAAAAGGAAGCTGATGAAATAATCAACAGAATAAATAGTAGTATTTTCTTTTTAATCATGCTGCCGATAAAACATTATCCTTCATGATTTGAATCAAAGCGAAGCAGGACATTCCGGCTCAGTAATTCCTCTGGATGACCAGCTTCCGTGATATTCGTGATTTATCAATCGTTATAAGAATAAAATAAATGTCCTCAGGCAACTGTCTTATATCAATTTCCAGATCCGAACGATTTACCTGTTGATTTAAGAGCTGCCGTCCCAAATAATAGTTTGTTCTGGTAAATTGAACCATCGTGTCGTATGGGATGTTCGTGATGGAATTGAGATTACCGGTTTCCAGGTCAAAGATGAGGATGGGTTTCGGTTGGGCAACAGCTTCAAGCCATGAAGCTGCCAATAAGAAGGACTTTAGGCAGACAATGAAAAGATTTTTTATTTTAGTAATATCCGGCATATTGAGCACAAAAGAAAAGCGAAAAAGCGCTTAAGGTTTGAAAATGACTTTCCGTGCGGTCCGTTTATCACCGACAGAACACATGATGATGTACACGCCCGGTTTGACCTTGACTCCGGTCTCCGTATCGCCGTCCCAGTATGCCGAATAGTGATTCGTATAGGACCTTCGTGCAGTCAGTGTTTTAATCAGCTCGGAATGGGTGCTGTAAATCTGTATAACGGGTATTGATGTTTCCTCTTCCACGTGTATGGTCAGGGTTAAACGGTCGGTGAAGGGATTGGGGTATCCGGCGATATAAAAACCTTTACCCGGTTCAGGGTCAGGCATGCCCGTCCAGATGTACTTATCATCCTGTTTATAAACGATATTAAAGCTATCGCCGTCGCCCTCCATCCAGATGAAATCGGCATATAACGGGCTGAAGTGTTTGTAAGCCATGGAAGGATGGCTAATGTTATTTCCGTTGGTGGTATCGAGGACACTCACCCAGCTCCACCACACACCATAAGAAAATCCATGGTACAGTATCCCGTTTTGCAGGAATAAAAAGCTATAGCCCAAAGGAGGAGCTATATCGTCGATGCAGACGTCGTCGACAGGATAATAATTCAGCACCCTTGAGTCTGTTTGACCCCATGGCGAGATGGTCTCCACTTCCGTCAGATGCGAATTGACATCAACAAACAGCAATCGGATCCCCGTTTCCTCAGGATAATACCAAAATGTATTGTATGAGATGCACGGGCGGCTACCCATGGCAGCGTATAATGTATCACAGGTTACCATTCTGTCGGACGATGTAAAAAATTGAAGGGAATCCCCATTAAACTGAATGGCGAAGAGCAAATTGTTATCGAGATATTGCAGGTGGTTAGCGACAGCCACATCAAGGATTTCGTCTTTTGTGGTGACGCATCTGGTGTCGACAAGTGAGTCGCCGGCCATACAGGCATATACGAGTGATTCGGTTGAATCGTCATTTTTCTGTATCCAGAAAGCATTCAAACACCCCGATGAATCCATATCGGCCACCGGCAACGTGCACGCATGGGCCGGGTCACTGATGGTCGTTGGGGCTGTCCAGTCACTGCCGTCAGCGGAACTGCTATATTTGATTTCCGTGACGGAATCGTTGAATTCAAACAGCATGCACATCCGGCCATCGCGATCTATCGAAAGTGTAGGATTTTTCCCGACGGTGATGGTCATGGGTTGGGACCATTGTCCGGTGATTCTGTCATATATGACCCTTTTGATGACGCTTTTCTGAACGAGGATCGTGGTGTACACAACACAAATATTTGTATCGGCATCCCTGATGATCTTGCGCTGGTTGTGGTTGGTGGTAGCGTTGGGATCATGGCTGCTGGCGATCAGGGTCTGGGCGGTGATTCCGGTTGAAAACGAGGCCATCACTGTAAGAAGTAGAATTTTTTTCATGATATGTGATCCATTGGTTAATTACCCATTATTATTCAAATAGTCGAAATTATAATACACGGAACTACAAATACTTAATTAGTTGGTTAAAAACAATCAAATATAATAAATTTATTTCAAAGCAGCAAATTTTTTATTTATCTAAAAATATTTTCAGGATTGAATTTATTTTCAATCTTCAGGAACTCGATACATTGTCCTGACTCAAAAAAATTAAAAATTCAGTATGAATGGCCGGCATTTCTTAATACCACTGAGGCACTGAGGGCACTCAAGAACACTAAGGGGATAATATAATTCTAAGTTCCTTTTGTATCAACAGAACAATAAATCACATTGCATTGTCTAAGTGCCTCTTAGTGTCCTCAGTGCCTTAGTGGTTTAAATAATCAAGCTAACCTTTAACACCTGTTAATACCGGAACAATCCAAAAGGTCAAGATAAAAAATTAAAATTTATTAATTTACTGAAAGATAGTTTTAACAGACTGGAAACCAGCAACCTATTGTGACCTATTGTGTCTAATGTGGTAAACCTCTATTCACCACAACAGCCACATAGGACACAATATGATAAGCGGGAAGTGAGAAGGGCCTTTATTCTTCCTTTTTCTTTTCGGAAGCTAATTCGCGCAGGTTAAAACGTATGTTGGAAGAGCCCTCGATAGCCTTAATGGCGATATCCTGAACTTGCTGGGAGGCTTTGTCGGCCTTGGTGGTAAGCTCTTTTATGAGTTGTTCCTGCTCTTTGATCTTAGTTTGCAGGCTGCCGATGATCTGATCTTTAAGATTTATTTTGGCTTCATTTTCTTTTTTGAACATCTCGAAGTCAAATTTATGCTGCATTTGCAATTTTTCCGTTGTGTTTTTTACAGCCAGGTTCACGGCCTTTTCAAGTTCGGCAGGGAATCCCTCTACCTGTTTCTGCAAAGCAGCCAAGTTGTTTTCCCGTTCAGCTATTGATAATTCCCATTCCCTTATTTCTTTGTCAAAAGTGTTCTTTTTTTCAGCAAGTTCTTTCTCAAGGATCGTTTTCTTTTCTTCATAACTATCCGCTTCCTTCTTCCGTTTGATCTTCAACTCATAAGCATACTCTTCCTCTTCCCTTTTTCTATCTTTGGCAAGCTGCGCTTCATTCTCTTTCATCTTTTGCTCCATCTGGATTTTCTCTTTCTCCCATTTCGTTTTTATCTCTTTCATTTCGTCATCAAACCGCTTTTTGGTCTCCATCATCTCTTTTTCAAACTTCTCTCTTTCATTTTTCTGTGCCTGGAGCAGAGCTTCCAATGTCTCCGCTTCCCGGTGGATCTGATGATACGCGTTGAGGTCTTCTTCCTCTATTTTAACCGCTTCCATCAGATCTTCAAGTTTCTTATATTCGTTGAGCAACGCTTTTTCATTGTCGCCGAGGGCATTGCTGATGGCAAGCTTAAGCTCGCCGACGTTTTTAATGATCTCCCCGTACGACATAGCCGTCGCCTTTTTTAGGATTTCTTTCTTTTCAACATCATCCTTCTCCTGCCTGGCGGAGGGTGATTTTTGATCTTTCAGCATCTTCATGGCCTCCTTGTAAGCCTGAAGAATTTCATTCTTGGTATTTTTTGCCGAGATGTCAGTATCCATGGTTTTATGTTTTAAGAATTCGTAAATATCATCATTTTCTTTTAAACTCAGCTTTCCGGGTTCAGGTAGTTAATGTTCGTTTATCCGACATTCAATGACAGGCAATTGACGGGCACGGCTCCGGATATAATTCTCAGGAGTCACATGTATTTGGCTCTTTTTCCCGGTTTTTTTTCTTTTTCTTGACATGAACCTTTGAAAAAATAAGCATAATCGCCGGTTAACGCAGGAACTGCCTGAATATCAGGTTAAAATATGAATATAAATCATAAAGGCAAATTAAACCAATATTCCCGTTCCATTATCAAGATTTGCCATTTATTTTTCGATAACTTTGAATATTTACGGGGATAATAGAATTATTCAATAGCCTGTAAGAAAAGCGATTTATGATTGGAACTATGGAGGATCGATTTTGGATTTTTTACAAATCGTTTTTCGTCTTTTACTTTTCGCCTCCCGCCTTTCGCTTTATTCATATTGCATCGTCTTAGTACCTCTTAATGTTCTATTAAAAGTTATCTGTTTTGATGTTCCTGAATCCATATTTGGGTGAGGACTTAGTGGTAAAAAGAAAAGACCCTATTCCTTTCTTGGTGACGTTGCCGGAGGATGATTGTTTCTTTAAAAACCACTAAGGCACTGAGGGCGGTCATGATTAGCGAATAGCGAGGAGCGAATAGCGATTTGCGAGAGATGAAACAATCCATCCATTATAAATAAATCGTCATTCGCTTCTCGCTC
>CAZVNP010000097.1:0-6494 GCA_964628285.1 uncultured Lentimicrobiaceae bacterium
GCACTTTTTTTCACGCCGAAGGTCTCTTCCATCCTTTACTTGAAAATCCGGTTCCTTACGATATCGGGTTGAAAAAAAATTCAAATTTTGTTTTCCTCACCGGCCCGAATATGGCAGGAAAAACAACCTTTCTGAAAGCTGCCGGCATAGCTGTTTATTTAGCCCATCTCGGAATGGGCATTCCGGCCCGGAAGGCCGATTTAGGTTATTTCGACCGGTTGTTCAGCAGCATCAATATTCCTGACGGCGTTTTAAAGGGTTACAGTTATTTCTTCAGTGAGGTGAAACGGGTAAAAGAACTCGCCGGATTACTTCATTCAGGCGAAAGGGTATTTTCATTGTTTGACGAGCTGTTCAGGGGCACCAACGTAAAGGATGCATATGATGCGACCGTTCTTATTATTTCAGGTCTGGCAGCCTGGCATGACAGTGTTTTCATCCTGTCCTCTCATTTATGGGAGATACATAACGATATCGGTGATTTCGACAACATCAGGAACTATTATTTCGACTCTGAAATCAGGATGGGCAAACCGGTCTTTAATTATCACCTTAAACCCGGAGTGAGCACTATGCGGCTCGGAATGGCAATCATTAACAATGAAGAGATAATGGAACTCCTTCATTCAAAAAAGGTCTTGAATGATTAGTACTGACAAATAAGTAGTTTGAAGGATAAAAAAAATTTAATGTGGATTTAAAACTATTGATCCCAAAATAATCAGATGTAATGAACGAATTATTGACAGAAATTAAAGATATCTGCTCAAAATATCAAATCACCTCGTTGCAGGGGCCTATCGACTCGGTCGATAATCTGGCCGAAGAAAGACTAATTGATATAGCGATATTCGGACAGTTTAAAGCCGGTAAAAGCTCTTTTATCAACAGCTTTCTGCAAAAACATATTCTTCCGACAGGCGTTGTTCCGGTTACCTCCGTTATTACCAGAATATTTTACGGAAACAAAGAAAAAGCATGGATAAAATTCAATGACGGCAGGGCTTTGACAATCAGGTTGGATGAGATCGGGGACTACATCACCGAAGCAAAAAATCCTGACAATATCAAAAGGGTCAGCATCGCCAATATTGAGATACGGGAAATGGAACCTTTCAGGGGATTGTGTTTTGTTGATACCCCGGGTTTGGGAAGCATTTACCTGAACAACTCAAAAACCGCCAAAGAGTGGACCGACCAGGCCACGATCGCCATCGTGTGCATCAGCGCGGAGCGGCCATTATCGGAAACCGATCTGAGCCTGATCAAAGAGCTGCAAGGCTACTCTTACAGGTTAGTGTGCCTCCTGACAAAAACCGACCTGTTCACACAACCGCAGTTACAGGAAATCAGACTTTTCCTGCGACAATCACTGATGAAGGAAATCAAAACATTTGAACTTTACAGCTATTCGGTTTTTAACAATACGGATATTTACAGAAATGAGATCATTGAAAATATCTGCAAGCCCTTTCTTGGTCAGCACGAGAAAGAAATCGAAAAGATACTCCGCCATAAAACCCGGACCATTGCCTCGGGTTGTCTCAACTATATTGAAATAGCCTGGAATGCCTCTCTTAAAACCGACGATGAAAGAGGTGAACTCAGGAGCAGGATATTTACCGAGAAAACAAATATCCGGTACATCCGGCAGGAATTGCGCCTGATCACCGAAAGTGAAAAGGCGATGGTGAGAGAAGAAATTTATGAAAGGCTTCAGAAATATAATACGTTGGAATTTATTAAGGAAATCAAAGCAGATTTTAAAACCGGATACGATTCCTGGAAAGGCAATCTGTACGTCTTATCAAGAAGATTCGAGCAATGGCTGAAATCGGAATTGGCGGTAAAATTAAAAGCCTTTGCAGACAATGAGCAGCCGGGCTTTAATGAATTACTCAGCAGGATAAATGATCATTATAACTTTTATACGAAGACCTTCAGGGAAAAACTGAGCGATAACATCTATGACGTGTTGGGAATACGGCTCTCTTCAAATGAATGGGTGCACGAACTCAAGCCGCTCATTCAACCTGATGTCTCAATTTATCAGGCATTCGACAGCCATATCGATCTGTACTGGTTCCTCTTTCCGATGATTCTCTTTAAAAAGCTGTTCAGACGCCATTTTTCGCGTCAGATCGAGACCGAAATCGAAAAGAACATAACAAGGATGGCTTCAGATATTTCGGAGATAATCAATAAAGAAATTGATAATATTAAGGCCCAGACATTATCCTGGATATTCACCGAACTTGAAACCCTCGAAAAGGTACTGGCTGCCGGGCACAGTATAAGCGGTGAACTTTCTGCAACCCGCAGCCGCCTCGAAGAGATCATCAAAGAGAATCTGAGCTGATGAACATTGAATGTTCTTCAATGAATGTTGAAAATTGAAGTGGAACATCGCCGGCCACTGCCTTAAAAGTAATACGTAATCCCTTCTTTCAGCTCTTCACCTATTGCAGATTCCAACAGGCGCCTGTACTTGGTGTACACGCTTTTCGACTGTTTTACACCGTTGATGACCATCTCCCTGGCATTGATCTCAATGATGTAATTCCTGCCCGGAGTGATCAGACCATCGTCGAGAAGTTCTTCACGGATGATCTGCTTCACCTTCTGGAAGTCATAATAATTATCTATGTGGCGATAACCTTTCAGGAAGCCTTTATCATCGGGTTCCGGGATGACATATGGGTAGCTTTCATCAGGCAGCGCGGGAGGGGCATCGAAATGAAAGTCATATAAAGCGGGAGGTTCTGCCAGCAGGTCATTGAGAACCTCGTCATCGAGTAGCTGCGGTAGCTGTTTGTAAAATTCTTCCAGCGCAGCATTGATTGAATCGGGATCCCCAGGATAAATAAAAGCGCCTTTCGGAGGTTTCCAATCCCACTTCCATTGCTTGAAGGCATGAGCGATAGAGGTGTCAACCTTCAGGCTGTCGAAATTGGAATAAAACCTTAAATACTTTTCATATTGTTCCTTACCGGGCGAATCGGTGCATGTGGTGTCATTTTTATAATAATAGTAATAGCTGCCGGGACCCCGAAATTGATCGCCCAGGTCAGGCAGCGGAAAATACTCATAGCCGGGCATACCATAAAAATAAACGCCAGGTTTGCAGCTGTCGGAAAAATTATAATAGAGTCTCCCCAGGCGTTTTCTCAGCGAATCATCCCTGAACCTCTCCTGTAACTCTTTCTGTTTTTCCTCCATCAGCTTGCGGTATTGCCCCATGGCTTCCTTGTACTGCTCCATGGCTTTCTTCTGTTGCTCCATAAAATCCCCTTGGGAGCGGTCGTAAGCACCGGTTGATTCTTCCTGAATCTGCTTCTGGAGGCGTCTGAAATCCTCCTGCATTGAGCTGAGTTCCTCACCAAGCTGTTGCAAGGCTTTCGACAACGTCTGCATATCATTGTATACACTTTTTTGGTCACGGATCAAGGATGTGTCAGCCTGTTTCCGGGAGGAGGTATCAGGCCGGTCTGTTATAATATCCTTGCCACCGCTGCAGACATCAGGATCCTGCCGGTCAGCGAACCGATCATTGGCATTAATCATATGTGGCAGAGCGGCTTCATGATCAGGCAGCAGGCCGGCAAAGACCTTTGAAGCCGGCACAGCTCCGTTATTCCTGTTGAAGTCAATGGTACGTATCTCACGCGCGTCCGTTTTATCGGAGATGACCATACCGAGTAAAAATGTCATGATGGTGATAAGAATCACTGTTACCGGCAGCAGCCCTCCTGAAGACACCGGTTTAAAGCTCGTCAGGCCGGTGATGCGACGGATACGGCCCAGGAGCTGGTGTTTGTTCTGTGCCATGGTGGCCGCAAGGGCCGGTGCATGCAGCTCCATTTCGCGAAGGCTGGCCAATGTCCGGGCATAGGTGATGGAATCGCCGGTGACGGCCAGGGTCATGTCATCGCACAGGTGCTCGCGTTCAAGCCGGAGACGACGTGAGATCCACCACATGGCCGGATGGTAAAAGAAAAGCACTTCCATGACCGACTGAATGATGTTCACCAAATAGTCCCTCCGCCGGATATGAACAAGCTCGTGGATGAGGATCATCTCAATCTGTTCCATGGGAAGGCCGCTGACCAGGCCGGCAGGCAGCAGGATGACAGGCTTGAGAATGCCCGCCACCATGGGCACCTTCACAAGAGCCGATTCAAGCATCCTGACAGGACGCTGTATCCTCATCCTATGGCTGAGATCGTTGAGGAGGTGACGCAGGCCGTCATCGGCTTCCCTGACCCTGTGATGCTTGAGCCGGTTCACATAGTAAAGCCCGCCGAGAAAACGGGTCATGAAGAAAAAAACCCCCGTTAACCAGACTAAAATAAAAACCTGCAGGTTAGCATTGATGAAGTCCAAAGCCTGCCTGGTTGTCAGAGTGACTGCCTGTATTGTGCCCGAGAAAAAGTTCTTCGTACCCTCTTTGATCAGCATGATCATGCCTGTGGTGATCGGATGGACATTGACGGGCTGGGCGGTGAGAACCGATCCGGCAGTAACAGGATGACGGTAAATAAGGACAAAGGTTAGTACCGGCAGGATACAGAAAAATACCAGGCTGAGGCAACAGGCCGTATAACGCAACTTTGAATGGTGTTTGCGCAAGTATACCATGACGATGGCCAAAAGAAAAGCCACCAGGGCCCCCTGCCATAACGAATGGATCAGCGTCCAGCCCAGGGCACGGACAAACTGTTCGGATAGAGTTAAGCCAAAAATATTCATCGTTGACCTCCTTCTAACTTATTGATCAATTTTTTGATTTCTTCCAATTCTTCTTTCGATGCCTTGTAATGACCCAATGTCTGCATGACCAGCTTCTTGGCCGATCCCCCGAAAACATTCTCCAGCAAACGGTCGAGAAGTTCCTTCTGGACGCTCTCCTTACCTATCGAAGCTGAGTAGACGTGTGTCCTCCCTTCTACCTGGCGTGTCACCAGATTTTTCTCAGTCATAATCTGCAGGAATTTGAGTGTTGTCGTGTAACCCACCACCTTCTTTCCGTTGAGCTTTTCATTGACGAACCGCACCGTGCTGGGACCATAATCCCACAGAATCATGAGGATCTCCAGCTCCGATTCGGTCGGTCTCGGTATTTTATTCTGTTCATTCATAAATAGACGGTCTCAAATGAATAACGTTACTACGAAATTTTTCGTACAAATTTATATCAAGATATTTTTCAATTCAAGTTTTTCTACGAAAATTTTCGTAATTAAACGTTAAAAAACGTTAACTGTCGAAAAGACATTTTTAGCAATTGACTACAGCATGTTTATATGACCTCACCTGAATGAGGTTGTATTCAAAATATTATTTTTATTCAGCTACAGAGGTTGCCTCAGTATCTTGGGGGATTGTAATTTGAGCTTTTCTCCTCTGTGCCCCCCTCCGTCTTGCCTCTGTACCCTCCGAGGTCAAACAAAGCACATCAATCACTAATTACTCTGAATTAGCCGGTTAACCTTTCCCTTTATTGGATTCCCTGATCCCACAATAAAAGTAAAGCAGATTAAATATGTACATTATTACATGTAATTTTTTTCGATTTTTATGTATTATCTTTTTATTATTTTCCGATTAAACCATGTCGGGCTGAACCGAAATTTCATCTTTTGCGATGAAAATTTTGCATCTAATTGAAATGATGTGTATTTTTAAATCCTTCGTTTATCATGCAAAACCCTTAAAACCAATGAAGATGAAAAAATTTTACCTTACTGTTTCGATTGCTGCTTTTACAGCATTTTTTGCTAATCCTTCCTTTTCCCAGGATTTCTGGGAAGTGGTTCCAACACCGGATACAGCCAACCCGTGGACCATTACTATTGCCAAAAATGGTGATATTTTCAGTGGTTCCAATGGGGTTTATTTATCGCACGACCAGGGCCAAACCTGGGAATTTAAGGGAATATTTGGAAAAACTATTGCTTCATTTGCAGTTGACTCGATAAATAATTTATTTGCAGGAGCAGGTTTAAGAATTTATAAATCAGTAGATTATGGGGAAAGTTGGTATGAAGTTAATTATACTTTGGGAAATGTGCTTGCTTTGACTGCAGGTCCGGACGGATTAATGCTTGCCGGAAGCGGAGTGAATATAGGTTATTTATTACGTTCCACAGATTATGGTGAGACTTGGGATACATCTTATATATTTCCAGGGATTTACGAAAATATCAAAGATATTATTTTAGCCCCGTCCGGTGATATTTATTTCGCAACAACAGCCTATATGGGAGGGGGCGGAGGCGTATATATTTCAAAAGACAATGGTCAAAACCTCCGGCATATCGGGCTTTTATATCATATGGTACAAGCGCTGGCCATGAATTCACAAGGACAACTTTTCGCCGCAAGTTATGGCCAATATTATACCGGGATTGGAGGATGTTATCGATATAATGAAGCAGACTCCACATGGACAGACCTGACAGCTAATCTTAATGCGATGGGAATTGTGATTAATT
>CAZVNP010000098.1:0-5947 GCA_964628285.1 uncultured Lentimicrobiaceae bacterium
CATTTACTTCATTCAGGCTCAGACCGGTAACGGAATGATCACGAAAAAGCTGACAGTCTATTAATTTTAATAGAAGAGGCTGTATCAAAATGATGTTTTTTATTTAACCCCAGAGGGCGCAAAGGAAGCGCAAAGAACGCAGAGTATTAAAAATCAATTCTTTATTCCTCAGTGTTTTTCGTTATCCTCCGTCTCCACCGTGGTAAAAAGAATTTTGATACAGCCTTTTTTTATTATTATACGTTTTCACGAAACATCACATTCTTTCCGGCACTTCAATACCTAACAGGCTCATGGCTTTCTTTACCACCTGCCCCGTAAATGCCGACAACTCAATCCTGAAATCCGAGACCGCCTTATTTTCTTCCCTCAGAACAGGATATTCCTGATAAAACTGATTGTATTCCCTGGCCAGTTCATACACGTAATTGGCTATCGAAGCCGGGTTGTATGTTTCGGCTGCCTCACGCACCACCGAAGGAAAATCATGCAGTATCATTACAATCGTACGCTCCTTCTCGTTCATTTCCAACGCTGATAACACCTGCGACAGGTCGGCAGGGACATAGTTAAACTCCTCCCGGGCTTTTCGCATCAATGAACGTATCCTCGCGTGAGTGTATTGAATAAAAGGACCCGTATTGCCCGTGAAGTCAATGGATTCTTCGGGATTAAACAGCATGGTCTTCATGGGATCCACCTTGAGGATAAAATATTTCAATGCGGCCATTCCGACCATTCGTATCAGCGAGTCTGCTTCCTTTTCCGACAATCCCTCTGTTTTACCCAACGCAGCCGTCATTTTTCCCGATGTTTCAACCATCTCATCCATCAGGTCATCGGCATCGACGACTTTTCCTTCGCGTGATTTCATTTTACCCTGCGGCAGTTCAACCATGCCATATGACAGATGGAAGATGTTGTCAGCCCAATCCCTGCCCAGTTTCTTCAGAGTGGCTTTGAGGACATTGAAATGATAGATCTGCTCATTGCCAACGACATAAACCATCCTGCCCGGGTGAAACCCGTCGTAACGCTGCTGTGCCGTGCCCAGGTCCTGTGTGATGTATACGGAGGTGCCGTCGGGTCGCAGCAGCAGTTTCTCATCCATTCCCTGAGCCGACAGATCAACCCACACCGAACCATCCTCTTTCCGGAAAACCACCCCCTTTTGCAAACCCTCCTCCACCATTTTCTTACCCAGGAGATAGGTATCCGACTCATAATAGACCTTGTCAAATTCAACACCCATTCTTTTATAGGTCTCCTCAAATCCCTCATAGGCCCATTCATTCATCATTTTCCATATCCTGACCGTTGCGGCGTCTTTTGATTCCCATTTTTTAAGAAGCTGCTGAGCCTCCAGTATCAACGGGGCTTTCTTCAGGGCATCCTCTTCTGTCATCCCCTCTTTCATCATTCTTTCCACCTCTTCTCTGTATTTCTTCTCAAAGAGAACATAATATTTGCCTATCAGATGATCGCTTTTCATCCCGGCCTTCAGCGGCGTCTCTCCCCCGCTCCATTTTTCCCAGGCCAGCATCGATTTACAAATGTGGATGCCACGGTCGTTCACCAGATTGACCTTAACCACCCTCTGACCGTTCGCATTCAATATCCGGGATAATGAATATCCTAAAAGATTATTACGGATATGGCCCAGATGAAGTGGTTTATTGGTATTAGGAGACGAATATTCTATCACAACCGGGGGGCTGTCGGTCTGAGGCCGGAAGCCAAAATGGTCATCCTGATGATGTTGAATAAAAAATTCCTTCCAGTAGGCATCAGTGATCTTTATATTGAGGAATCCCCTGACGACCTGGAATGAGCTAACTTCCGGAACATGATCCTTCAGAAACAGACCGATCTCTTCACCGATGGACGGCGGAGATATTCCTGTCAGTTTTGATAAAGGAAAAATGACAAGTGTCAAATCACCTTCGAACTCCTTTTTCGTTTTCTGTATAAGGATTGCAGCAGGATCAACCTCCTGGTGATATTTTTCTTTCAAAGCGTGACAGGTTCCCTCACAGAGAATGGTTTCGATCATCTTCCGTATAATTTGATGACAAACAAAAATAGGAGATTTTTTAATTGTAATGATCAGCTTTCACAAACGTCACTTAAAGACGACCGCTCTGAACAAACAAATTATAAGGCAGTTATAGCTGGATTTGAAACAATTTCATAAAAAAAATGAGAGGATTTGTGCAGAAATTTTAAAAAATTACCTTTGTAAGAAAAATATGATGTTATTCTTTTAACAGATCGCAGGATCATATAAGCACAGGACAAAGGGGAGGATTCGATTGATATAGCACTGGTATTCAAAATAATACATCGATTATGAGGAAAAACATCATCATCATCGGCGCAGCCGGACGGGATTTTCACAATTTCAACATGGTTTACAGGGGAAATGACGCTTGTCATGTGGTTGCCTTCACGGCCGCCCAAATCCCCGATATTGACGGGAGGCGTTATCCGGCGAGTCTGGCAGGTACAGACTTGTATCCGGAAGGCATACCCATCATGGCCGAGGACGACCTGCCTGAGATCATCAGGAAGTACCAGGTGGATGAATGTGTATTTTCTTACAGTGATGTCTCCTATACCAAGGTGATGAGAATGAGCGCCATTGTCAATGCAGCCGGGGCTGACTTTAAACTGCTCGGGCCTCATCAGACAATGATAAAAAGCCATAAACCGGTCATTTCGGTGTGTGCGACACGGACAGGGTGTGGCAAGAGCCAGACTTCACGCCGGGTCATCGAGCTGCTCATGGAAAAAGGCCTGAAGGTGGTTGCTATCCGGCATCCCATGCCTTATGGTGACCTGCAAAAACAAAAAGTGCAACGTTATGCCACCCTCGACGATCTGGTCAAGAACAAATGCACCATCGAGGAGATGGAGGAATATGAACCACATATCGTCCGTGGCAACGTCATCTATGCCGGTGTTGATTATGAATCTATCCTTCGCGAGGCCGAGAACGATCCCCATGGGTGCGATGTCATCCTGTGGGACGGCGGTAATAACGACTTTTCATTTTATCGATCCGATCTTTACATCACCCTGACCGATCCTCACCGGCCGGGGGCAGAGGTGAGCTATTATCCCGGTGAGGTGAATCTGCGTCTGGCCGATGTGGTGATCATAAATAAAATTGACAGTGCCTGCCCCGACGGGATACAACAAGTCAGGGAAAACATATCGCACGTGAATCCCAGGGCTGTGGTCATCGATGCCGCCTCTCCCATCCGTGTGGACGATACCTCCGTTATCACAGGCAAACGTGTACTGGTGGTTGAGGACGGCCCCACGCTGACCCATGGCGAAATGAAACTCGGCGCCGGGACCATTGCAGCCAAAAAATTCGGCGCGGCTGAATTTGTCGATCCGCGGCCTTACATCGTCGGAAAACTGAAAGATACATTCAGTATCTATCCCGATATCGGTCATCTTTTGCCGGCTATGGGATATGGCGAACAACAAGTCAGGGATCTACAGGCTACCATCGACAACACCGATTGCGATTCGGTGATCATCGCCACTCCCATTGATTTAAACAGGGTGATTAAAATCACCAAACCCCGTACGAGGGTTTATTATGACCTTCAGGAGATAGGTTATCCCAACCTGATTCAAATCATCGATGCTTTCATAAAAAATCATAAACTGACCAGGTAGCATATAAACTTCCTGGTCTTAACATTTTGTAAAAAATTATCAACATCACGGACATCACCCTTCTTTTTAATCTATTTTTATTGCATGGTAATCGTTGAGGAGCGAGACGATATTTCTTTAAGAATCAGCTGGTTTTCGATCATTAAGGATCATTTCGGCACGATTTCATTGGATTTCATAATACATTAATATTATTCTGCACAATGATGAAAAACCGAAGCCTGGTGTCAATAACTGACTTCACGAGGGAAGAATACATACGTATTCTGGACCTGGCTGAGGAGTTTGAGAGTCATCCCATCCAAAACCTCTTACAGGGTTATGTCATCGCCACACTTTTCTTTGAGCCTTCCACACGAACGCGGTTAAGTTTTGAGAGTGCTGTCTCGAGGCTGGGAGGCAAAATCATCGGTTTCTCGGATTCGGCCTCGTCAAGTGTTTCCAAGGGTGAATCATTGAAAGACACTATCCTGACCGTGAGCCGTTATGTGGATCTCATCGTCATGCGACACCCCAAGGAGGGCAGTGCGCGTTTTGCCAGCGAGGTATCGCCGGTACCTATCATCAATGCCGGTGACGGTGCCAACCAGCATCCCACCCAATGCCTGCTGGACCTCTATTCCATCCGCAAGACTCAGGGTAAACCTGACGGTATCAGCATTGCGTTTGTCGGGGACTTGAAATACGGCCGCACCGTTCACTCCTTAGTCATCGCCCTGTGCCAGTTTGGTGCGACGTTCCACCTGGTGTCACCGATTGAATTGAAGCTTCCGGGTGTCTTCAAGGATTATATTGAAAAGCATCATCTGCATTATTTCGAGTACACCGAACTGGATGAAATCATCCCCAAAGCCGATATCATTTACATGACACGTATCCAGCAGGAAAGATTTTCAGATCCCATCGAGTATGAACGGGTCAGAAATGTTTATAACCTTAATTCGGCGATGCTCAGGGATACCAAAAAGAATCTGAAGATACTGCATCCGTTGCCCAGGGTGGCGGAGATCAGCGAAGATGTGGACGACACCCCCCAAGCCTATTACTTCGATCAGGTCGAGAACGGGGTGTATGTCAGACAAGCTTTATTAACCTCAATACTCGGAGTGAAATAATGGAAAACAGAGAACCACGAAAAGAATTGCAGGTGTCAGCCATTCAGAATGGCACCGTCATCGATCATATCCCGGCGAAAAGCCTTTTTCAGGTGTTGCGGATACTCCATCTCGAGGGCTCTGCCAACCAGATACTCTTTGGGACCAACCTCGACAGCAAAAAATATGGAAAGAAAGGGATCATCAAGGTGGCCGACAAATACTTTAAAATCGAAGAGATCAATAAAATAGCCTTAGTCGCACCGACTGCCACGCTGACGGTCATTAAAAATTACCAGATCATTGAAAAGAAAAAAGTCGAAATCCCCGATGAGATACAGCAAATTGTGAAATGTTTCAATCCTCTTTGCATCACCAATCATGAAAAAATATCCACGAGGTTTCATGTCGTCGATAAGAAAGACCTGAAACTCCTGTGTCATTATTGTGAGAAGATCATGGAGCGTGATGAGATGGTTTTCCTGTAGCCAGGCTGCTATTTTCAGTGTTTTTCACAGCCCGATCAACGCTTTACTTCAGATTTTTTTTACTTTTGCTCCGGAGAAATGCCGGAGTGGTCGAACGGGACTGACTCGAAATCAGTTGTCCTGCTTACGTGGGACCGGGGGTTCGAATCCCTCTTTCTCCGCTTATAGAATGAAATATAGCTTTAAGCTTAAGTTATGTCATGGATAGAATTTCTATTATCATTAAATCAATTAAAATAATGTTTAAACTGAAATATTATTATAAATTTAACTTGGCTTTTAATTCCTCAAGCAGTTTCGGAGGTACACTATAACCCATATGAAGGGCTTTAAGAAGGAGTTTATAAGATTTATTCAAGTCTTGAATATCGTAATAGACGATGCCGAGAACATAATAGCCATTTGAATCATTCGGTTTGATTTTAATATAATGATTAAGATCCTGAATAGCATTATTATACTGAAATAATTGATAATAAGCCCTTGCCCTGTTCAGAAAGACGATCGGATCAGGCGAGTTGTAGCGCAAATACATTGAATAATCTTGAACGGCAAGTGTATAATTACCGATCAAATAATAAGTATTCCCTCTTTGTAAATAAGCATAAACAAAGTTAGGTGATAATTCAACGGTTTTATTGAAATCATTAATAGCAAGATCATATTTCTTTA
>CAZVNP010000099.1:0-5944 GCA_964628285.1 uncultured Lentimicrobiaceae bacterium
ATTCGCTCCTCGCTATTCGCTAATCCTGAGTGCCCTCATGGCCCTGGTGGTATTGACAGATATGATGCAAGTTGATTAATCATCAGATATGCAATGGTTATCCTTTATTATTTTCTTATCGCTATCATCGAATGAAATTAACACCTATTGAAAAGAACCGGCAATTCTATATTTGGTATGTTGTCACATAAAAAATTTGGAAAATGCTGATTTTTTTACTATTATTGTGGTGAATTAATAACTATAAGATTATAGTTATTGCCGCGGACTGGTATTCCGTGGAATGAGGGGAAGCGTGTCATCGCCAGCCTCATTTTTTTAATATCCCCGTATATGTTGTTGGTATTTCAACATCCCGTCATTGATTTCCGGCCCCTGATAGATAATAATTACAGGCTTCCAATGCCTTCATGGCCTGTTCCGGAGGATGAAAACATGATGAAATATATCGGTATTACAAAGAGACGATTAAAGGGAGGGACCACCAGCTGGAGCGGTGAACATAAGTTCTGTACCGCAAAAAAGGCCATTCAGCACATCGATTTGGAGAAACACAGAATTAAATTTGACGAACGCACATTCTTAAAGACAACAGGTGCTTTCAGACGCATTAATTCGAACGGGAATTTTATGGTGAAGTTTGAAATAGGTGTGTCTAATGATTTTGAGGAATATCTGACTAAAATATCGGAGACGAAAAACTATTTTGAATTTCTCTTATCGGAATATTGCAAACTTAAGGTGCATATCAGAAATCCTTTGGGAGAAAATGTGTTGTCCGAAATCAGCCATTGTGCACGGCCACTGGCCGAACTCTATCTGTATTCAACCAGCAGCTATGCCGGAATAGCGAACAACAAAATTGAAAAATGGTGGACAGCGGCAGGGGAACCGGTATGCGTCATAGAATGCGTCGATGAGGATAACACCATGCAGCTTCCTAAGTACACGAAAAAAATCAAGGAATATACTGATGCACGGGTTGAACTCCATCATTACTGGGCTAATCTGGCCGGTGACAAGAAAATACGGACATGGATCATTAAAATTGTCGATTTCCTTAACTATGAAGAGGATTTTGTCCGTAATTTAAGGTTGAATCTTCTGAGAATCAATGCCGAGAAGGAAACGCTGAGAAAAGTCTTGAATTTACTGCAGAGGAAAGGAAATGAACTGATCAATACAGATGAGAAGATTGCCAGAATAGGCACCTACCTTGAGAAGCATTCCAGCAAGCTGTTAAAAGAAATCAGGTATGGGATCGATCAAAACGACATTATCGATGTGGCTCTGAAAGCTGAAGAAACGGCCCGCCCCGGTGAACTGGAATCGTATATCGAAACACTGACACCTCTTAAAAACAGATATGTCACGAGCAATGTCGAACAGATTGTCCATAAAGGGGTAACGATAAACGTGACCGGCGGGGAGATACATGAATTAAATGTCACCGAGAATGGAAATATTATAAAAAATGGGAACAAAAATTAACGTTCAGGATCAAGGAAAGATAGGAAAAATCAATGTTACGGAACGTGGCGATATCATTAACTCAGGCAGGAAGCAATCGCCGTGGATCTCAGGTTCGTTCTACCTGGCCCTATTCATTATTATCATTGCGGCGATTGTCGTCATAGCCAAGTTGTTGCCTTTTTACACCTTGCCTGTTATCATTGTCGGCACGATGTTGCTGTTTTCTGTCATCGGGGCATTCCAGCTGAGGAGTGATGAAAAGCTGTCGCAAAAGAATTTTCTTGAGTTGATGCTTCTGGCTTTTAAAAACATTCCCTTCCTGGTGAAAAAGAATGCCACGCCTGATGCGTAAACCTTCCATGTGACTCCAGCCGGCTTTGTCAGAATGATTAAGAGCATTGGACAATTATCTCCCGAAAATCCCGATAAAATCAAACCGATCATAAAGGCAATTTTATATTGGTTAATATATGGGATAATGACCGCTATCACCTTCTTTCGCTATTCGCTCCTCGCTATTCGCTTTTACTACTGTGCCCTATATGCCTGTTGTGGTGAAAAATGTTTAATACGTAGACACAATAGGTCACAATAGATATTTTTTCCTTTTATCTCTTGATATTTTTGTATATTGCACATAGAATTTCAGGAGGAAGATAACCATGCAAATCATCATACGGCCCTGTTCTCATAAAGGGTCCACGGTACGAAGTTTTTAACATGTAAATATTTGGAGTGGACACCGGAAACCACTATAATAAACGGGGCGGAATCCGAAAAGCCATACGAGTAGGACCAATTAAAATTAACATACCATGGGTGCACTTATTATTCTTTATCTGGCCATTTTCGTCCTTATTATTGTGTCGTTATGGAAGATCTATACCAAAGCCGGCAAACCGGGCTGGGCCTGTATCATTCCCATTTACAATATCATCGTCCTCCTGCAGATCGTCGGCAAGCCCTGGTGGTGGATCTTCCTGATGATTATTCCGGTCGTGGACATTATCTTCTGCATCTGGGTGACCAATTTACTCTCATTGAGCTTTGGCAAGAATGCAGGGTTTACGGTCGGCCTGATATTTTTATCCATTATATTTTATCCTATCCTTGGATTGGGCAAGGCAGAATACAAGGGACCTGCGGGAAAGCCACAGCCTGCCGCACAACAAACAACCTGATTTAAATGATGCGACTGCTATCGTGCAGGAAAGCCTTGTCATGTTCTGTCTGGTTATCAGGTGCCACCTGTATCGGGACATGTTTGGCACCTGATGATCATATTCGGTTTACATCTTCCATATTGTATCATGAATAGACGGAGTCTCCTTTAACGGACTCTCGGTCAGTCTTCTGTGGAATGTCAACAATAAAAGGTCACTCCCTATGATTATCTGGAATTTCAAGAAGTAAGTTCCGGTGGTTAACTGTTTCAAACTTGATATCTGATAGAACCACCGCATGAACTCCTCCGCGCTCTCTGCGCCCCTTTGCGTTTTCAAACCGTTTTTTTTCCGGTACTAATAATTAAAATGACTATTTATCAGTCACTCATACAATTTTTTTCACGATAGATCCATTTGATTAATAACCGCAAAGAACGCAGAGGAAGCGCAGAGAGCGCAGAGCACCGGTTATGAATGTCATTCTTTTATAATACACCTCTTGGTATGATGTTCTGATTGATGACAAGTCATAATCCGCTGTTTCCTCCGGATAGCTTTTCATGAAAATTATTATGGTGACGGGTAATTGTGGAATGTAAAATTCATAACAAATTATAAAAAATATTTGAACGGATCGCAATTTTTTTATATTTTTAGCAAAAATATCCCATGAGAAAAATTTGTACCCTCATTTTCATCTTCCTGCCGTTTCTTATCCGGGCGCAGAATTACAAGCTGTTTGATGCCGGTTCCTGCAAACTCTTTGCGGGTGATCCTCTGACCGATTCCACTTACAGCATGGCCTTTGACTCGGTCATCGCCATGGGTGGCGATTCGGTCTATTTCAACCATGCCGGCCTGGGCGCCGAGATCGAATCCGAAAATTGCCAGTTTTGGGGCGGGCCTTTTTGCACCCAGCAGAATAAACCGTCATGGCTGGGTTTTCAGGTCATATCGGATAACGCCGGTCATTACCTTTTTTTCACCGGTCAGGGCGACACGCTGCATTTTGATTTCACGCTTCTCCCGGGTGATTCATCCGTTATTTACCAGGATGATGCCCAGACTTTTTACATGGTCTCCGAAGGCACCGACACCATGACCGTTCTGGGGCTTGCCGATTCGGCGATGGTCTTCCGGATGGTACACACCAATGTTGACGGCCATACGGTTTCTTCGCCGCCGGATGATCCGATGATCGTCATCGGAAAGATGATGGGCCTCGTTGATTTCTTCAGGGTCGATGTCTTCCCTCAGGTCTTGCAGCCGCTTCATCTCATCGGCAATCTGTCACCCGAAGCAGGACTGACAAAACTGACCGCTGCCATGCTTTACGATCATCAGCCGGGTGACGAGATACAATACTCGGATTATTATTCTTACCCCGGAGGGCCTCCCGAAGACAACTATCAGCGCTACATCAAACATCATTTTCTGGAACGTGACGACACACCTGATTCCATCATTTACACAGTGGTCAGGAACACCTTCGAGGCAGGCTCATCCACCCAGGAAACCGATACCATCACCCTGCGTTACAGAAAGGATGACATCCTGGCTGTCATCCCTTTTGACGACATTGATCAATCGATCAGTCTGGTGATCAAAAAATTGTATAAAGCCGGCTATTGCGGATTGGATCTATGGACCTACCGCTTGGTTCCGGAATACCTGATCTATTGCCTGGCCGACAATTGCTGGGGGACGTATGACATTCCCGGTCCGCCGCCCACGGAACAGTCCGTCTATGTGTGCGGGCTGGGTTTGTATCGTGACGAGAGCAGCATCTTCTCACCGCCATACGAATATGACCGCAGCTATCGCATCATCTATTTTAAAAAGGACGGCACCGTTTGCGGAGATGAGGTATTTGTCGGGATGAACGACCTTTCCCGTCAACCGTGCTTTTTTACCGTGTACCCTAATCCCGTTCACCATGATATGGTCATAGACAAAGGTGTGAAGGGAAAAGGTATCCTTTCGGTTTGTGATTTGACCGGACAGGAGATAATACGAATATCCATCAGTGAAAGGCGGACGAAGATCGACGTCAGTGCCCTGAAAAGAGGCATATACTTAGTCAGGATCATAAGCGGAACAGAGGCCGGGATACGGAAAATAATCAAGGAATAGCCATTTAACCGGAAAGCCATACACCGTCATTTCGTAACCATAGATCAGAATCTTCAAAAATTATTTTTATGAAAAAATTGTTATTTACCCTCTTATTGGTTGCGGTGACCGCGTCACTGTGCAGTCAGAATTTTGTCAATCCCGGCAAACAATGGAATGTCAGGCAGGAGGTCAATTTCGGTGTCACGCACACGGAAATTTATAAAATAGGCAACGACACCGTTCTTAATGGCATTACTTACAAGACCTTCCGGAGCACGGAAGACTCACTCACCAACACATGGTATGTCATCGGTTACATCAGGGAGGATTCGAACCGGGTCTATTATAAAAACTATACTGAGTCCGAAGGGCTCCTGTATGATTTTAACCTTCAGGTGGGTGAATCCACCACCATAACAAATCTCTATTGTTATGAAAAGGAGATGACCGTTCAGAATATTGATACCGTGTATATTTCAGGAATACCGCTGAAGCGGTGGGTCTTTAACACCTGGGGAAGCGAAGAATACTGGGTTGAAGGGATGGGCAGTTACTTCGGGCCGGTCCAGTCAGGAATGTACGAATGCATCTTCGATCTCTATTGTAAACTCATCTGCTTTTTTGAAGATGACACCCTGTTCTATAAGGATCCATTCGAACCCGACTGTTACGTCAATACGGTAGGGATAGGGGAGACACCAATGCCGGATGACATAACCATAGGACCTAACCCGGTGCAGCGTGGAAATCCTGTGGAGATCAGTTCCGCTTATCCCATTAAAGAGATACGTATCATGACCGCCGAAGGGTTGGAAGTCAGGAATATTTCAACTCCCGGCGTGAAATCGTATACCTTTGATACAGGATCTCTGCCGCGCGGCCTTTACCTGGTGACGGTTAAGACACATGATGGGGTCATAAGGACATTCCGTTTCCTGGTTATTTAATCAGGTTCGTTAGTCAACTTGAGTTTATAGAACGCGGATGACGCGGATTATACGGATTATCACGGATTACGTTATAGCGGCATCAAAATTATTTTATCAAAATTATTGATTCTTTTTTATTAAAATCCGCGTAAATCCCCGCCCGACTGAACGACATCAGTCGTTCGGGCGGGCGTTGAATCCGTGTCATCCGGTGCGCCACGAGGCGTGTGTAAATATAAACAAATACCTAAAAAGATGAAA
>CAZVNP010000100.1:0-5830 GCA_964628285.1 uncultured Lentimicrobiaceae bacterium
CTTCCTCACTGTCCTTTTTGCTAATATAATTTGCATATTTTGATTTATTAAACTATATTTGAGCAACTCAGATTAAAATTCCAATGCAACAGAAATTTAAAGTGAAACCTAATTAAGATTTGCATGTTTCGTGATCCTGACAATAGCGGGAATGATTAGGAATTGAAGCATTTTTATGATTACACCCAGTCGCTAATGAGTCAATTACCAGAATTATGAGCTCAATTAAATTTTTTAGTGCCATTGTTCTCGTATTCACATTTATCGGGGCATCGCCACAAGGTGAAAAAACCACTTTGGATGTGATAAAAGAAGAAATCAGTACGAACGATGGTACCATTATTATAGAACGTACAGCACATATGCCAGGGGGGAAAACGGTATCGGGCATAGTAGCTTTTAAGCCTGAATCAGACAAACCCCAAAAAAGGCAGGCTCAGATTTCAAATTTCGGGAAATATATTTTTAAGATAGGGAAAAATCTCACTTTACACAATGGGTATTTCATTGCCGAGTTACCCGATTCAACGGAAATCCCGTTCATAATCATAAATGCGGTTGGTAAAGTAATTAAGGAAGAAATCCTTGAGCTTGCTCCACCCATTTCGGAAAATGAATTAGTCATACCTAAAACGCTCCGCGTCGGTTATTATGAAAAGATTTCGGGGAACTTCCCCGGAGATATTACCAAAGCCGAACTTAGTCTTGACGGGCAACCTGCCGATATAATTGCTGGCAACGAACATGAACTTTATTTCCGCGTTGATAAAAACGAAGCCGGGAAAAAGAATCTGAAACTGGAGTATGGCGGACAAACTGTTTCGGAGGACATCTGCCTGGTATATTATACCTTAAATGCAGGCCGTTTGTCGCTCTACAGGGGAGAATCGACTTTTCTGGATGTAAAGGTTTTTACTTCGGAAGATCTTAAAGAACCTATATTGCTAAATGTAAAGAATATTTCAGTTGAAACAGTTACATTAAATGGCGGTGAAAACCAGTTTTTTGAAATTATACCTGAAATGGTGTCCTCGATAGGCGAGTGGTCAAAAAAATTTGATATTCAAAGCGTAAGAACAGGAGATTTTACTATTGAAACAAATTTATTTATACCTGAACCAATAGATACATCAGGCGAATTTATAAATGCCCTTCAATATATTGAAGATGCTCGTGCAACCGGCATTAAATCGGGAAATATAGCCTGTATAACGTTTCGAAATCCTACTGATAAATATTTAAAACTTAAGCTCAATCCGTGTATTATTCCTTCGGAAGCGAAAGGGCAGAGTTTTACCATACCAGGTGAAGAAATTTTCGAATTGCCAGACCAATCCAGCAGGGAAACCATCCTGGAAGGGTATTGTAACGATTTTTTGAAACCTCCGCCTGCAACCGGTTCAGAAATAATAACACCTGTAAATTGGATTGAAGTGGAAAATACAGGCACTATGGACGATATTGTCGGGTATTTTCAAGACCGGGAATTAATGAATCCCGAAACTGATTTAGTGAGTTCTCAGAGGATAACTGTTCCGGGTACCGATGTTCAAATTACTGGTAAGACCGGTTTTGATATATATACAGAAATAGGTTCACGGACATTGGTTTCCGCGTTACAACTGATTATTGAAACATATGAGAAACTTTTAGGGTATGGTAAAATTTCTACATGTTTCCACAACAACTACCAAAAAGAAAAGGAAGAATTGATCCAGCATGTCTTTTGGCAATATATCAACGAACTGACAGGAGCAAATATTGAAAAAGCCGAATTCGAAAAAAGGTTAAACCTCACAGAAGAATCGGATATTTCGGATTTCTGGAATACTGTTTCATTGATTGGCGTCGAAGCTAAAATTTTCAAGAATAATAACTAAATCAAAAAAAATGAAAAGAAACTCTTTGCTAAAAATTGCTGTAATACTAACTCTGTTTATTATTTGCAGCGGGTTTAATTACAACATAATTCAGTATTCCGACCACAGCAATGGTAACTTTGTTTCTGTTGGTAATAAAGAAACTACGAGGGAAGATGCCGTCAGAATTATCCTTAACAGAATTATTGTCCCTGCTACCCTCGATCACGACGTAACTGCATTCCTTGTGAAAGTGCCGCTAAAAAGTGGCGATGTCATTAAACCATTTCTTGACGGTAAGGAAAGAATAATAACCCGGAACACCTGGTTTGCTTTCATAAATGATTCACCTCAGGCATTTTACGAACATCCGACACGTTTCGTATACATTGATGTATTAACCGGGAAGTACGAGGTTGAAAATCAAAAGTGGTGGCCCCTGCTTAATGGTAATGACCTTTTTACAAGTGATGCAGAACTGCGGGATATGGATTTGATTATTTATTCAGATGTACATGTGCATTAACCATAAAATAATAACGTGATGAAGAAAATTATTTTGTTACACAGAATATTCCTGATCGTATTTTTCTTAATAATATATATCGTTTTATCTGCAACAAACTACGGAATTTTTGTGGATGGTAGTTATAACGGAGGAAAAGACAGCGATATGGACAGAATGATCGATGAAAGGTTGCGGGAGGCAAGCAATCAAATGGGTAGGATCGATCCCGCGAGTGTCCGGCAAACTGTCGATACAAAGGCAGCCTTGCTCGCGGCACTGAGAAATATCAAATGCGACTGTGGTGATAAAATAACTATATTCATGATGGGACATGGCACAAACAATAAGTTTATTTTCTCAAAAGGCAGGGGTAGCAGCCAACGTGAGCTGACAGCGGATGAATTGAGGGATGCACTCGAAGCTGCGGCCATTGCCTGTTGCTGTAAAATAAACGTAGTGATTTTCGCATGCCATAGCGGTTCGATGATTGATGAACTGACGGAAGGAGAGCATATCAAATCGGTTTTGACCAGTTGTGCCTCCAATGAATGTAGTTATTCCAACACATATTATGAAGATGAAAGAACATTCACAGATGAAGGTGACTGGATGAAAGGTTTTAATGAAGATATGGCTGCTGTCGGAAGAGGCACAAGCATGGTTGAAGCTGTTGAAATTGCAAACAGGAGCGCCAGAGAAAAAATTCCAACAACTTTCCTGGGAAGGCAAACCCCTCAGGGCTGGGTTAAAGGAGAACATGAAGTAGTGGCACATGTGGAAGGCAGGCCTGAAACACGTAATGGCAGGACAAGAGTACGTGTGACTTATTACCAACCCGAATGGCTGAGGGGGCGGACCGGTTATATTTACCTTGGCGAAAATTCATATCCCGACGGGCTGAAGCATTGCGATTGGATTTCGGGAAATGCAACTTTCGGCCGCCCGGACGAAGATGTGAATTTTACAGGCCCGGTAACGCGGACTGATGCTCCACACGAAACAATCCTGGCACATATTGAAGGAGGTGGACAGGTTCATATTGCATCACCCACGTGGCAGTTCTGCCGCAATGTTAGAATGAATGTTACCCGTGAGCAAATAGAGGGGCAATCGCTTCAAAGATGCACCTGGATATGCCAGGATGTAACGGTCAACGATCCGGCTTGCGGCGGCAGGGCTGGAGAATTTGATAACGACGGAACCGGGAGGAGCGATTCGGGAGATGATGTTACGGCTAATGGCCCTGTGAGGCCTTGTACTCCTTCCTTTAGGGTAAAAGTGCATGTAGATGGTTATAATCCTGAATCCGGAAATATGAGTATAACATTGCTCGATTTGGTTAACAGGGAAGGGCAAAATATACCCAATTGGCTTGCACGATATGGCACTTACAGAAATATCAATATACCGCAAGCAGAAAGAACACGATTAAGAAATGTCAAGAAATGCCAGAATATCTGGATTGACCTAATTATGCCTCTAAATCCGGATGATACGCCAACCGGCAGGAATGCAAGGATAGTACATCATGATTTCGTACGACCGTATTCTGTCGATGTATCGTTAAATTACATAACTAGGCCTGAGCTCTCGCTGGTATCAACAGTGACACCCGAAATTATTCTTACAAATGTGGGCGAAGAAACTGTAAGTTTTCCTGTGGATGCATTTATTGTTACACCCGAAAATGCCGGAAGTTTAAATACCATTCTTCTTTCAGAAAAGAAGCAGATTATTAAGGATTATAAAACCGGTATTACCGATTTTACCGGTTTTCATAACAGGCGGTTCGTTGCGGACTTACCACCGGGGCAGTCGGCCAGGGTAAGCTTTGAACCATGCCTGGTGAAAAAAGGTGTCGAATATATTCTTGCGGTCAAAACATTGCTTGAACCCGACGAGGTTGATGAAAACGATACACTTAGCCTGAAGTTTATATTTAAGGAAGAAGAGGATATGAATCAGGTGGGCGATCTGCTGATAAAGGCATCAGGAACCGGAATGACAACAGGCCATATAGCAACTCTTACCGTGATTAATCCGACTGATAATCCTTTGTATGCTGTAATTGGTCCATATATGATCCCTTCCACCGGGCAATTCCAGGGCTACATTGTTCCACACCCTCAGGATGTTACGGTCGACAGCGGCGATACCATTATGGTAGCTCTGTACGGGTATTGCACGGATATTAATTTACCTCCGGTTAGCAATTCGGATGATATGCCTGGCATTGACATTTGGGTAAACCCTCAAAATATGGGTCCTGTCCCGCTTCCCGGCTATACCGGTATCGACACGACGATTTTTAGGCCCTTCAAACCAAAACCTGAAGACGGTATGGTGCTTACATATCCAGGATCTGAAACACCTTTCCCTTATAAAATCGATATCGATAGTTTTCCTGAAATGGCTGCACCTTTGCTGTTCGATGCCATCGAACGCATAGAGGATGCATACATTTCATTGTCGGATGAACAAAAAATAATAACTCCGTTTTCCGGTAAACCTGAACGTGAATCGGAAACCGTGATACAACAGTCGTTTTGGATATATGCTGAAGCGTTGGAAGGAACACCCTATACAAGAGAGGATTTTACAGGTAAGCTTGAAGAACAATTTAAAGAGTCGACCGGTATGCTTATTGGGGAAGCATCTGAGGAGCAGCAGTCACAGTTCGATCAGGGTGCCGGGCAGTTTTGGGATACTTTCGAACTTGTCGGGGAAAGGGCAAAAATCCTGAAAAAAACGGAAAAGACGGAATAACTTTGAAATCTTCAGCAGGAATAATCCTGTGCAGATATCCTTTATAATCAGCTAATACCAGAGTACATTTATTATTTCGCCTTTGACATTTAACATTTATCATTTACTTAGTAGCTCTCCAAAAATGATAATTGTTATGTGCTACACGCTACATGCTAAATCCCGACTTTGACACTTGATTTTTGTAATTAACTTATTTACAACGTAGTAATAGCATTCCACGCGGTTTGTACCATTACATTTTTGATTTTCTATAATATTTTAGGCGGTATTCTCATGTTAAGAGCTTTCAATAGATTCTGAGCATTTTCCGGGATATCTGTTCTCACCCAGATGGTTTGCGATTTGAGACTGCCTTTCAATTCACCAAATGCATCTTCAATTTTCCATAATTGCTTGTAATTAAAAACAATCACCAGTAGACCTGTAGACCCGAAGACCTGCCGACCTGTAGACCTCCCTCAAACGGCTCGCAGCTCATATCTCCCTTCCCCCGATGTGGGGGAAGGGCCGGGGTAGGGGGCTAGAAATTAAATTCCTCCTCCGGCGCCTGCTCCTCGCTGTTATTCATCTTCTCAGGCTGATTCTTGTAATTGTTGATCTTATACCCCAGGGTGAGGGTGATGACGGGTGCTTCGCGGGTGAAGAGGTCGTGTTCGTAAAATCCGTCGCCGTGGCTGGTGCTTTCGTGTTTGGC
>CAZVNP010000101.1:0-5662 GCA_964628285.1 uncultured Lentimicrobiaceae bacterium
CGACAAACTCAGGCACGAACGTTACGTCATCTCCATGAAAATCATCGACCTGGAATCTAAAGAGAAGAGAATGAAACTAACTAAAAATGAGTCATCCGAACTGACCATTTTGCAGGAAAAGTTGGAGGAGATGGAGCGGAGGCTGAGAGAGATTGGGGGATAGGCTGTTTGGAGGTTTGCAGTCATGCACCTCATCCCCCAACCCCTTCTCCTGAAGGAGAAGGGGGGTACCACCAATAGTCCCTCTCCTTTAGGAGAGGGGTTGGGGTGAGGTTTTAGAAATAACAATTTTGAACAATTGAACCATTATTCCCATGAAGCATTTTTTCTTACTCTTTCTGATTATCCCCCTTTCCACCTTCGCTCAGGTTATACCATATCACGATATCCCTGACTGGGAGTCGACACCGGCAGGTGCCGTCTCGACGGGTCTTGGCCTGGGCGATATCAACGGCGACGGCTGGAAGGACATCGTGGTGGCCAACGGCAATGACATCGAGCGCCAGCATGTGGTAGTTTATTACAACAACGGGGACGGCACCTTCCCCCTGTTGCCGGAATGGCAGTCGGACGACATTGATTACCACGGTCACCTGGCCCTTGGTGATGTCAATAACGACGGATGGCTTGACGCCGCCGTCTCGGTGTACCTCGGTCCCGATGGCTTCGGACATCCCGGCAAAGTGAAGGTCTATTATAACATCGGGGGGCAGCTTGAATCCACCCCCTCTTTTGAGTCGGATGAGCTTTACACCTTCAGCTGTGCCCTAGGCGATGTCAATGGCGATGGTTACCTTGACCTGGCCGTGGCCTGCGGCGAACCTTATAGCGGCCTGAAGAAACCCGGACGCATATATTTCAATAACTATGGTGTCTTCAGCAACCAAAGCTATTGGGAGTCGTCGGTGACCATGGGCGCCCTCGACGTGGATATCAACGACATGGACGATAACGGCTTCGCCGATGTGGTGTTCGTGTGCGAGGGCGGCAGCAATTACATTTATCTGGCCAGCGAGGCAGGCCTTATACAGCCTCAACCGGCCTGGACTTCATCCGAAACCAGCAATTTCATGAACTCGGTCGTGACGGGACGGATGCAACCCGGCCGGCTGCCCTGTCTCCTGATGACCGGCAACAACCAGATCGGCGGCGACGGTAAGATACGGCAGTATACTTTTACATTACCGTTCCCTTCCTCCTCGGCGGCATCGTGGACCTCGGCGCCGGTGGGTTATGGCTCCGGCATCTTCCTCGCCGACGTGACCCGCGACGACACCCTCGACCTCATCTATGGCGGATGGTGGCTGCCCATGCAGATACTCGCCGGCAACGGCCAGGATTTTGAGACAACTCCCGCCTACACCTCCGCCACAACTTCGGTGGTCGAGGCGATACAGATGGCCGACCTGGCGAAAGATAATCTCATCGAGGCCATCGATACCGTTAGCATAGATAAACCCGAAGCGGTCATGGTCACCCTCAGCCATGAGGTCATCGAAGATGTCGAGGAGGTACAGGTGAACGGCGTCCTCCTCACACAGGTCAATTATAAGACCTTACCCGGACGGAATCTCGTCTTTCTGAAAGTGCTCCTGTTCCTGGGCGATCAGGTCATCGTGAAATACCACTACTGCCTCGATGGCGATATCGTGATCTCCAACTGGGATTCGAATGTCGGGAATTATATCTTTTACAATACCAATTCGCCGGCAGGGGTGAACAATCATGAAGCAGGTTCTGCGATGACCGGGATATTAAATATCTTTCCTAATCCCGCTTCCGGAAAGATAAATATTCGGATCGTTCTTTTTCAAAACACTCACATTGCTCTGACTATTTGTGATATGACCGGTAGGGAGGTGATGGAGCTGTTTTCAGGGATGCACGAAGAGGGCGTCTGTCAATTTGAAAAGGGTGTTTCATCTCTGAAAGCCGGTGTTTATATCGTCCGGCTGGAGAGAGGCGATGATCTTATCCTGAGAAAATTGATTGTATTATAGGGATATCCTTATAAACAAGCCAACCCAGTTAGCAGCCCTTGACGCCCATTATGTAATCTTTGCGCGCATGGCGGTTAAATAAAAGGCTTCTTGAATCTCCAGAAATATAAAGAATAAACAAGAAATAGTATGACGCTGCCTTTCTCATTCAGCGCACGTCTGATCTGTCTTCTCCGGTTTGATGAGATCAAAACCCTTCGCTGACAGCTTCTCCATAATTGAATCGTACACATCCGGTGAGATGGTTTTGGTGCGGCTGAGAATCCACAGATACTTTCTGCCTGGGGCGCTCACCACGGCATAGGAATAATCATCGGCCAGGTCGATGATCCAGTAATTACCACGGAAAGGCCAGAAGAACTGAACTTTCAGTTTGGCATTACCTGAATTTTTAACGGTGAAAGCCTTGCCACGGATGGATGACCAGGTGCCGTTGGCTCTGAGACAACGGTTTGTGACGATGACATGCCCTTTCGGTGACAGGGCATATTGCGCCGTCACACAGCGGCATCCCTTTTCAAAACGGACGGGATAGCGGGCTATCTCATACCACCGGCCTGAGTATTTTGTGAGGTCGACATTCCCGACCGTCTCAAGGGGCAGATTTCTGTTTGAACTACACGATGAGAGAATCATGGCAATCATGATAAAAAAAAGCTTAAGATACTTCATGTAAGTGTTATTATTATTGTTTTTTTTCTTCCACACCGGCAGTGAAGCGCACCACTTTATTGGCAATGGGTTTGAGTGAATACAGATAATCGAACAAATCCCCCAGATTCTCCTTGGTCATTCCCGAAAACCATATCCAGGGCATGACGGTGTTGAATGCATTGGGCTCGACGGGGAAAGGTTTAAACACCGTATCGGAGAACACGACAAACCGGGCGAGGAAAATTTCTTTTGTCCATTTGCCGATGCCGGTGCTGTCGTCGGGGGTGATGTTCTTGGAGATAATGGTGCCGGGCAAACCAAAATGATGATCGAAGATTTCACCCCCTCCACCGGTGGTGCCCTCCTTGGCCGGCCCCGCAAACAGTGTCAGATCCCGGATGGAATGGCAGTCGATGCATCCGGCATTGTGATTGGCTAAGTAAGAGCCGCGGTCAATCATCGCGGTAGTCGGTTCAATCTTCAGATCGGGTGCAGCACCGACATTGGGCTTGAAAAGCTTGATGTAACCTATAATCCCTGCCACAACTACAATGATGACAAGAATGATGATCAGGATAACTCTGCCGAATGTTTTCATGCCTCAGGAATTAAAGTTAGGGTAATTAATTGTGGGACAATAAAATTACACTTGAAAGATGCCGGATGCAAGAGAACGATCAAATATTTTTATCCCGAAAAGTCAAAGTCTCAATAAAAATACCATGAACCAGATATTTTGTGTCCTTAAATTTACTTTTTCATTAACTTTAACCGTGTAACCCTGTAATCCTTCGTGTTGGCCAGAATTCAGAGCATATTGTTGTCATCCTGGTTTATAGCATTGATTATCAGTGTTGTCATCATCATCTTCCTACCTCCCATATTTGATCATTATAAGATCGAAATACTCGAATCAGGATCATTTTCGGCTTCATCAAGCACGTTTTTTTTTCAGTGATCTCAATAACGATCATTTTACTGAAAGGATTATGACCTATAAAGATCCAAGTGGAATATCAGCTATCCAGGTCTTTGATCCGGATGGTGGGATCTATGATCAATGGAATTTACCGGGGAGCTTCCCGAATGATATTAATGAACGACTTTATTTTGGGGATTATAATGACGATTTAAACAAAGAGATCTATGTTTTTTCACAGGTGGGTGATTCGATCTTTCTGAGTTGTTTTGATAAACTGGATGGCAGTTTCAGATTATTCAAAATGATTACAGTGCCTGGTTGATGGTGTTCAACCACCGGCTTGATTTTCTTTTTAAGCCCGTTGCATTCCCCGGCTTCAGGTCAGAGATAACGGTCTATCCTTACATTTATAACCATCAGCCATCCATTCTGGTGTCTTACAATAACGTCGGTTCTACTGAAAGATGCCCGGCTCTTATCGGTACATACTCTAAAAACATTTTAATCATTGTTTTGTGTGATCTTCACCGTCCCGCTCGGGACGGGATCTTGGTAGAAAACTGATACCCAACAATCATTGAAGTCCTGTCAGGGACGGAATATCATTTAAATGTGGATCATTTGATCCTGGCCTGATAGTTTATATTTCGTCCCTGACGGGACTCTGAATATTTTAGAGGCCTCCCATTTTCTACCAATATGTTGTCCCTGAAGGGACATTTTCAATGGCATTTGTAATTCCATGACTGTGACAACTATTCCTGCCAAATGAAGCGGGATATCTTAATGATATTTAAATATAGCCTCAGAAGGCAGAAAATATAACACTTACAGAATCCCAATAAGACTTCGTCATTTCGGGTATATCTCAATTATAGAAACATTGACAGCTATATTTAATAAAATTCGGCAAGTTAACTTGCCAAATTAAAAAAAATTAATAACAGGAATATATCCCGAAGTAAATTGAGCATGCAAAATGCCACTTTAGCAGTACCAAGGATACAGGTTTCACACCCGGATTAATTCTTACATTTTAATGTGACAATTATCTTCCTTTTTGACTTATCACATTATTTAAGCTGTTAAATCAAGTTTAAATCATTTTGTGCAAGGGAATTTTAAATTTTGTCTAACTTTAATTCGATAAATTTCTGATAATATGAAACAATTACGAATGCTCCATATCGCCACTTCCTGGCTTATTGCTTTCAGCATTATCCCGGCAATTATGACCTGGTCATGCCAATCCAGGTCCAAACATGAAACGGTCATTCTGAGTGATTCAATCCGGTCGGCCGGAGAGCTTTTTGGTCTTGTCTTCACCAACGCCGAGCTCGATTCCATGCAGGACGGCCTCAGAGACCAACTGAAATATTACGGTCAGATGCGTCGGGTCAGCCTTGACAACAGCGTCCCGCCGGCGTTGATCTTCGATCCGTTACCTGAGGGTTTTGTTATTCCTACTGAGCAGAAACTCATCGATTGGAAATTCAATGCTTCAGTCACAATGCCTGCTGATCAAGCTGCTCTGGCCTTTTATTCAGTTGCTGATTTGTCGGTGCTCATCCGGACGCATCAGATCACCTCCGTTGAGCTGACGCGTTTCTTTCTCGGTCGCCTGAAAAAATACGGTGACACGCTGCACTGTGTCATCATGCTGACAGAAGATCTGGCCTTGCAGCAGGCGGCAAAAGCCGACGAGGAGATAGCAGCGGGTATGTACCGCAGCCCTCTTCACGGCATCCCTTATGGCTTAAAAGACCTGGTAGCCGTGAAAGGTTATAAGACCACATGGGGTTCGGTACCTTACCAGGATCAGCTCATCGACCAGACAGCCACTGTCGCCCGCAAGCTGGAGGAGGCCGGCGCCGTGCTGGTGGCCAAGCTGAGCCTCGGCGAGCTGGCCATGGATGATGAATGGTTCGGGGGTGTCACACGCAACCCCTGGGATCTGACACAGGGCTCCAGCGGCTCCTCCGCGGGGTCGGCGGCAGCTGTGGCGGCAGGGCTGGTTCCTTTTGCCATCGGCAGCGAGACGTGGGGCTCCATCGTCTCTCCCTGCACGCGTTGCGGCGCCACAGGA
>CAZVNP010000102.1:0-5603 GCA_964628285.1 uncultured Lentimicrobiaceae bacterium
AGTTTAATTGAGAAATACCAATTTTCCAAAGAAACCCGCAAACGAGCTATTCTAGATAAACTAAATCGGAAAGGGCTTATTTCGGACGATTTACTCGATCTGATGATAAACAGGAAGGATTATGGTTTTGGCAGGACACAATGCCCTGATTTGTTTTTGTACTCGCCTGATTTCTCCGATTGGTTTTTCTGCGAAGTCAAGGGGCCGCGTGACAGGGTAAAAGAGATGCAAAAAAAGTATTTTGAGAAATTGTCTCGTTTGTCCCGAAAGCCAATTCTGTTCTTCGAGTTTAAGAATATGAAGGAGATGAATAGATGGCTATAAAATGTCTTTATAAGAAAAATAAGATAGAACTTTTTTGAAACGATGAAAGAGCCGGACATCAAGGTGTTGAAGGATATGTTTCGTGAGACGATAGGGATACCCCTTCCCAAAATGCCTATTGATGAAAAAGAGTTGGTATATCTGAATTCCCTGTTGTTTGGTTCAAAAAGCGCATCAAAGGAACCATTTGTTGTTCAAGGGAGTATTTCAAGATTCATAAAATCATGCCCGAAGGGTTACTTCCTGACAGGTTTCTGGGGTCATGGCGTGAACAGCTATGCATTCTATTATTCAAGGGTAGATTCGCGCACAAAGATACTTTTCAGGCTGCCTTACGGTGGAGCCTATATGGACAACGAATTACAGGCCAAATACATCCGTGAGTTTCTGCCCAAATACTTCGAATTTGAGGAGGGTCTGATCTCGCGGCTCCGGCTGCTCATAGCAATCGATTCGATGGATGAAGGCTACTATAAAATTGTGGTCCCCGGTGTCGAGACGTTTGAGTTACGTGAATCGATGCTGATGAACCCTAATTTCAAGGAAAGATATTATGGGTGTTCAGGAGCCATTAGATAAATATTTGCAAGGTTAGACGATGCAGTATCTCAACGTATGCTTCAAATGCACATGGAATGACGCAGGCTTTCGCGGCGTCTGCAGCAATGAGGCTTACAATTACAACGTGAGCCATAAGCGCGTGTGGTGCAGTAAGGCCAAGTGCAGGGGCTACGAAGGAGTGCCATCAAGGGGCAACGAGCCTTGCTATGAGAGCATCATTTTCTCAGAGTGGATGTATGGAGCGGGCTGGGACCACAAGAACATCGAGAAGCCTAGAAATATTAACGGCACCGGTGAAGGGAAGCTGGTGTTTTTGACCACTGTCGAGCCTGACATGGAAGAGGGTGAGAGAAAATTTATCGGATTTTTCAAGATAAGTAAGATCACAGGAGGTGAAAAACAGGAAACCATACTGATGGGCGACCCAGCAGAAGGGTTTGAGGTACCCTCAAACATAAATCTGAAATTCTGGGATTTTTATAAGAATCCCAATGCACCAGATAAAAAACATTGGGGAACAGGGCTTTTCCGTTACATCGACGATCAGCCAGCCTCCAAGATACTGGGTGAGCTGAAATCAAGGTGCCAATCACTCAGGATGAGTGAAACCGAGATTCTAAAGATAGACAAGGCTCTCTCAACCCTTTCTGGGACGAACGCGAAAATAAAGCCGCCTGCGCTCTCAAAAAAAATGTTCATTTGTCCCGCATGCAAGAAGAGAACGAGAGAGGGGGCCACATACTGCACCCAGTGCGGGGCCAAGCTGATGAGGTGCAGGGGCTGCGAGAATTTAAATTTATCTGAAGACAAATTTTGTTCAAGCTGCGGTTCTCCATTGAAACCGGAAGACCCGCCGCCAAAACATACATTGGGCTCTGCAGAGGAAATCAAGAAAAAGCTCCTTGAATTTGGGCAGGAAAATAAAAAATCCCTCGACCAACTGCCTTTCACTGGAGTTGCGGAATCCGATAAATTTGTGAGGAATAACCCGCTCGCTTTCCTTTTCGGAGTCATCTTCGACCAGGATATCCAGGCTGAGCGTGCCTGGAGCAACCCCTACGAGTTGAGCAAGAGGCTCGGCCACTTTGATATAAACAGGATTGCAGGCCTTAAGGACGAAGAAATAGAGACTCATTTCAGCAATCCGACAAAGCTCCATCGCTACTGGAAAACGACCGGAGAGAGAATAGTAAACGCGGCAAAGAAAGTGATACAGGAATATGGTGGTGAAGCATCGAATATATGGAATGACAACCCCAAGGCAAAGGAGCTGGAGAAGAGATTTCTCGACTTTGATGGAATTGGGCAAAAGAAGGCGTCAATGGCGGTCAATATTCTGGGCAGGGATCTCGGGATCCCAGTCAGAGAGTGGAGCGGGATTGATGTTTCAAATGATGTCATGGTAAGGCGTCTTTTTCTGAGGACCGGTCTGGTAGAGCGGGACACGCAAAAAGCCATCATAGAGACAGCGAGAAAGTTGCACCCAGAATATCCGGGGGAACTGGATCTCCCCGCCTGGATGATTGGAAGGGATTATTGTCTGAAAAGTAACCCCCTTTGTGGTGATTGCCCCTTGAATCCTGTTTGCCCCAAATTGATTCGGTAATGGTTTGGGATTGAAATGGCTAAAGTTGTGTTGATTTCCTGCGTCTCAAAGAAATTGGGGCAAAGGGCTAAAGCAGAAGACCTGTACGTAAGCAACCTCTTTCGCTTGAACATGAAATATGCGAAGAGCCTATTGCCGGACCACATCTTCATTTTATCGGCAAAGCATGGTGTGCTGGGTCTGTATGAAGAAATAGAGCCTTACGATGAGACCCTGAATAAAATGTCTGTGGATAGAATCAAGGCATGGGCAGGCATGGTTGTCAGGCAGTTATCAGGGAAGGTTGACCTCCAGAGAGACCACTTCATCATCCTGGCTGGAGAGAAATACAGAAAATATTTGATCCCCCATTTGAGATCTTTTGAAATACCACTGCAGGGTCTGACCATTGGTAAACAACTGCATTATCTGAAAAATAATTCTTAATGAAGATTGCCACTTTTCCTTGCAGCCTTCCCATAGTTGGTAAGGAAGTCATCTATGATCTCTTGCAGCAAATCCTGGATAGTCACACTGGTTCGAGGGTTCAACTTCTTGCACAAAGTGGGGTCAGGTCTTGTATTTCAACATTTTTAACCTGACGTTGGTGGACAGTGATTGGTGGGGAGCACGGGCAGAAAGGCCCTCTGCAATTTTGAGTTTTGAGTTTTGAATTACAGAGATGTATTTTGGGTCGAAGTTTTAGTGTTAAGTTCCAAAAGTTGTAAATAAGCGGGGAGCGGCTGGTTCAGATATCACCTATCCACTTTACCCAGTTGAGTCGCTTCTTTACACTATTGTACAAACCTTCATCCGCAGTCACCAGGGGGACACCTGCATTCTCCGCCACGGCCAGATAACTGGCATCATAGGCGGATCGGTTAAAAGTCTTACAAAAATGGACAAGCCTCGTGTAGAACCCTGAAACCTCGACAAGGGCGATATCAAGGCTGACAAACCCGGAAAGGGCTGTCTGAATTTTATCTTCGCTGATACGCCCCCGCCTCTGGGCATTCATTAACCCGTTAATAACCTCATAGCTCACCAGAGAGGGGGCCACGATCTGAAGGTCCCCTGCGACAAACCTGGTCAGCAAACCCAGGGCTTTATCCCCGTAAACCTCGTCATAAAGGAACCATTTGAGCACGACGCTAGCGTCTACGACCACCTTTCTCAAGGTCTCTTCTCCAGCTGTTTTCGCGTCTCCTTATACACAGCATCGGCACGGATGCCTGACCTGACAAACACCTCACGTGCCTCCATCACCTTCATGTAGCCCTCCAGCCGCCTTGACTGCTGATAATCATCGTAAGAAAGTATGACCGCTACGGGTTTTCCCCTTTTTGTCACAATGATTTCCTCTTTTTTCCGGGCGGCATCCTGGATCAAGCGGCTGAACCCCTTCTTCCCTTCAGCTATGCTTACAGTTGTACTTTTCATATGGTCACCTTATTGGTCATGATATGTGACTACTTTAATTGACTTTTCATAAACTGTCAAGCACGTTTTCAGCCGAAGACCCGGGATCAGCGGGCTGAAAAGCCCGCTGCAATTTTGAGTTTCGACCGGGGCGCCCAACTCGCCAGTGGGGCGAACCATGAATAAATAATTCCCTGCCGGGGGCGCCGTCAAGGCGGCCAATTTTGAAGTTTGAGTTTTGAATGGGTCAGGCTTCAGGCATTGCGAAGAAAAAGAGAGATGAGATCACATTGAATTACTTGAACCAGACCGCAGGGTCCGTCTCCATGAAATCTTCCAGAGAAATTCCCTGGGCACCGACCAGAAGGGCTTTCCTCAATCTGACTGCCTTCGAAAAGGCCGTCATGCCGGAAAGGGTTGTTTTCAATCGCCCGCTTTTGACCTCGATGGCCACGACGTCCTTTCCCCGCTGCAGAACGTAGTCAACCTCGACATTCCCCGCAGACCAGTAATAAACATGAATATCCCGTCCCATCACACCGTTGACCAATGAAGCCCCTACCGCCGTCTCGACAAGCCGGCCCCAGCACTCGGAATTCCGCCTTGCCTCGTCATAGCCCAGGTGTGCTGTTGCCGACATCAGGGCAGTATTGCAGGCAAGCAATTTAGGACTGGATGCCCTCTGCCGAACCTTCTGGCCTGAATACTTCGACAGACCTGTCACGAGCCCCGCACCGGAAAGCAGGCGCAGATAGTGTGCAAGGGTCGTCGTATTTCCGGCATCCTGCAACTGACCAAGCATTTTCTGGTATGAGAGGACCTGGCCGGAATAGCTGCAACCCAGTTCAAAAAGGCGCCTCAAGAGGGCCGGTTTATCGATCCGCGTCATGAGCAGCACATCCCGCGAAACAGACGTTTCGATCAGCGATTCCTGGATGTAATTTCGCCATCGTGGAAAATCCCCAATCAGTGTCACCGCACCCGGATATCCGCCGTAGAAGAGATACCTGTCGAGATCCCACCCGAAGGCCTCTTTCATTTCCTTGAAAGACCAGTGGGTGACGGAGACAATCTCGAACCTCCCGGCCAGGCTCTCCGTCAGGCCGCGCTGCACCAAAAGAGGGGAAGAACCCAAAAGAATGACCTGCAACGGCATCTTCGCGGCAGTGTCTTCATCCCACAGGCGTTTGACCGTCTCCGACCAGGCCGGTATTTTTTGGACCTCGTCCAGGGCCAGCAGGCCTTTTGTTCTGCCCCCTATCCTGCGGACCTGCAATCGGGCCGTTTCCCACTGTTGCTCGATCCAGAGCCGGTCCCTCAGTGAGGGTTCATCGCCGGTGGCATAGTGTCCCGGGCCTTTGAAGTCTGAGAGGATCTGGTGGGCGAGGGTTGTTTTCCCGGTCTGGCGTGGCCCGGCAAGCACCTGGATAAACCGCCTGGGCTCACCGAGCCGTTTAGCGACGATTTGATAAATCGGGCGTTTGTACATGTGCACCTCTTTTTTAAATTACTCAATGTTTTGAGTAAATTTACTCAAAGTAATGAGTAATTGTCAAGCCCGTTTTGGATGACGTTGCCAGAGCTCATAAAGGCAGTGGAGAATGGTGAGCATTAAGAACAGTGGTTGGTGGTTGGTGGTTGGTGGTTGGCAATAGGAACAGTGGTGAGCATGGGGCGAGGGCCCGTTTCAAGTGTTAAGTTTTAAGTGTTAAGG
>CAZVNP010000103.1:0-5507 GCA_964628285.1 uncultured Lentimicrobiaceae bacterium
GTATAGCATATTTTATTAATTTTGTCCGTCATCGTTGATTCCTGCAAATTATTTTATCATGATAAAACCGAATCCCGATCTATCGGGAAAATCTCTTCTGGTTACCGGAGGTACCGGATCATTTGGGAAAAAATTCGTGGAAATGATACTGAACCGTTATCCTAACATAAAACGACTAGTGGTCTATTCACGCGATGAACTAAAACAATTCCAAATGGCGCAAACCTGGTCACCCGAAAAATATAAGGCCATGCGTTACTTTATTGGTGATATTCGCGATAAAGACCGGTTCCGGAGGGCTTGCGAAGGGATCGACTATATCGTTCATGCTGCTGCATTGAAACAGGTGCCGGTAGCGGAATATAATCCAATGGAATTTATAAAAACAAACATCCTTGGTGCTGAAAATGTCATTGAAGTGGCTTTGGATATGAATATAAAAAAGGTTGTCGCACTTTCAACGGATAAAGCTGCTGCACCTATAAATTTATATGGTGCTACTAAACTTTGTGCGGATAAATTATTCATAGCTGCAAATAATATGAAAGGTTCCCGGGACATAACATTTTCAATAGTTAGATATGGAAATGTTATTGGTTCAAGAGGATCGGTAATCCCTTTTTTTCTTGAGAAAAGAGATGAAGGTACTTTGCCTATTACAGATTTAGAGATGACACGATTTAGTATTTCACTTATTGAAGGTGTTGAGTTAGTCCTGTTTGTCCTTGCTAATTCTATCGGCAAAGAAATTTTTATACCTAAAATTCCATCTTATAAGATAGTTGATGTTGTTAGAGCCATAGCTCCTGAATGCAAGATTGTCGATATTGGTGTCAGACCTGGGGAGAAAATTCATGAAGAAATGATTACAAAAAGTGACTCTTATCACACAATCGATGCCGGTAAATACTATATTATTTTACCGCCACTTAACAAAGAAGATACTAAATTTTACCTCGAATATTATAATGCGGTTCCAGTTGAAAAAGGATTTAGTTATAACTCTGGAACCAATGACAGGTGGTTAAGCATAGATGATATTCGAAATGAAATCAGAAAACATGTTGATAAGAATTTCAAGATATGAATACTCATCCTTTTATACCGTATGGTCGACAATTTATAAGTGAAGAGGATATTAAATCGGTCGTTAAGATATTACGATCCGATTTCTTAACTCAGGGTCCCAAGGTAAATGAGTTCGAAGAAGCATTTGCTTCTTATGTCCATTCGAAGTATGCAGTAGCTGTTTCAAGTGGAACAGCTGCATTGCATCTTTCAGCAATTGCCTTGGGTATTAGACCCGGAACAAACGTAATCACAACACCTATCACTTTTGTATCCTCTGCAAATTGTGTAAGGTATTGTGGAGGTAATATTTATTTTGCTGATATAGATCCTCTAACCTATACACTCGATCCGATGATGGTTGTGGAATTACTATCAAAATATCCAAAAGGAACCTTCTCGGGAATAATTCCTGTCGATTTAGCTGGGTATCCAGTCGACATGGAAATATTACATGATATTGCAAAGAAATATAAGTTGTGGGTTCTTGAAGACGCCTGTCATGCCCCTGGAGGACACTTTATTGATTCCAGAGGAAACATTCAATATTGCGGCAATGGAGAAAATTCTGATCTGACTATCTTCTCGTTTCATCCAGTCAAGCACATTACAACAGGAGAAGGGGGAATGATAACAACTAATGATTTTGACCTTTATAGAAAACTCATGATTCTGAGGACTCATGGCGTTACTAAAGACCAAAAGTTTTTACTTGAAAATCATGGCGGATGGTATTATGAAATGCAAGAACTAGGCTATAATTACCGTCTTACGGATATACAGGCAGCTCTTGGTATAAGCCAGCTTACAACGGCTGATGAAAAATTGAAAAGACGTACCGAAATCGCTTTACATTATGATGAGGCTTTTAAAAACTCTGATATTATTACACCAAAAGTAGATAAAGGTGTTCAACATGCATATCACCTTTATATTATTCTTGTTGAGGACAGGCTGGGTTTATACAACTTTTTACTTAAGAATGGGATTAATTCTCAAGTCCATTATATTCCTGTTTACTTTCATCCCTACTACCAAAATCTTAAACAACATAAGGGTGACTTTCCAGTGGCTGAAAATTATTATAAACGATGTTTGAGTTTACCTATGTATCCTTCATTAACAAGGGAACAGGAGGGTTATGTGATTAAAAAGGTTCTAGAGTACGTAAAAAAATAATACGAATTATATTTAATGCACCTAATATAACCAATTGAATATATTCAATTAGATAATATACAGTAAATAATAGAATGTTAATAAGGTATAAGAGGCTGCCCAAATAGATATGGGTATAGTTCAGAGACAGACAATACAGGGAAATGTCTATATGTATTTGGGAGTCGTTATTGGCTTCATCACGGCAGGCATTCTTTTCCCGAGAATATTGAGGACTGATGAAATTGGGTTACTCAGTGTTCTCGTATCCTATTCGATGATTTTTGCCCAGCTTTCCTCACTGGGATTCATAAGTACCACGACACGCTTATTTACTTATTTCCGCGATCCTGAACGACAAAACAATGGTTTTTTATTTTTAGCTCTCTTCGTTACAACAGTTGGATTTATTCTTTTCCTTATCATTTTTTTTTCTATTAAACAATTGCTCATTGATCAAAGCAGTGAGAACTCCATAATGTTCATTTATTATATTAATTATATTATACCCCTTGTTGCTTGCATATTGTATTTTAATATCCTTGACCACTATTATAAGGTTCTCTTTAATGCTGTCATCGGGATTTTCATGAAGGAACTTCTTCAACGTGTTCTAATTCTTATTTGTCTTATTTTCTATTATTTTAATATACTGAATTTCAATGAATTCGTTATTCTTTACATAGGTTGTTTTGCATTGCCAACAATATTAATTATTATTTCTTTAATGCGAATACGTCAGTTTAGTTTAAAGCCTCAACTTAGCTTCTTGACGAAGGATATGATAAGAACGCTTACAAGTATGAGCTTGTTTGGAATTATTTCTGCATCCACGGGAGTTATTACTATCAATATCGACCGTATCATGATCAACGATATGATGGGATTGAGCCCGGCAGGCATATACACAACGATGTTCCTTTTTGGGACACTAGTTGTTTTGCCATCTAGGCCTTTATTGAAAATATCCTCAACATTGATTGCTGATGCTTGGAAAAATCATGATATGGCAAACCTTAAAACCCTCTATTTTAAAAGTAGTCTAAATCAATTTATAATAGGTCTTTTCATTCTCATAGGACTTTGGGTTAACATAAATAATATATATAAAATAGAACCTGCAGCGTATGAGGCCGGTAGATATGTTGTTCTTTTCATCGGCATAGCCTTCCTCTTTGATATGTTAATCGGTGTTAATACTACAATTATTGCTAATTCAAGATATTATAAACTGAGTGCGGTGTATATGATTTTTTGGGTTATATTGATTGTACTTTTTAATTTAGTTTTTATTCCAATCTATGGCATAGTCGGAAGTGCTTTGGCAATGGCTTTATCTAAACTAATAGTTAATAGTCTGTCGGTGTTTTATTTGTATTTTAAATTCACGATGCAACCCTATAATTATAAATTTTTATTAGTCCTATTAATTGGTGGGCTTGCTTACCTGATTGGTTTTCTGATACCTGAGTTTGATAATTTTATCGTTGATTTTTTGATAAGAAGTTTGATTGTGACTCTTATTTACTATACACTGATTCTATCCTTAAGCATTTCTGAAGAAATAAATGATAATTTTAGAAAAATAGCAGGGAAAATTCAAAAATCTTTCAGGGACTGAGTATCTGTTTAAAACAAAAAAGGCCTCTGGAAACATGTTACGGATGCCTGTATGTAACTATCGGTGTAAAGTTTCACTCCCGGCCGCCTCAGGCCAGAACTTATTATATGGCATTTTGGTCAGGTTGTTCATATTTTTGCTGGAGTAATTTTCCTTTATGTTTCGATTAGCTTGGTCCTTTTATTTCCACGCTGATATAGTTTCCGCCCTGAACCAAACTGCTACCACTTCCCGAAAAAAAATTATACCACTAAATTAGTGAAAAAGCGTAGACAAGAAAAAGATTGTTTATGCGCACCTTAGTATGCTGTCACTGCGGAAGGCGGGTGACGGCGAATAAAAAGTTAAAACATCACCTTCAGCGCTATTGTGGCAGGAAAGAATGCCAAAATCCCCGCAAGCCGGAGTATGAAAGAGCCAGGTATAAAAACAATCCGTCGTATCGTTCACGGAAGCTGGAGAAAGCCCGAGAGCGAAAGAAAAAGATGGCGGAGCAGGGAAATGTCCAATATTTTTCTGACTATCAGCGCTTTTACCGGGCGACTCATCCACAATACGTGATAAAAAACAGGGAAAAGCAGCGGGAGAGGAATGCACGCAAGAGGGATAAAACAAGCAATAAAACGAAAATTGTAAATCCGGACACGTTAATGCTACAACTCATTGACAAGATATCTATTGCAAATGGAAAGCCGTTGTTTGTACGACGATTGTAAATCCGGACACGATTGACCGGGGTTGAGGGATGAAATACTTTTGGCAGCAAAATGAAGAGATGAACCCGATCCTTGTTAAAACGGAAGTAATCCGGGAGTGGTCGAACGAGTTTCGGTTGATCCAACCCGAGGCTGTGCGCGGCATGGTGCTGTCGATGCGATCCGCAGGACAACTTCAGCCCATTATTTTACTAAAGAACGACGATGGGTATCACATCATTGATGGGATTAAGCGCTACCGGGCGGCCATGGAACTTGGACCGGGAGAGCTGCAATCATTGGTCTTTGAAGTGGATCTTGTCATGGCCAAGGCTATGATCCTTCATTATAACCGCCATAGCAGCAGTTTAAGCCTGTACGAGCAAGGGTTGATCGTGCACAGTCTGATCCATGATCACGGTTTGAGTCAGAAAGAAGTAGGGAGAGTTCTTCGACAGAGCCATAGCCGGGTATGCCGCAGGTTAAGCCTGGTGGAAAAGTTATTGCCTGAGGTTCAGGATGCTCTGCGCATGGGAGAGCTCACGGTGAGCCATGGACGGGAATTGGTCAAATTGCCACGTGGCAATCAGAAGCAGGCATTGGAAGTTGTTATCAGGGAGGGATTAACCAGCCGGGAGTGTGCCATCATGGTGGATCGATTGTTGAAAGCCCGTGGCAGCGAAGAGGTCAGTTATATCTACAGTCATATTCAGGAAGTGATCCGACAGGCCACCCGTGGAGACCGGTTGTATGACAGCAGGCTATCCGATCACGGCAACCGGCTGTTAAAGGCCAGGGAATATCATTGCGGCCGTCATCGTGTGATGAGGATCCTCAGGGAGAATGAATGCCGGCGATCGACGGGGATGAATCCCCCGGAGCCCCGGCGGGTGTATCCATCCAAACCGGCTTACAGTCGCCGACAATACATCGAGGTGGTGGAAGATAAGACCCGGCGTACCTTG
>CAZVNP010000104.1:0-5268 GCA_964628285.1 uncultured Lentimicrobiaceae bacterium
TAATCCGATAAATGTCGCAGGTCATGGCAGATGAAGGAGAAGTTGGCTTTTTCCTTTTTAATGCCCTTTAATTTGGCTATGCGGTCAACAGCTTTGGTCTGGTAAATATCACAGCCCAGGCCATAGACGGTATCGGTGGGGTAAATGATAATCCCCCCGTCGGTCAGACAATCGATGACTTTTTGTATCTGGCGTGGGTTGGGATTATCGGGGTGTATTTTCAATAGCATGGCCGTTCAACTTTTCATTAAAATGGGTAAGCTCCTTATATCGCACCGCTCGACCGTTTACCCTTGCTTCCTTCCGAACCTGGGGGAGTTCACAGGAGCTGGCCGTATAAGACTTACCCGCCACAAAGGTACAAATTTTCAGGGCATCTTCTGGTTAAATTATGAATGATTTTTTACCGTTATCATCTCAACTTTCATAAATTTGCTTTAAATACTGAACAAATGGAAACAAAAAAACGATCATTATTTGTTAACGCCCTTTATTATGGGCTTATCCTTGGGGCAATATTCATAGTTATCAGTCTGCTGGTATATGTCTTTGATATCAATATGTTTACAATCACTTTTTCGATTTTTAATTTATTGCTGAACATTGCCTTGGTTATAATCTTGTTTATTCTTGGGGCAAATGCTTACCGGGATAAATCACTGGGCGGGAAAATTTCTTATATCCAGTGTTTTCTGACAATGCTTATCATAGGCGTGGTTGCTTATATTTTATCATTAATATACACTTATATTTTCCTGAAGTACTGGGAGCCTAACATGCTTTCTGTATATCATGACAAAGCCATTGAGATGCTGGTTAAGATGGGATTATCTGAGGAGCAGATGGAAAGGGCATTAAGTCGTTTGGAAGGAAAATTTACCTTATCCAAAAGTATCCTGACTTCAGTAAAGAATGGTGCTGGAATGACAATTATCCTGTCTTTGCTTGTTGCTTTGTTTGTAAAGAAGGATAAAACTGGCCAGGAGATAGTAATGTAAAACCGGTTCAAATGGATCTTTCTATTGTCATACCGTTGCTGAATGAAGAAGAGTCACTCGGGGAGCTGACCGCATGGATTTTGAGGGTGATGGAACGGGAACAGCTCAGCTTTGAGATCATTTTTGTTGATGATGGCAGTACAGATGGTTCCTGGGACATTATAAAAGGGATGGCTGCAAACAATACCAGGATCAGAGGGATCAAATTCAAGCGGAATTACGGCAAATCGGCTGCCCTGAACAGCGGCTTTGAGATGGCAAGGGGAGATGTCATCGTGACGATGGATGCTGATCTGCAGGACAGCCCCGAAGAAATACCGGAGTTATTCCATATGATAAAAGAGGATGGTTTTGATCTGGTATCGGGATGGAAAAGAAAGCGTTATGATCCGCTATTTAAACGGGTGACATCACGTTTTTACAACTGGACCACACGACAGGTCTCAGGTATCAGGCTTCATGATTTTAACTGCGGGCTTAAGGCTTATAAAAAAGAGGTCATTAAAAATATTGAGGTATATGGCGAGATGCACCGTTATATCCCGGTCATAGCCAAATGGGTGGGATTCAGAAAAATAGGCGAGAAGGTTGTGCAGCACAGGGAGAGAAAATACGGCGTGACGAAATTCGGCATGGACCGTTTTCTGAAGGGTTTCCTTGATTTGCTTTCCATCACCTTCATTTCGAAATTCGGCCGCAGGCCAATGCATCTTTTCGGTACCATAGGCACCATCATGTTCATATTAGGTCTGATAGCGGCTATCTGGCTGGGTGCTCAGAAGCTGTATAACATCCACCACGGTATCAAAGCCATTCTCATCACCTCCAGCCCTTATTTTTACCTTTCCCTTGCCACCATGATCATCGGTACACAGCTGTTTCTGGCCGGCTTTCTGGCTGAAATGATAGCCCGGAACAATCCCCACAGGAATGTATATCTCATCGAGGCACATACCGGCAAGAAGATTTCCGGTTGACGGTGGTCTCCGGTGATGCATTAATCATTAATTTTGACATGCCATGCCGGAGAAGCCCAAGCAAATAATTATCATTGGTTCTGCCTATCCTTTGCGGGGTGGCGGGATTGCGACGTTTAACGAGCGACTTGCCCGTGCCCTGACCGATCACGGCGATCATGTCATCATTCATAGCTTCAGCCTGCAGTATCCGAAACTTTTTTTCCCCGGTACCAATCAATATACAAACGAACCCCCGCCGGAAGGCCTTGATATTCGTGTGACGGTCAATTCGGTCAATCCCTTTAATTGGCTCATGACAGGCAGAAAGTTAAGGCGTTCCAGACCTGATATCGTTTTAATCCGTTTCTGGATCCCCTTTATGGGTCCCTGCCTGGGGACCATTGCACGCGTCATACGGTTGAATGGGCACAGCAAGGTCATTTCGATCATCGATAACATTACGCCGCATGAAGCGAAAACGGGCCTCAGATTGTTGACCCGGTACTTCCTCAACAGCGTGGAGGGATTCATCGTCATGTCAAAGTCGGTGCTGGATGACCTGACGACTTTTGATTCAAAGAAACCAAGGGTCATCTGCCAGCATCCCCTTTACGATAATTTCGGTGATATCATCGCCAAGGAGGAAGCCAAAAAAACCCTGAATCTGGACCGGGGGGTCAGTTATGCGTTGTTTTTCGGATTCATCAGAGCTTATAAAGGTCTGGATATTCTTCTTCATGCTATTGCCGATGAGCGGGTGAAAAACCTGAACGTCAAACTGCTTGTGGCCGGTGAATTTTATGATGACGAATCGCTGTACCATGATATCATTAAGAATAACCGGTTGAGTGACCGTGTGGTCATCCGCAACCATTTCATTCCCAATAGTGAGGTCAGGAATTATTTCTGTGCCTGTGACGTAGTGGTACAACCTTACCGCAGCGCCACTCAAAGCGGTGTGACACAGGTGGCTTATCATTTCAACAGACCTATGATCACAACTGACGTGGGAGGTTTGCCGGAAATGGTCCCTGACGGTGTGGTCGGGTATGTGGTCCATCCCGATGCCCGGAGTGTGGCAGATGCTATCGTCTCATTCTATGAAGGTCACAAGGAGATGGAGTTTTCGGAGAATGTTGAAAAGGAAAAAAAGAGGTTCTCATGGGATAATATGGTTCATGCTGTTAATGAACTGGCGCAACAAATAATTAAACGAACGAATTAATGTGACGATGATCATACGCAGCAAAGCCCCGTTACGTGTCAGCCTCGGTGGTGGCGGTACCGACCTGGAGGCTTATACCAACCGTTACGGCGGTGCCATACTGAATGCCACCATCAGCCTGTATGCTTATGCCACCATTCAACCACGTCATGATGGTAAGATCAGCATTTATTCCGTCGACAGGGATGAACGGTTTGAAACAGAGGCCGTTGAGGAGCTGCCGGTTGAAAATGACGGGTTGATCTTACACAAAGGTATTTATAACCGTGTTGTCAGGGAGTTTACAGGTGCACCCCGGGCTTTTGACCTGACCACTTATGTGGATGCGCCTCCCGGGTCGGGTCTCGGTTCCTCATCAACACTGGTTGTGGCCATACTGGGTGCTTTCACCGAATGGCTGAAGCTGCCGCTGGGTGAATATGATATTGCACAATTGGCGTATGAAATAGAACGTATCGACCTGAAGATGCCCGGTGGGAAACAGGATCAATATGCCGCTACGTTTGGCGGAGTGAACTTCATGGAGTTTCATAAGGATAAGGTCATAGTTAATCCTTTACGGGTGAGTACCGTTTATCTCAATGAATTGTCGTATAATATGGTGCTTTATAATACCGAAGTATCGCGTCTGACAACACGCATCATTGAGACACAGACCAGGAATGTCATCGAGAACAACACAAAAAGCATTGAGGCCATGCACCGGATCAAGGAACAGGCCATCATGATGAAAGAAGCCATACTGAAAGGTGAGTTCGATGATATCGGAAAAATTCTTGATTATGGATGGCAGAGCAAAAAGCTCATGGCCGAAGGGATCACCAATCCTTATCTGGATGATATTTATGAGACGGCTCTCAGGTCCGGGGCCACCGGAGGCAAGATATCGGGAGCCGGAGGTGGAGGTTTTATGTTTTTTTATTGTCCCGACAACACCAGGGCCAGTGTCATCAAAGCATTGAAAAAATTTGGCGGTGAGGTCAAAAGGTATGATTATACCACCATTGGTCTGACAACATGGACCATATAAGTGATAACCAAAAAATACATCTATAAAATCATAAGATAATGTTTCTGGATCTGGCAAGAAAACGTTTTTCATTGCGAAAGTTTAAACCGCAATCAGTCGAGAAGGAGAAACTGGAGATCGTCCTGGAGGCCGGGCGTTTGGCTCCATCGGCCTGTAACAATCAACCATGGTTTTTCATCGTGGTGGAAGAAAAGGAAAACCTTAAGAAGCTATGGGATACTTACCAGAGAGAATGGTTCAGGCAAGCCCCGGTGGTCATTGTTGCATGCGGTGATCACAGGCAGTCATGGAAAAGAAGCGACGGCAAGGACCATTGCGACATAGATATCGCCATCGCCGTTGATCACATGACACTGGCGGCAGCCGATATCGGCCTGGGAACGTGCTGGGTGTGCAACTTCAACCGTGTCATGTGCTCGTCCATCCTCAACCTGCCTTCTTACCTTGAACCCATTGCATTGTTGCCGTTGGGTTATCCTGCTGATGAAACACTAATGGAAAAAAAGGAATTAAAGAGAAAAAATCTTTATGACATCATATTTTTTGAACGTTTCGGTTTGAAGTGATGGTGCAACATATGAAGGATCAACGCCATGTTTAAACATATTGATACCTGTCTGTCGTGTCCGATTATATCAAAACTATCGGGTACATGGTATTTAAGCATTGTTTAATTTTGTTGTGTTATTGTTCATAAAGCCACATAAATAAAGGAAATATATACGCTTTCAGCACTGAACACGAAAATCAGTATGAGATGAAACGGACGGTGAAACAGAACAGGCATCAGGGCAGGATCAATCAGATCATGCAGCAATCGGAAGAAATCATTCGTATGTTAAATGCCGATGGGGACATGCATAAGGGGATCCTGAAGATTGTGGATACATGTGCCCATACATTAAAGAAGGGCGGTAAGGTCCTATTTTGCGGTAATGGCGGCAGTGCTGCCGATGCCCAGCACCTGGCTTCGGAATTAGCGGGTCGGTTCTATTTTGACCGGCCTCCGCTCAATGCCGAGGCTTTGCATGTGAACACGTCATACCTGACAGCCGT
>CAZVNP010000105.1:0-5118 GCA_964628285.1 uncultured Lentimicrobiaceae bacterium
GCGGTGCTGAAAAATACCGGGACCATTCTGGGGAGGGAAAAGTTTATAGTGGAGAGGTAAAAGATTGCGCGATTAAGCGATGGCCGAAGGTCATGACCAAAATACATCGTTCAATCGCATAATCGCGCAATTACAAGCTTTCTCAAACAATTAAGGCTGTCACAAAACAGTGAAATATAAAAAACTTAGTTCTGTTACACCCTCAACCTGCAAAAAATTTTATACTGGCCGGTGGCTATCTTTTGTTTTTTTGTGTCGAAACTTCAGTTCAAAGAAAAAGGCCGTTTCTTCATGAGACGGCCTTTTCTTAATTTAATAATAACACGGATTAACGCTGAACGGCTATCTTTTTCACCGAATGGATCCCGTCACTGTCGATAAGCAGGTAGTACAAGCCATCCCGTGCATTATCCATCCCGATCTCTTTCGTCAGGGGGCCGGTCATATGAATATTTCTCTCTTCATATACAACGGCGCCCGATGAATTTAAGAGACGTATTGAGATGACGTCGTTTTGTTCCGGATTAAGTTGCAATGTGAAGGTTCCCTTATTGGGGTTGGGGAACACAGTCACGCCGAGTTGATAAGTATTTTCAGGTATGCCCGAGCAATCCTGGAAGTAAATGGATATCTCATCGGAAGCTTCGCAGCCCTGGGTATCGGTGACGGTGACGGAGATCACCTTGGTTCCTCCGATGCCAACGCCGGTGGAATCGACGACGATGGTCTGTGTGGTCTCGCCTGTGGACCAGACCCATGACAGGGCACCAGGATTACCGGCATTCAGGGTCAGGATGTGGTTGTGACAGATGCTGGTATCGTTACCCAGGTTGACCACCGGCAGGGGATTGATGGTGACATCCATGGACGACCCGGCCTGGCATCCGGTGGCAGTGATTGTTTCGGTAACCGCGACGGTTCCTGTGTCGGCGTCACCCCAGGTCACTGTTATCTCATTGCTGTTCTGTCCGCCGGTGATATCCCCGCCGGTGACGGTCCACTCATAGCCGTCGCCTTCCACGGCAAGGGTGGAGTAAACCACATCACTGCTGCCCTGGCATACGGCACCGGTACCGGAGACCTCGGGTGAAGGCAAAGCATTGATGAGCACATCGAGGGTGTCGGAGTTCTGGCATCCGGTGTTCAGATCGGTCAGCAGCAGGATGACCTGTCCTGTCTCCGGATTATCCCAGTTCACCGTGATCTGGTTCGTATTCTGTCCCTCAATGATGGAGCCTCCCGATACGATCCATTCATAGGAATAGTCGGGGATATTATCGTTCATATAAATTGCCTCGGCATTCAGGCAGGCGGCTTCAGGACCGGAGATCACGGGTTGCACGGCCGAATGAATGGTCAGGATCATGTCATCCGACATGCTGGGACAAACCTCCTGGCTGCCTGTCAGGGTGAGTGTGACCGATCCGCTGCTAATATCTTCCGGTCCCGGGATGTAGGTTGGATGGAGGATGGTGGGGACGTCGAACATGCCGTCGCCGGAGGTGGTCCACTCCAGGCCGGTGGTGTTCTCGGCCGACGACAGGTCGAGGGTATAGTATTGCGTATTGCAGATACCGGCGTCATCGCCGGCGCTGACAACAGGTTCCATGTTGATGGTCAGGGTCATGTTATCGCTGACATCACCGGCAGGGCCGTGGGCGGTCAGCGTCAGCACCACCGCGCCGCCGGCAGCATCTTCGGCGCTCGGCGTATAGGTCGGATCAAGGATGGTGTTATCATCAAAGGTACCGGTGCCGGAGGTGGTCCACTCCACCGCATCATAAAGGGTAGCTGTGCCCTGAAGGCCGTATCCCGTATTTTCGCATATCGCCGCATCAGGCCCGGCATAGGCCGTCGTCCTCAGCTCGGCAGGGAAGGAGATATAGTCGACCCATGCACGATCTGAGCCACCTGTCACATACTGATCCTTGGAATAAACCCACTTGAAAATATGCTCTCCTGCCGTAACCGGAAAGGCAACGCGGCTCCAGTCCTCTTCGCCGGACCATTCATCCTGAAGCTGGGAATCGATATAAAATTCGAGGAAATCATATCCGTCTTCCGATGAGACCTTACGGTAGAAGGAGATGGTATCGTCACCTGCCACATCGTAAGTCACAAACATAGTGGAGGTGGAACTGTTGCCTATCGCTCCCGACCGGGCACAAAAGTTACCCTCATAAGGATTTTCTTCGGTGATCATCCAGGCTGCATTGCCACCGAATTGCCAGTCGAACTGGTCGAAATTGCCTGTTTCAAAATCTTCAAGGATGAGGCCTATTTTCAGAATAAAGTCTCGCTCGGCCGTGGTGACGGTGGAGGTGACCAGGTAGTTGAAAGCGGCAGCCGCCCCTATTGGCGCGGCTTCATCAACGGTGACATTGAACACGGCATAGTCAGTTTCGCCCGGTGTAATGGTGCTGAGATCAAACGACGAGCTGTTCAGGGTGATAAATTCACTGGTGGTGGAGAGGGTGGCCATGACATCGGTGGCGTCAAAAGAACCCGGATTGGAGGTGGCGATAGTGATATCGGCCGTCTCGCCGGGATCAAGCCGGCCGTTACTGTTGCCGGTGGGATCGGATATCGTGATCGTGCCGATGGTGAGAGCGGGGGCATGAGCCGGGATTTCAAAAGTACTCGGGAATATGCTGTCATTGGCATCGATAGCGGTCATATTGAACTTAACCTTCTCACCATCCGGGATATTTAATGAAACGTTAAAAGCAAAGGCATCATTGACTGTTTTGGTTTCATCCACCGAGAAATCACCGAAATTTTCCGTGCTGTCTGTAAATATGACATAGGGGCTTGGACTTGACAGGGTAACATTGACCTGTACGGCAGGCGTGTCACCAATATTCTTCATGGCCAAACTCAACAGTATCGATTCGCCGAAATCCATCTCACCGTTATTATTGCCCTGTGAGTCGTCGATTGAATTGGAGTCGTAAATCACCCACGGCTGGTTGGGTGGGGGACCGGTCACATAGGGCGAGACGAATGTCATACAATGACCCAGACGGTTGTCGGTCCAGCACGGATAAACCTGGCGGTTAGAGGCCGTGATTCCCAGGTAATCACCCATATAACTGGCTGCCAGACCCGGTATGGGACTGGGTGTGAAAGCCACGTCGCTGACCTTGAAATCCTCCCAGGTGGCTCCGCCGTCGTTGGAGTTGGCACACCAGACCTCGCATTGGGTGTTGCTCACATTGCGGTCGTCATAGAAAATGACGCTCAGCGTGCCGAAAGCCGGATCGCAGGTGATCCATGCGAAGTAATGTTCTTTGCCGAGGCCGGAAGGATCCTGGTTCACTTTGATGGGTTCGGACCAGGTTTCGCCCTGGTCGATTGATTTGATCATGTAGACATCAATATCAGGTCCCAGGTTCACACCGGGCACACCGATGTTGGGCCATACAGCGTAAATAGTACCACTGTAAGGGCCGTTGCTGATATCCACCGTCATGGACGGAAAGGAGTTGACCCGCATGTTTTTGGAAGTTTCAGTTGTCCTGATGCCTTTGATGTTAGTGATTATCCTTGTGGCCGGGGCGAAAGTAGCCCCACCATCCAATGACTTTGCAAACCCGAGCGCGGTTTCATCCGATGGCCAGCTGTCGTAAATAGCCCATAACACATAGACCTCCCCATCGGGGCCGGTGTGAATGTTAACACCCTGATCGTGACTGCCAGCATTAACGGCGCTGCTGATATTTATTCGTGATGACCAGCTTACCCCGCCATTAGTGGATCTTTTCATGACAATATCGGTATAATCAGGACCTCCGGCTAAATCGGTCCATGCATCATAAAGATAACCCTGGTAAGGGCTTGAAGGACTGTTATCCACCCACAAGTGGTTTTTATCCTGTACATAGCCTCCTCCGTCCACCTGCACAGGAGTCCATGATTGTCCCTGGTCAGTGGAATAGGACACGCCCTGCCCATAATTACTGTGAATATAACCCACATAATACCGTCCGTCAACACTGATGGCCGTGGTGGGATCACCTGAATTGCTGCCGCCGGCACCTCCCAATTCACCCTCCCATGTCTCACCGCTGTCGAAGGTGTAAAAGTCATTGGCGCCATATAATATACCCACCGGATTTTGTGTGGAGTTATTCGAATTGAGGACATTCTGATTATCATTGGGATTGACAAAAACGCTGTTCTCGCTTTGAGTGCAGTTCAGCTCGGTCACCGCCACATCGGGTGAATCATCCGTCCTGACACCCGGCGCGTGGATCTTACTCGAGGTGAAAACGGCTGGTTTTACCGGCACATATGGATTAGGTTCAACATAGCCTTTTTTAACCATGTTCATCCAGTATCCCATGTTATCGACCCTCGTATCGACAAGATTTTCATAACCTTTCTTGACGACAGGGAAGTGCCTGCCCGGTTTTTGTTGCCCGCTGGCAATCATTATCCCCATGGTAAAAATAAACGCCACGAGGAAAGGGAGTTTGAATTTATTCATGTTTGTTTTTTAATTAATGGATTAATATTTAATTGCTGAATTAAAATTTTTATAAAGTTAAGAAATATTTATACTGATGTATGATTTTACTTCCCAAAACAGGAATAAATCCCATTCTTATCTAACCGAAATTTATTACATTTCGAATCCTATTTTAATACCACCAGTTTCCTTATGATCCGGGAGTTATTATGCTCTACCGTGAGCAGGTAAATTCCATTCTCAATATTTTTCAGGTCTACGTTGTGCTTCCAGGCACCCATGACAGGTATCCGGTCCATCCTGAAAACAGATGCTCCCTGTGGATTGATCAACTGTATATTGATTATTTCTTTAACTTGGGAAGTGATCTCTAACCTGAAGGAGTTCCCGGCGGGATTGGGTGATATCCAGACACCCAGTTCCTGTGCCAGATCTTCAATACCGGTTGAATTGTACACGGTCACGACCTTTGCAACCGAATATTCCCCCTCACCGCAGTCGTTGACGCCATTCACACTGATCAAAGCTTCACCGGTAAAATCATGGTTCCAGGTCACTGTCGCCGTCATTTCTGAACTCTCTGTACTGCCGGCATTTTCCGGGGTGAGGCTCCAGTGGTATGAAGTGGCGTATTCACTTCCGTTTGT
>CAZVNP010000106.1:0-4987 GCA_964628285.1 uncultured Lentimicrobiaceae bacterium
GTGGATGGAGTCCCTTTTTCACATCCAATGATCAGCCCCTGTCCCCTGATCCCTTCCCCCAATTTGGGGGAAGGGATGGGGTAGGGGGCTGCAGCTTGCAGCTTGAAGCTGATAACCTGCAACTTCTACCTCTCCGTCAAAAACTTGTAAATCGTCGTCGTCCTGTACACCTCACCCGGCCGCAGGATAGCGTTCGGGAACTCCGGGTGATGAGGCGAGTCGGGAAAATGCTGCGTCTCGAGGCAAAAGCCTGTATATTGCTCATAGGGGTGACCTCCCTTACCGATGTTGGAGCCGTTAAGGAAATTACCCGAATAGAACTGTATGCCGGGCTGGTCGGTATACACCTCCATGGCCCTGCCGCCGGACGGGTCATAGACCCTGGCGGCGAGATGGTTCAACCCCGCCGAATCGAGGACATAGTTGTGATCATAGCCGACAGGGTGGCCGCCAACCGCCTTGATACGTTTTCCGATAGCCGTGGGAGTCCTGAAATCCATGGGCGTCCCCGCCACATCACGCAACTCACCTGTGGGGATCAGGCTGCTGTCGACAACGGTATACCGAGACGCATTGATCTGCATAACGTGATCCAAAATATTGCCATGACCTGCCCCGGCGAGGTTGAAATAACTGTGCTGGGTCAGGTTGACAGGCGTCGGCTGATCGGTGGCTGCTATATAATCGATCTTTAATTCATTATCGTCGGTCAGGGTGTAAGTCACGGTGACGTCGAGGTAGCCGGGGTAGCCCTCCTCACCATCCTTGCTGAGATAATGAAGTTTCAGCGCAGGCCCCAAAGGTGTGCCGACCTCCTGCGGCTCCCATAACACCTTGTCAAAACCTTTGATGCCGCCGTGAAGATGGTTGGCTCCGTCATTGCGTGCCAGATAGTAGGTCGTGCTGTCGATGGTGAAAGAGCCCCCCGCTATGCGGTTGGCATAACGGCCTACGATGGCACCGAAGTAAGGGCTCGCTGCGAGGTAATCGCTCAAACGGTCATAACCGAGAACGACATCGGCATGGCGGTCCTTTTTGTCGGGAACCTGTAATGAAGTGATGATACCACCGTAATTGGTGACCTTCATGACCATGCCTCCGGCATTGGTGAGGGTGAAAAGATAGGCGTCACTGCCATCGGGCAGCTTGCCGAAGATCTCTCGTTTGATAGCTTCTTTTTTCATATTTGAGGTTTTATTGCCATGACCTGTGCAAGAAAATAACAGTGTCGCAACGATAATTGAAAGTATTCCCTGTTTGCACAATGTTTTCATTTTATTTTTATTTTTGACTATGCAATATTAACGATTTCGAAGTTATGAACTTAAAAATTTGACACATGGCTACAAGCGGCATCGTTACCTGGATCGACTATCTCGTCATGCTCGTATATATCCTCTTTGTCATCGCCATAGGGTGGGCTTTGAAACGTTTCATGAAATCCAGCTCGGAGTTTCTCACGGCGGCCAAATCCATTCCGGCATGGATCACCGGACTGGCTTTCATCTCGACCAATCTGGGAGCCCTGGAGGTCATAGGTATGGCGGCGTCGGGTGCCAAATACGGTATCACCACCGCTCATTTTTACTGGGTCGGTGCCATCCCTGCGATGGTGTTCCTGGGTCTGTTCATGATGCCGTTTTATTATGGCTCCAAAGCACGGTCGGTGCCGGAGTACCTGAAGCTTCGTTTCGACGAGAAAACACGCGGCTTCAATGCGGCCTCCTTCGCCATCATGACGATCTTTGCTTCGGGGATATCGATGTACGCTCTGGCTCTTCTCATGGAGACCATCCTGGGCTGGGATTTCAATTTCAGCCTGCTCATATCGGCCGTGATCGTGCTCGTTTACACCTATCTGGGTGGATTGAAGTCGGCCATTTATAACGAGGTGCTTCAGTTTTTTCTCATCGTTCTGGGTTTCCTTCCCCTGGTGTACCTGGGCATGAAAGCCATCGGCGGATGGCCGGATCTGAAAGCCCATTTGAGTCAGGTCGCCGTGAGCGAAGGTTTTCAGTCCGGTTCATATACCTCCGCCTGGAGGTTTATGGGTTCCTCCACATCTAATCCCCTGGGTGTGGAATGGTTCGGCATGGTCATGGGTCTCGGCTTTGTCCTGTCGTTCGGGTACTGGTGCACTAATTTTCTTGTGGTGCAGCGGGCCATGGCCGCCGATTCGATGGGCGCGGCGAGGCGCACACCACTCATCGGGGCCGTACCCAAGATGTTCATACCCTTTCTGGTCATCATCCCCGGAATGATTGCCATGGCCCTGACCAGCGACCCGCACAGCGGCTTTACCCTGCCCCCCAAAGAGGGGTCGTACGATTTCGACAAGGTCATACCCATGTTGCTGATCCATTATTTCCCTTCAGGACTCCTGGGACTGGGCCTGACGGCCCTCATCGCCTCTTTCATGTCGGGCATGGCCGGTAATGTCACTGCCTTTAACACGGTGTGGACTTATGATATCTACCAAAGCTATATCAACCCCGGCCGGTCTGACAAGCATTACTTAGTGATGGGGCAGATGGCGACCATATTCGGTGTGATTTTGAGCATCCTGACAGCCTATGTCGCCAAGCTTTTCAATAATGTCATGGATTTCCTGCAGCTGATCTTTGCATTTATCAATGCGCCTCTCTTTGCCACTTTCCTGCTGGGAATGTTCTGGAAGCGTGCCACAGGTCACGGGGCCTTTTACGGGCTGCTGTCAGGAACCCTGGCGGCGGCCATACACCATGGCCTGACGGCACCTGTCGGCGCCACCACCCTCGTCAAAGGAGGATGGCTCGGCACCGTGGTCCATTACTATCCCAGCCAGATGGCCCAGAATTTCTGGACGGCTATCTTTGCCTGGAGTGTCTGTTTCATTGTGACCATTGTGCTTTCACTGATAACACGGCAACGTAAAACGGATGCAGCCCTGACGGGCCTGGTGTATTCCCTCACCCCACGGCCTGAAGAACACGACCGCAAATGGTATCAACGCCCTGCCTTTCTGGCCGTGGCGGTTTTGATCATGACCATCATACTTAATATTATTTTCTGGTAGGAGGTATCATCATGGATATAGACGTGCGCTTTCCCATCGGCTTGATGTTTACAATTCTCGGCCTCATCCTGACCATATTTGGTTTGGCGACGATGTCGGACAGCCAGTTGTACATCAAATCATTGAATATCAATGTTAACCTGTGGTGGGGCCTGATCATCCTTGTCTTCGGGTTGATCATGCTGATCTTCTCCAGGAGGAAGAAGAATGCGTAAATTATTTATTCTCTTTCTTTTCTCCTTTTCAGCCGCATCACTGACTGCCCAGCAGGCCGGCGTCATCCGTACCATGGATTTTATGGCAGGTAAAGGGCTCCGGGTGGTTGCCCTGAATTTTACCGGAGATAAAGAAATTCCCGTCCCTGGGGGCTTGCCTTTCTTTACCCTGCTCATCAACGATACCCTGCGGAGCACAGCATCCACGACCGGCAGCATTGACGGGGTACGGATGACCGTCAATTTCGGAAACGGCTTCAGGGCCGATATCACACAGGATGTCCCTTTCTCGCCGGGATTAAAGTATATGGTGAGGTTCACGAATGTTTCTGAAGAGCCCGTGAAGATCGAAAATGTCGTGCCCTTCGGGCAGGATGATTCACATGTTTATATTACGGCGGCCGGCACCAGGGAATGGCCTCAATACCTTTGCAGGTCGAGGCTGTACCGTCCGGGCTGCGGACCGGTGGGCGTCGTCCTGCCCGACAATGCCTGGCATCTGGGTTTCAGCGATATCACATTACGGCCTGATCTCTCGGTGACGGCACTGGCACGCCGTGGTAAGGGCGATCACGCCGAAACGGACCGGTGGGCCACAACGATAAAGGAAAACGGATGGATAGAGTATTCATTCTATATAGATACGCATGGCGGCGACTGGCATCAGGGCCTGGATATGATGTTCAGGCAACGCTATCTGTATGACCTGACTAGTTTCAATGACAGCCTTTTTGAGCGCCTCGACCTGCAATGGATGCGGCATGCTTATGTCATGCTGCTGCAACTGGCATGGGATCACGCCTGGTATGACGCCCTGTCGGGCCGATTCAATTTTTACGACACCGTGGCCGCTTTTTATCCTCTCTTCGGCGGTTATGACATTTTCACCTTATGGCCCACGTGGCCGCGGCTGGGCCTCGACCTGCGAAATCAATTTGACATGTACCGCGACCTGCCGGGAGGGCCTGGAGGCCTGCGCCGCCAGGCCACTGATTTACACCGGTTGGGGAAAAAATATTTTATCTCATATAATCCCTGGGATGAGAGCACACGTCCGGAGGATCAGATGTCAGGTCTGGAGACCCTGCTCCGGGAGACCGATGCCGACGGTGTGGTGCTCGACACCCGCGGCGAATCCGGCAGGGAACTGCAGGAGACAGCCGACAGGGTGAAAGCCGGCATCATCATGTACAGCGAAGGTATGGCGGTGCCGCGTAACATGCCCGGCATCGTGTCAGGACGTGTCCACGACGCCCTGTACATGCCCCCGCCACTCAATCTTAATAAGTTCATTAAACCTGATTTCGCCATCTTCAGGGTGCTGCAGCTCGCCGAAGGACCTCTGCACCGCGAGACAGCCGTTGCTTTTTTCAACGGCTACGGCGTGGAGATAAACACTATGAGACCGGGCAGACCCGAGTGGATCGATAAGGAATTCAGGTACCTGGGCAGAACAACCATGATCCTGCGTGAAAACACGGATGCTTTTGTCGATCTGACCTGGGATCCTTTGCTGCCAACCCTTAAAGACAGCATCTGGATCAACGGGTGGAAAGATGGCCCTAAACAGCTTTTTACCATCTATAGTCTGGTTCCCGAAGGCTATTCCGGGCTTTTGTTTGAATGCGATGTGCCGGCGGCCATGCATGCCGTCGACCTGTGGCATCATGAAGAGATCGATCCTGTTGAGAAAGAGGGCAGGTCGTACCTTCCTGCC
>CAZVNP010000107.1:0-4895 GCA_964628285.1 uncultured Lentimicrobiaceae bacterium
TGAATTTCTTAACGGCTGAAACCCTGATTTTCTTCACGCGATTTTTATAATGCGGGTCAGTGCACAGAGTCATTGTTAAATCCAAATATAACGACAATCGATGTAACATTTACCATGACTGAATTTGGCTAATGTGATTTATTGACCTGAGCTATCGGGGTCGTTTCACGGCAGGCGTATTGTGATTTGTGATTTTTTCAATGTGACGGATTAAAACCTTTTCTTATGGGAGCTTTGTCTGTTATCGAAGAAATCGAGTATGATGATGCGGTTGTTGCGAATAATATAAAAGATGCTGACTTGTTTAAGGATGACAAATCCTCTAATGCCTCTTTCTTTGTTTTCCAGGGTTCCGATCTCCGGAAATTCACTTAATAGATCGAGAAAGTCATAAACCTTTTTAACAAATGACTTTGTTATTTTATTTCCCCATTCTTTGGTAAGATATTCAAGGATTGTATCGAATTTTTTATCAGCACTAACAGACCAAACTATTTCTAAAGCCATTTTTTATGTTTTTTCATCATTTTATCATGGCTTATCAAATACTCTTCTTTTTCACTTTCATTAAAAGCTGATATTAGTTCGTCCTGTTCCTGTTTTGTAAGGCGAGACCATAAATCTCCATCTTTGACAGCATTACGGCTTTTCAAAATATCATAAAACTTTGAGAGTAGTTGTTCATTGTCAATGCTATCGATGAGATGATGAAAATTCTTTTTTAATTCAAGGGTAGTCATTGTAATACGGCGTTTCTGCAAAGATAATAATAAATGACAAAATACTGTCAATAGTTATGATATGTATGCTTTATCAGGACTCAGTCCGCCTCCGGGTAAAGTCCCTATAACACACTCCGTGACATTTGGGCTCCTCGCTAGTGCGGGGATGACGTTTTCGCTGTGAGAAAGGGAAGAAGGGGCGGCGCCACCTTCTCTCACTATGACATGTTACCGCGTTATCCATGCGGATGCGGGGATCCTGTTAAATACGGTAAAACGATGGCCTGAAATTATATCTTCTTAACGGCTGCAACCCTGATTTTCTTCACGCGATTTTTATAATGCGGATCAGTGCACATGGCCATTTATAATTATACAGCCATCTAATGATCATTGCAACATTTGAAATGTAGATTTCGGATTATTCTCCCTCCTCCCTCGCCCCCATCCCCTTGCATCTTGTAGCTTGTAGCTAATAACTTGCAGCTAACAAAAGCAGGTTTACGTTTTTTATTCAACGCGGTTCCCTGTCCTGATTTTTCAGACCACTTCACTCAGACCCCGGCCGGACTATTTGACCTCACCTCTTACGGTCATTTAGTGCTGCTCCCATCGTTACGATAATGGAAGCTCCATGCTTCATGCTGCATTTCGGGATTCTATCATACAGCTTTTGCATTCCCTGTGCACGCTTCGTGCAAACATCTCTGCCTATTACGCAACACCCGGTTTTGGCTGCCGGTTAGGCTTTACCAATCAGGATTGGTTACCTGAAGGCATCCTGCGATCGGTTTCAAAGAACATTCTTATTCCCCTTTCACGGGTTTAGCTTGGCGCGACAAAAATCAAATATCGTTAATCTTATATCTTAAATCCATCCGGGTCACATTTTGCCCTGTTTTCTGATAAAGAGAAAAAACTTTCTTCTGAATCATTCAGGTAAATTTTTCTTTACCTTTGTATGAAATGCTCGGAATTAAAAAAGGTCCTTGAAAGTGATGGCTGGTATATGATATCCCGGAAAGGATCTCATATTATGCTGGCACATCCTTTTAAAAAGGGAGTGCTGGTGTTTCCCGACCATGGTAACCGGGAGGTTGGTAAAGGGTTGGTAAAGAAACTATTGAAAGATGCTGGTATCAGAAAAAGACCGTAACCCATGAAATACCCGGATAAAATCAAATTCAAGATAGAGAAGACCGGTACAGGATTTTCAGCTTTTTCAGAGGACTATCCTGTCTATACCACCGGCAGCACGTTCAGGATGATACGCAAAAACTGTGTTGAAGCGCTGAACCTGTATCTGGACGACAACCAACATGCTGTGACGGAGGGCGACATACAGTTCGAGATTGATCTACGGCAGTTTTTCTTTTATTACCGTGTCATCAATGCCAAATTCCTGGCCCGGCGCATCGGGATGAATGCGACCCTGCTATCGCAATACGTCAGGGGCAACAAAAAGCCTTCGCCCGGCCAGGTTCAAAGGATTCTCAAAGGCATTCAGGAGATCGGGAAAGAACTGGCCGACCTGGAGATCGTGGCGAAGGACAGAAAGTTAAAAAAGAAAAACGGTACGTAAATTTACATTGCTCAATCATTAAATCATTGTTACACTGTAATATTGCTATATTGTTGGGAGGGATTTCCCCGTTCCCCCACCCACACATCCTTGCGTTTCGTAACTCGAAGCTCGCAGCTCGCAGCTAAACTATTGCTCCATGGTTCAATTGCTCAATTGTTATTTTTTGTTTTTCCATCATAATCCTATTTCCTTCAACCTCATTTTTAATAAATTTGCAATATAAAACTTACATGACAAGGGAAGAACATATTCAATACTGGAGGAATACATCAGATAAAGATTGGGACGTATGTGAAATACTGTTTCAATCAGGCAAGTTTGTTTATTGTTTGTTTTTTGCCCATTTATCCTTGGAAAAGCTAGCTAAAGCTTTGTGGGTCAAAAATATAAAAGATGAATATCCTCCAAAGACACATAATGTGGCTTTTTTATTAGAGAAAGCGTCTGTGAATCTGACGGCTAAACAAAAAGATTTCATATTGCTGATGAATGATTTTCAGCTTGAGGGAAGATATCCTGATTATCAGCAAAAAATCTTTCAACGTTTCGATCAGAAGAAAACAAATGAAATCCTGGAAGAAGTGAAAGAAATCAGATCGTGGTTACTCAGCAAGTTACAATAAGAACTGTCCAATCCCTGGCGAAGCAGATCATGGACTCAGGGATACACCTGAAGAGGGTTTATCTGTATGGTTCATTCGCCAGAAACCAGCAGCATGAAAATTCAGACATTGATGTTGCCTTGGTGGCCGATGAATTTACCGGTGTCGGGTTTGATGATATAAGACTATTTGTCAGATACCTGCGCAAGTACACGATGATTCAGGCGCGAACTTATTCCACAGAATATTTTGAACAGGGCGATCCCTTTATTGATGAAATCAAAGAAACAGGGATCGAGATCAATTTTTAGCGGTATTACAAGGAATTTGTCATTTTGATATTCCAAATTGGAACATCAAGTTTGTATTGAAAAGGAATTGATAAAGTGGCAGTCGACAGCACAAATTAACCGGTAAGCACCATCCGCGTAAATCCGTACAATCCGCGTTATCCGTGTTCTGTCAGGCGCTTAATGGAACGCGGATGACGCTGATTTGGCGGATCTCCGCGGATTACGTTGTCTCAGTTTCTCTTTCCTCCCTCCCTCACCCCCACACGTCTCGAAACTAGAAACTCGCAACTCGCAACTGACTATAATCCCCATCCCTTACCAAACCATAATTTTTTTAAACCCCAAAGAGCGAAACCTACAGAACTTTGTTGTTAATAAAGAAGAACTGCAGACAGTTAATAAAATAAATGAAGGAGATATGATTTATGATCTTGGAAGAAACGTATACCCTGTCAAACGGGGTTGAGATCCCCAAATTGGGCCTTGGAACGTGGTTAATAAATGATAAAGATGCCAGACAGGCTGTGAAGGATGCTGCTGAAATCGGTTACCGGCATATCGATACGGCTCAGGCATACAGGAATGAAAGCGGAGTCGGAGACGGAATCAAGGCATGTGGCGTGAAAAGAGAGGATATGTTTGTGACCACAAAAATTGCAGCTGAAATAAAATCCTATAAAAAAGCTGTTGAATCCATTGATAAATCGCTTAAAACATTGGGGCTTGATTATATTGACATGATGATCATCCACAGTCCAAAACCATGGAGCCTATTTCACGGAAATGATCATTACTTCGAAGGAAACCGTGAAGCATGGCGGTCTCTTGAAGAAGCCTATAAGGCCGGGAAACTTCGTGCCATCGGTCTTTCAAACTTTGAAAAAGCCGACATCGATAACATCCTTGAATCCTGCACTGTGGCGCCAATGCTAAACCAGATTTTGGCGCATATTGGCAACACACCTTTTGAACTCATCAGGTATACGGAGGAAAAAGGCATGCTTGTGGAGGCCTATTCACCACTTGCACACGGGAGATTACTGAGAAACAAGGAAGTCATGAAAATAGCCGCGAAATATGGCGTTTCGGTGCCACAACTGTGTGTTCGTTACACCCTCCAGCTTGGCCTCCTGCCATTACCCAAAACTGTACATCCGGCGTACATGAAAAACAATTCAGCTGTCGATTTTGAAATCTCGGAAGAAGATATGACATTCCTGAAAAATATGAAATAAATCAAAGACTATGGCAGCGCCGGCAATATGCCTGTATTTGGCGGAACACCCAATCAAAAAATGGAGCAATCGATCATGCCGGTTCGGTTTTTTTACCAGTAAGCGCAATCCGCGTAAATCCCGGCCCGGCTGAGCGACATCAGTCGTTCGGGCAGGCGTACAATCCGCCCCGTTAGCTATCGGGGTCCGTGTTCTGTCAGACGCTTCATAGAACGCAGATGACGCTGATACGACGGATCTCCGCGGATTACCTGGTCCCGGTTTCTCCCCTCCTCCCTCACCCCCACCCTCACACGTCTTGTAGCTTGTAGCTTGCAGATTATAGCTATATTCGCGTCTTCCCGAATAAGCGCCATCCGCGCAAATCCGTACGATCCGCGTTATCCGTGTTCTAAAGGGCGCTTCATGGAACGCGGATGACGCTGATGAGGCGGATCTCCGCGGATTACCTGGTCCCG
>CAZVNP010000108.1:0-4760 GCA_964628285.1 uncultured Lentimicrobiaceae bacterium
AATCCAAATAGTAGTGGATTTGCATGGGCTCCGATACTGCCACTCATTTTAAATCTTGTTGGATCTAATTCCCATTTTCCGGTTTTTATATTCTTCACGTAAGTGCCTTCAACAAAAGCTTTCCTTTCTCTTTTTAATTTTTCTGCAAAAACTTCATGATAACCTGACTCAACTTCTTTATTCCAATTCCATCCAACAAAATATAAATTAATATCTATATCATAATATATATCTTGTGTACCATTTTCATATCCACATTTCCAACCATTAATTTTATCATATTCAATAAAATATCTTCCAAATCCTTTCAAATTTGGATGGTAAGCCACATTAATTCCGACAGGCATGATTAAAAACGCACTAACTCCCAATTGAGGTCCAACACTTGCTTCCATTTCAAAATAAATTCTTGTTTTATATACATATCCATCTGGAATATCATTTATATCCAAATTCGATGAGGTGACAGGTTTAGTTTCTTGGCTATCTTTCTTATTCTTATCATCTTTATTTTCATTATTCTTCCGCGTGCTTTGTTGTGTTAACAGTGGATTAGTATTGATAGAGCCCCTTTCATTTGAAGGAACATACATGCCTGTAAAATCATCAAACCTCTTTCTATTCCACATATCCATTCCCCATTCATCTTGTCCGGTCATTCCGTTAGGATCAATAAATCTAATGGGATTATTATAGGCATAGGTGTAAGGAGACCATCTTCTTGATTTTTCTGCCAATGGATCTACCACGTGCCACCTTCCCAGTTGCGGGTCATAGAACCGGGCGCCGTAATCATATAAATTACCGACCTGATTTCAGGGATGCAATCAAGCTTCAACAAGCTCCAAAACAGGTCATTCAAAGAACGTTTACTGCCTCTAAAATTAGCCATTTTTTCTTTTCAACTGAACGCTGTTTTCAAATGAAAAAGAAAAAAGTATCCTGACCATAAGAGCAGGTGAGAGTGTCAAAGCAGCTCCCTGCCCTGTAAGGCTTTAACATAACATGATGTTATAGTACAACCCACGATCTTGTTGATTTTTTTTGTGGTGTGGCTTGTCCTATAACCACATTATGTTAAGTACGCCTGCGGCGTACCCGCCTTCCGGTTCGCACGGCTGCTTTGGGGCGGGAGTTGGATTGGATTGAAAGAAAAAAATGAACATCATTTTTTTCACAAAGAAAAACCATCAAAAAAGAAAGCTCCTCACTCAAGCGGGCCAGGGGGCGATGGCAAGGTTTCCGGTCATTTTTTTATACCATAAAGGAATGGATGATCCATAAAAAAATGACGGAACCCAGCGGGCCCCGACCTTGCCATCACTCCCTGGGACCGCTTATTTTTGCTTTCCTTTTTTGGTAGTTTTCCCTTCGGGACAACCCGGAGAGCCATTGCGGATAAGGCTCGATAGCTAAGCGCCGTGCCGGCGCAGCCGGTATTGCGCTTAGCATAACTTATACGCTGTGGCTCTCATCTATACTGGCATTACGCCTGGTTATCCCGATTGAAGCCGATGCGTTTTCTTTCTTTCTGTTCAAGTTGCTGCTGCCGATCCTGTTCCAGTTGTTTGAGGTACTCGAAGATCAACAGGATCTTGTCGTCATGGTCGGTGAGCTTTTGCTCGATTTGGGAGAGTTTTTCCAGGATATCCCGGTGGGTCAGAAGCATTTCCCTCATCTTGGTAAAGATCCGTATGATCTGGATGTTTACAAGAATGGCTCTGTCGCTGTTCAAAACACTGGATAACATAGCAACTCCTTGCTCTGTGAAGGCCATTGGAGAGTACCGGATTCCGCCCCAACTTGAGGTGCCAAATTGGCTCCTCAAGTTTTTAAATTCATCTTGTGTAAGCTCGAACATAAAGTCCGGTGGAAAACGCTTATCATTCCTTCGAACAGCTCTTTTTAACTGCTTGGTATCAACTCCATAAAGTTCTGCTAAATCCATATCGAGCATGACTTTTCGACCCCGAAACAGATAAATTTTACTCATGATCACTTCTTCAGGGATCATCAGTGAGTTCTTTTCATTCATAGGCGCAGGTTAAAGTGTGTAAAATATTGTTTTAAAAATTGGAGGACGCAAATTGCGTCCCCCAATTTATCCGAGCGGATGGTAGCAATCCGATTCGGTCTGCAGGCACCGGGATTGTCCAACCGTTAATGTTCCGTTAAGCATATCTATCACGGCCCGGATCGAATAGACGGTATTCACGACGATCTCATCAGGAACCATCATCATCGTCACCTGATTTTTCCTGTTTATCCGGTTTTCGCAGAAATATACCCTGTAAAATATAAAAATATTTTTCCGGGAATGAAGATTTCCCGCTTCATAGCTTGTGTGATTCCGCTCGCCCGGATGGTCTACACCGTCCTCTTGCAGGGGTCAAGTGAGTGCTAAACCAGTCAATATGCACCAGGCCGTAGAATTTCGATGCATCCGTATGCCGTCAAATACGACATAACTTCAATTCGCTGATCATACTTGCAGAATTCTATACAAGTGGAACTGGCCCGCCAGGATCAATGTCTCAAACTGGCAGATGATTCGTCATGAGACCAAAGGCGTACAACCTCCGGCCGATGTCCTGAAGAAGCTCGCCGATGTGTTGGGAACCAGCGTGGATTTCCTGATATTCGGAACCAGCGAAGAAAAAGCCCAGAACGCCCTCCAGGATGCCGAACTGATCCGGCAATTTAAAGAAGTAGACCAGTTACCGGAGGTGGAAAAAATTACCATCCTTAAAGTGATCTCCGCTTATATCCGGGATTTTAAAACCAGACAGGCGTATGCACATTAAACAAAAAGCCCGGCGAGTCCGGGCTTTCTGCTATCTTAAAGCCCCATATAATATCATCGAGGCAAAACCAATCCATATACTACAAAAAGTGTAGATTAATGCGAGCTTCGCTTTTGGGGGCTGATATTTTTCAATTAACCTCTTATACCTTTCTTTGTAAAAGATTAGAAAGTAATTTAATACAATAAAAGGAGCAGCAAACTGGACAATAAAACCTGTTGCGCTATTAAGTATGGGGACTGGAAAAATATCTATCTTAATCAAGTAAGATATTACCCCAAAAAACTTCAACCATATATAAACAGTGTATAAATTCAGCGCATTACACATGGTAATTAGGACAAACAAAGAATATTTCCAATCTACCCTATCTGGATGGTGTTTCCTAGCACTCGTAATGATATCCACCCATATTAAGTAATATACATTTCTCATGATTCAGTCCTTTTTACTTAAACCAACGGGTGTCATCATCGCCATACCACTTGCTGGGGCTATACTTTGCCCCCAAGTCAAACCATAACCTTGCCCAACTGTACAACGCAACAGCTTCACCAACAACTGGTATAGCGTAACCTGTTGCCCAGGTTACGGCACCTGTGGTTAAACCAGTTGCGCCGACAGCTGCATCGCTATAATCTAAAACAGGACCATTCCCAGTTGCAATATTATAACCTGCAGTTGCAGTCATTAAAGCAGTACCAGTTGTGCCTAACACTTTGACCGCTGTTGAAGTTCTTGCAAACTGTGCAGCTCTTGCCGAACGAACCGCTCCATTCGATTTATAGATATTCTTTACAACACCTTTTGTAGTAGAATAAGTTGTATGGTTGTGGTAGTAATTGTTATAAATGTCTTCTGCGGTCAGCACTGCGCCGGTGATATAAAGCCCCCAGTTCGTTTGTCTGTCCCCTCCTCCTTGGGGATCATTTCCATCACCCTCATCTTCTTCCTCTTCACTATTCGCTTGATATATGCATGTTCCAAGTTTTTTTGCTTCTTCAAATATTCTAAGCTGTTCTGCAGTTGCTTCTTGCGTTTCAGAAGTAGTCTTTGTGGAATCTAAACCCAGAAGATCGATGAGATTTATTGGATTATTAAAGACATAAGCATAAGGCGTATAATCAAAATGTTTCTCAGCTAAAGGATCCACCACATGCCACCTGCCAATTTGCGGGTCATAGAACCGGGCGCCGTAATCATACCATAACAACCCGTTTTCAATTTGCAATTCCTTGCCGTTATATAAGTATTTATTACTCGTTGTTGAGCTTATTGTCATTCCAAAAGGATAATAGAAATTTTCCTGTAAAAGTTCCGCTTGTCCGTCATCATCGGTATCGGCAAAGCATACTCTCACATTTCCCAAATGATCTTTTAAAAAATATTCGTGCCTGAAACTACTGATACTTCCTTTGGGAACCTTGACTATCCTCTCTTCATCGGTTAATATATAATCCAGTCGTGAATTGTTATATACAAAGTTATTGACATAATCGGTAATTTTAATCAGTACATAATCCTGATAGGTCTTTTTTCTCAGCTTATTGCCGTCAGCATCATATATATATTCTATAGCCTCTCCGGGGTCAAGCTCAATACGTTTGGGCAGATTTAAATAATTATAATCAATGTGATTGATACCCTTGTTTTTATCCTGCGTAAGGTTTCCATTATCATCATAGAAATATTTCTATATATTGTCTCTTTTAGCGTCCTCTATGGTTATTTAAAGCGCCGTCTATTCGAATCACTTTTCTATCCAGCAGCCGTTAGAAGTCTATTTATTAACCGCCGCGTACGCGCCCCCAACTATTGTCGGGGGCGCAAACACAGAGTGTTGAAAATTATTCCTTTAACCCTCTGTGTTCTCCGTTTACCTCCGATTCCTCTGTATTTAAAAGTTTTAAATAATCTTGTTTGGAGTTGAGGCTTATTATCGCAAAATGATCTTCC
>CAZVNP010000109.1:0-4577 GCA_964628285.1 uncultured Lentimicrobiaceae bacterium
TTACCGCACTATTTGGCGAACTCCATCGCCTGTAAAAGCAGGTGCAAAGATACTAAATAATACGGAATTCAGATGAAATTCAGAGATTATTTATAAATTATATTTAATCCCATTATACTGATTAACAATTGAATGTGAACAAAAACTAAAAAAAGCATTATTAATCGATAGATAGTTTTCTTCAGCATTGCTGGTGGGTTCGCTGTTTTGGGTTTTGTTATTTACTTACTCATTAATTACTTCGACTCCGGCTTCTCATCAGATAAAAAATCACAATTACCGCGATCAATTCGGCTGCCACGGAAAAGATCACAAGCCCCTTCATTGAAATATCGTACAAGTGTCCCATGAGTGCGCTTCCGGCGAACCAAAACAGGCCATAGGCCGCATAAAAGGAACCGAATGCACTTCCACGGCGTTCGGGAGGTATCATCTGTGCGATTTCTGCTTTAATAATGGATTCCTGCGCACCCATGCCGAAACCCCAGACAACCATGCCTGCCAGAGCCCAGTTGAAATTGCCCAGAAAGACCATGGGAGCAAAGAAGGATGAAAGTAATACGGCAAGAAGAATGACTTTTATCCCGAATTTATCAAACAGCTTCCCGAAGATCAGGGCGGCTATAGCATCGGTGGCCATTGCAACAGCATAGAGAACGGGGATGGCAGCATCGCTCATTAATGCCCGGGCTTTGAAGTGGAATGCAATCAACGGGAAATCCGTATAACCTAAAGCGATGAACATGACCGCCACCACATAAATCCAGAATCGTTTAGGAAAACCTTTGGAACCGATGGCAGTGGTTTTAATTTCAAGGTTTTCGGGTTTGGGATACAGGTATTTACAAATCAAGAGAATCGCGAAGGCAACAAGAGCAGGGATAGCGAGCATCCCGAAGGCCATCCTGTAATTCTGATGTTGGTAAAGAAGAACCGCGCTGACCAATAAAGGACCGACGGTTGCGCCAATCTGGTCCATCGCTTCGTGCAAGCCGTATCCCCATCCACGGCCCATTTTGTGCGAACCGAACGACAAAAAGGCATCTCGTGCCGGCGTGCGTAATCCCTTTCCGATTCGTTCGGTGATCATCAGCACGACGGCTATCTGCCAGTACCCGGCCAAAGCTATCAGGGGAACCGAGAACAGATTCAGCAGGTACCCCGTTATCATGATCAGCCAGTACTTTTTTGTTCTGTCGGCCAGACGACCTGAAATAAATCTCAACCCATAACCTAATAATTCCCCAAGGCCGGCCACCCATCCGACGGTTGCGCCATTTGTTCCCAATAACTCCAAAAAAGAACCGTTAATGCTGCGTCCAGCCTCATAAGTCATGTCTGAAAACAAGCTGATCAGTCCCAGCAGTATTACGAATTTCGTAGCGGTGTCGATTTTGATTGATTTTATCATATTGTATTGAGAGCTTATTTTCAATATATTGGCAAAACTCTAATATTGCTTAACTAATGGACTCTCTTATTTGTTCCTTTTGTAAGCCGTAGATAGATTTTATAACAAAGATAAGCTGAACCCGGCATATAAGTTATACCGCGAATTTTCAACACTCATTTAAGAACACTCAATGTTCAATTGAATGTTGAATATTCATTGAAGATTTAAATGTTCACTGGTCATTTAAATGACTATTGAACATTCATCATTCCATTGAAAATTGAATGTTGAGTGTTGAATGTTGAAGATTGGAAAAAGACCCTATTGTGTCCGATGTGCCTATTGTGGTGAATGAGACGTTTCTTTCTTACCACACCAGGCACAGCAGATCACATTAGGTTTGATACAATTGTCTGGAAGATCAGAATTTTTCAAAAATTCCCAGCCCGAACAACGCATAATCATATTTCACCGGATCTGCGGGATCGAAGCTGCGGAGGTTGGCGGTGAGTTCATCCACGGCTTTCCAGTCGTTAGTTTTGCGTGACAGCAGCCCGAGGCTTCGCGCCACCCGGCCGCTGTGCACATCCAGGGGGCAGCAGAGCGTTGACGGCCGTATCTCTTTCCATATGCCGAAATCGACGCCTCTCTTATCCTGGCGCACCATCCACCGCAGGAACATGTTGAGGCGCTTGGCAGCCGAATTCTTCCCGGGATCGGAGACATGTTTGGCAGCATGGTCACTATGTGAAAGCTCCATGAAGATATTCCGGAAGTGAAGGATGGCATTCTTTATATCCCCGTCGCCTTCTTTAATGCCGGCGGTAAAAGTCTGTTCCAGCCCTCCGTGATGGAGATAGACATTCCGTAATGCCCCAATAAAATACAGGCAGTCATCACCGTTGAAGGTCCTGTGCTTGAACTGACGGAAAGTCTTTAGATCTCTTTCACCGGCATGAATGATGAAATCGTAAGGATGGAAGTCCATGTGTTGCATCAGGAGGGTGGCATCGTTGATAATTGATTGACGAACACCCCACGTGATGGTGGCCGTCAGAAATGCGGCGATCTCAATGTCTTCTTTGGATGAGAACAGATGAGGAACTGAGATAGGATCCGTCCCGATAAAAGAAAGGTTGTCGTAAAGGTCGTACTTTTCTTCGAGGAAGCTGAAGAGGTCTTCCTTTGAGAGATTTATCACGGCATATGTTGGTCTCAGAGGGTTTGTACCGGTTCTATGAGCCCCATCCCAATTGAAATAGCTCTTTCGTTATCAGGGATGAGATGATGGTACCTGTCGGGCAGCGATTTCTTAAGCCCTTTGATGACATTCTCGAGCTGCACGACCGGTTTGACCTTAAGGTATCCGCCCAGGACGATCATGTTGAATATCTTGGAGAGGCCCTGTCGTGCCGCTTCGTCGGCCGCATCGATGCGGTAGATGTTGATGTCGGTGCGCTGTGGGTGGCGTGTGATGCCGTTGCCGTCGTAAATGAGCAAACCGCCCGGCTTGACCGTTTTTTCAAATTTATCCATCGACTGCTGGTTCAGGATGATAGCCGTGTCGTAATGGTTCAATATGGGCGAGCTGATACGTTCGTCGCTCAGGATGACCGTTACGTTGGCGGTGCCGCCGCGCATCTCGGGACCGTATGAGGGCATCCAGCTCACCTCCTGGTTTTGCATGATGCCCGAATAAGCCAGTATCTTACCCATCGAGAGGACACCCTGTCCGCCAAAACCGGCAATGATAATCTCCTCAGTCATAAAGCATTGATTATAAAGCGTTAATTGAATCCGTTAATTATTTGACGAGCTTGCCGTCCACTTTCATGTCTCCAAGAGGGTAAAAGGGGAACATGTTTTCCTCCATCCACTTGTTGGCCTCCACGGGTCGCATTTTCCATCCCGAGTTACAATTCGAGACGATTTCCACAAAGTTGGTTCCCTCTTTTTTTTGGAGCTGGTTTTCGAAGGCCATGCGGATGGCTTTTTTGGCCTTCCGGACGGTTGCCGGTGTATGGACTGCCTGGCGTGTCACAAAGTAGGATCCGGGCAGTTGGGCGACAAGGTCGGTTATTTTGAGGGGGTAACCCATCAGTCGCTGTTCCCTGCCGAAGGGGGTGGTCGACGACTTCATCCCAAGAAGGGTTGTCGGGGCCATTTGACCGCCGGTCATGCCATAGATGCCATTGTTTATGAACACCATGGTGATGTTCTCGCCGCGGTTGCAGGCGTGGATGGTTTCGGCGGTGCCGATGGCGGCGAGGTCGCCGTCGCCCTGATAGGTGAAGACGATTTTATCAGGCCAGGTGCGCTTGATGCCTGTAGCCAGCGCCGGGGCACGGCCATGGGCCGCTTCCTGCATGTCGACATCCATGAATTCATACGCCAGCACCGAACAGCCCACAGGGCATACACCGATGGTCTTCCCCTGCAATCCCAGCTCTTCGACAACCTCCATGATGATTCGGTGGGCGGTGCCATGACCACATCCCGGGCAATAGCTCAGGATGTTATTGGTCATCAGCTTGGTTTTTTTGTAGACCAAATTCTCAGGCCGTATGATATCTTCGAGTTTTATTTCTTCTTTTACTTCTTCCATGATTTATTCTCCTAAGAAAGTTTTTTTCATGACGTTGACAATCTCGTCAGGTGTGAATATCATGCCGCCCATGCGGCCGTAATGTTCAACCGGCACTTTGCCTTCGACAGCCAGGCGGACGTCTTCCACCATCTGTCCCGAGCTCAGCTCGAGAGCCAGGATGCCTTTCACGTGACCGAGCAGTTCCCTGATGGGTTGTGCGGGAAAAGGATAAAGCGTTATGGGGCGCAGCAGTCCAAGCCTGATGCCCTGTGCGCGTGCCAGCTGGAGCACTTTCTGTGCGATGCGGGCACTGGAACCGTAAGCTACCATCAGGTAATCGGCGTCGTCGCAAGCGATCTCCTCGAAGCGCACCTCTTCCTTTTCCACCCTGCGGTATTTTTCCTGCAGATGGATGTTATGCTTTTCCTGGCGTGACGGGTCGAGGTCGAGGGAGGTGATGATGTTGCGTTCCCTGGTGGCGGGTTTGCCGGTGGTGGCCCATGGCGATATCCTGACGATTTCCTCTTCGGTCCACCGCGGCACCGGGTCGAAGAGCTCCACCTTTTCCATCATCTGGCCGATGACGCCGTCGGAAAG
>CAZVNP010000110.1:0-4463 GCA_964628285.1 uncultured Lentimicrobiaceae bacterium
TTTGTTCCGAATAACAACTGCCTTGAACTTCGAGCTCTTTATATCGCGTCGCATCATCGCCAAAGGCCGGGCCAGCTTTTCGCGGCCCATCATACGCATCACCATCCTGAGCATTGTCCTGGGCCTGGCCGTGATGATCGTCTCCGTGGCCATCGTCACAGGCTTCCAGCAACAGATACGCGACAAGGTCATCGGTTTCGGAGGCGCCATTCAGATCAGCCGTTACGACATGAACGCCTCTTATGAGACAACCCCCATCGACAGAGACCAGGCCTTTTATGCAGCCGTTCAGAAAGTGCCGGGCGTGAAACACATCGAGGCCTATGCCCTCAAGGCGGGCATCATCAAGACACAGGACCAGATGGAAGGCGTCGTGCTGAAAGGCGTCGGCAGCGACTTCGACTGGTCGTTCTTCAAAGACCGCATCATCGCCGGTAACGTTTTCACCGTCAGTGACACCGGTAAGACCGACGATGTCATCATCTCCAAAAACATCGCTTCCAAACTCCGTTTTAAAGTCGGCGACGACCTGAGGATGTATTTCATCATCGACAATTACACCCGCGGACGCAAGTTCAGGGTCGCCGGCATCTATGAGACGGGCCTGGAAGAGTTCGACAACACCTATGTGCTGGGAGATATCGGTCACATACAAAAGCTGAACAACTGGACGCCGGAGCAGGTCTCCGGCTTCGAAGTACTGATAAACAATTTCAAAGACCTCGATGACATCGCCGATGAGATCTATGCCCTGGTCCCTTACAATCTCAACGTGCAGACCATCCGGCAGCTCTACCCCCAGATGTTCGACTGGCTGGCGTTGCAGGACATGAACGTGTTCATCATCCTGGCCCTGATGGTCATCGTCGCCGGTATTACCATGATCTCGACCCTGCTCATCCTGATACTGGAACGGACCAACATGATCGGCATCCTCAAGGCCTTGGGCACCCGCAGCTGGAGCATACGGAAGATATTCCTGTACCATGCCGTGTACCTGATAGGAAAAGGGTTACTGTGGGGGAACATCGCCGGCCTGGCCCTCTGCCTCATACAGCTTAAATTTGGTATCATCAGGCTGCCGCAGGAATCCTATTATGTGTCGGTGGTGCCCATCAACCTGAACGTGCCGGAGATCATTCTGCTGAACATAGGGACAATGATCATCTGCACCCTGATGCTGGTGGTGCCCTCCTACATCATTACCAGGATCACGCCGGTGAAGGCCATCAGGTTCAATTGATAATATACCTTAAAGAGATAAATCATAAGGATGTCATGATCCGAAATTCCACAGGAAAAATGAGAAACCTTTCCTCTCTGCTGATCATAGCGATATTCATCACCGCATGTTCACAGCCATGGCAAAAAGATTATCCTGTCCGGCCCGTAGATTTCACCGGTGTTCATCTGACGGATCATTTCTGGGCTCCCAGGATAGAGATCAACAGGACGGTCACCATACCTTTTGCTTTCAGGCAATGTGAGGAGACCGGCCGCATCGATAATTTCGCTATCGCCGGCGGCTTGAAAAAGGGCGAGCACAAAGGCGACTATCCTTTTGATGATACCGACGTCTATAAGCTTCTGGAAGGGGCTGCTTACACCCTGGCGGTGCATCCCGACAAGGCTCTCGAGGCTTACTGCGACAGCCTCATCCGGCTGGTCGCCGCAGCCCAGGAAAAGGACGGGTACCTGTATACCTGCCGCACCAATCGTTGTGCACGCCTGGAACGCTGGATGGGCAAAGAACGGTGGGAGAAGCTCAACAGCCATGAGCTGTATAACATGGGTCATCTTTATGAGGCCGCTGTGGCCTACTACCAGGCCACGGGAAAACGCCGGCTGCTCGATGTAGCGGTAAAGAATGCCGATCTCATCTGTCAGGTGTTCGGTCCACGGCCGGAGCAGAAACATTGTCCCTCAGGTCATCCGATCATCGAGATGGCGCTGGTGAAGCTGTACAGGACCACCGGCGAACGGAAATACCTCCGTGATGCTAAGTTCTTTCTTGATGAGACTGGTTACGGCCATGACGGTCATAAGCCCGTTCCTTACAGCCAGGATCACATGCCGCTAAAGGAGCAGGATGAGGCTGTGGGCCATGCCGTCAGAGCCGGCTATCTTTACTCAGGCGTGGCCGATGTGGCGGCGCTGACAGGTGATGCCGGTTATGTGAAGGCCATCGACAGGCTGTGGGACAACGTGGTGACGAAGAAGCTGTATGTCACCGGCGGCATAGGAGCCAGGGCCTTCGGCGAAGGCTTCGGAGATAACTATGAGCTGCCCAACATGACAGCTTACTGTGAGACATGTGCCTCCGTGGCCAACGTCTTCTGGAACTACAGGCTCTTTCTGTTGCACGGTGATGCCAAATATATCGATGTACTGGAGCGGACTCTCTATAATGCCTTGCTATCCGGGGTGTCACTCAGCGGTGATCGTTTCTTTTACGATAATCCTTTGGCCTCCAACGGCATCCACGAACGCCGTCCCTGGTTCGGCTGTGCCTGCTGCCCCGGTAACATCACCCGCTTTTTGGCGTCGGTGCCGGGTTATTTCTATGCCGTCGACGGCCGGAAGCTGTATGTGAACCTTTATGCCTCAGGAAAAGCGAAGATAGGGCTCGGCGAGAATAATGTATCCGTCGAACAGCAGACGGAGTACCCCTGGGATGGGACCATCAGGATCACCGTGAAGCCGGAGGCGCCGGCCCGTTTCGCATTGCTGCTGCGCATACCGGGATGGGCACGCAACAGCCCCGTTGCCGGGGACCTCTATACTTTTCTGGATACCACCACCGACAGCGTTTCGCTTCTCGTGAACGGAAAGGCCGTGCCGCTGCGCCTTGAGAAGGGTTATGCCTGCCTCAGCCGCCGCTGGCAGACCGGCGATATCGTGACTCTGACGCTGCCCATGCCCGTCAGACGTGTCATCAGCAATGACCGCGTGGCTGACGACACCGGCAAGGTAGCCCTGCAATGCGGACCGATTGTTTATTGCGTCGAGTGGGCTGACTATGACGATCATCATGTTATGAATCTCTTTCTGCCCGACAGTGCCCGTCTTGTGACCCGGTTTCAACCCGGGCTGCTGAACGGGATAAAGGTCATCACAGGCCATGTCTGTCAGGTCACAGGCCGTCAGGATGACGGTCAGGCCGTGACCAGGCCCGTCCCTTTCACCGCCATACCTTATGCCGTATGGGAAAACCGCGGCCCGGGCGAGATGACGGTGTGGATACCTTGGCGGTCACAGGTGGCCAGGATCACCCCTCCGCCGTCCATCGCCTCCACCAGCCGCGTCACCGTCTCGGCAGGCGACAACATCGGCCTCAACGACCAGTTCGAGCCACGCAGCTCACACGATAACTCAACCCTGTTCTTTTACTGGTGGCTGAAGAACGGGACACGCGAATGGGTGCAGTATAACTTTCAGCAGCCGGCCACCATTTCGTCTGTGGAGGTTTATTGGTTTGAGTTTTCGCATTATGACTATGAATGCCGTGTGCCCGAATCGTGGGAGCTGTTGTACCGTGAAGACGGCATGTGGATGCCTGTGACCAACACCTGCCCTTACGGGTGCGACATTGACATGTATAACGTGGTGACCTTTGCTCCGGTGGAAACCGACGCCCTGCGCCTCGAAGCCCAGTTACAAAAAGATTACTCCGCCGGTATCATTGAATGGAAAGTGTATGAATGACCTCTTACACATGCATTTTTCATTTTCCATCTTTCATCTTTCATCTTTCATCTTTCTTTCCAGCTTCCTTCACATGCAGCCCGCACTCCTTCTGTCCTTCCTGCTCCCACCACCAGCGTCCGGAACGGATGTCGTCACCTGCCTGCACCGCCCGCGTACAGGGCTGGCATCCGATGCTGGGATAGTCCTGGTCATGAAGCTTGTTGTACGGGACATGGTGCTTCCTGATATACTCCCATACCTGTTCATGCGTCCAGTCGACAAGCGGGTTGATCTTGATCATACCATGCTGCTCATCCCATTCCACCCGCCGAATGTCATGCCTCGACAGGGACTGCTCCCGGCGCAGACCGCTAAACCAGGCATCCATGCCTGCCAGAGCCCTTTTCAATGGCTCCGTCTTGCGGATGTGGCAGCACAGCAAACGGTTTTCAAAACTGTCATAAAAAAGGTTGATGCCTTTTTCCGACACCATCGCTTCAACATGCGACGCATCAGGGAAATAGATCTCAACAGGGAGATGATATTTAGCCCTGGTGATATCCAGCACATCGTAAGTTTCCTGGAAGAGACGGCCGGTATCGAGGGTGAAGATGCGAAGGGTCAGCCTAAGACCTGACAGCATGTGGGTGATCACCTGGTCTTCTGCCCCCAGACTGGTGGAAAAGGCGACCTTATCTTTGTATTTTTTGATAAAGAATGAAAGGACTTCCTCGGGAGAGGACGCCCCAAACCGGTGATTTAATTCTTCAATCTGA
>CAZVNP010000111.1:0-3999 GCA_964628285.1 uncultured Lentimicrobiaceae bacterium
GGATGGGGGCTGAGGCCGGGATGGGGCTGCTATTTCTTCTTCTGTGCCTGCAAGGCCATATTATAATAATACAGCGCTTTAGTCGTATCCCTCAGATTGTGGTAATAATTACTCAGGTTCATGCATAATTTGACCTGCGGCACCTTGTTCACAGCCCTTTCCCAATAGGCAATGGCCGTAATGGTGTCGGACGACTGCAGATAATAGTTACCGATGTTGATATAGGGCAGATCCGAAGCTGGTGCGATCTTCATAAGCTCTTCATTCAGCTCCACAGCCGTCTTGAAATCACCCGTTTTGAAATAGAGATTGGCCAGCTCCGACCGTAATGTCGCATTGTTAGGATCCCGGTCCAGCGCCTTACGGTAATTCTTAATGGCTTTCTGAAAATCGTTCAGCTTGAAATAGGAATAGCCCAGATTATAATAAGGCTCCGAGGCATCAGGCCGCAGCCTGATGGCTTTTTGCAACATCGGGATGGCCGTTTTGTAATCTTCAAGGGTGTTGGAGGAGAACGAACCATAGTTGTTCAGTACCTCATAATTGTCAGGATAAAGCTCAAGAGCCCTGTCGTAATGTTTCTTAATCAGAACGGTGTCCTTTGCAATCATATCCTGATCGAACTCATTGTACAGATCGAGTGTCAAAGCGCTGGCATAAAGAACGTTGGCTTTGACGGAACGGTCTAAGTAAGGCAGGTCATGCCTGTAGAGTGTCAGATAATTGCGCCAGTCTTTGTTCCGCACGATGGTTTTGACAGAATATGGCACCAGGATGAGAAGCATGATCAGCCAGACGTACCTGAGTTTTTCCTTTTTAACCTCGACAGCTTTGGGATCGATGCGCAGCAGCTTGTAAATGAACCAGACCAGCGCGATGCAGAAACCCAGCGAGGCCGGGTAAAGGTACCTCTCGGCAATGATGCCGGGCGAGGGCATCACGATATTGGAGTAAACCGACATCATCACTAAGTACAACAATATGGCAAACGACAGTAAATGTTTCTCCCTGATCCTGATAATGGCATAAATAAAAATGAAGAAATGAAACAAAATGGACACAATAACCCACACATTGGCCAGGTTGACGACAGGTATCATATCATAACCATAGTAAAAGAGCAACGGATGAGGGTATATTAATAACCGCAGGTAATAGAGAAGGCTGAAAAAACCGGTACCTATCCTCAGCCAGAGGCTCTTGTCGAAAAACAACGGGTTCTCATAGAACATCATCGGACGGATGTTGGCCGAAATGAAGAGCTTCGGCATCAGGGCCACGACAAGAAAAAGCAGCAGCACCCCGCCGGTGAGCAGGACGATCTTCCGGGGCCGCGTGTCGGTGAAGAAATACAGCACCAGCGGCACAATGACGAGAAATATCCCGACGGTAGGCTTCGACAGAATGCCCAGAATGAAGAACAGCGCGGCCCACAGAAGCTGCCATGGCCTGTTGGCGGTCACATACCTGACGATGCTGCTCAGCATGAGCAGCCCGAATAAAAAGCTCAGAATCTCCTCCCTGTTCTTTAGGCTGGCCACCACCTCCGTGTGAAGGGGATGGGCCAGGAACAACAGGGTGACCAGCAGGGGGAAATAACGGTTGTAATCTTTTAACAGCTTTTTAAGAAGGCGATACAGCATGAGGCCTGTGATGATATAAAGGATGATGTTGATAAAATGCGAGTAGGCGGGCTTTATGCCATAGAGTGCATATTCCACCGCAAAGGTCGCCTTGGTCAGGGGACGGTAACCGTAAGAGAGACCGCCCTCAACGGCATATTTGGTGGCGAAGATCTCCGGGATGGCCCTGATGCCTTTTTGTACGGTTTGGTTGATGTAGGTGACATTATGGTCGTCGAGCGAGAATTTATTGTAGAGGCTGTTACCGTATATGATCAGGGTGAAAATGACAATGATGAGTGTACTGACTCTGGCTTTCAGAGAGATACGCCGCCCGAAAAGATGAAATCCAATGCCTGCTCTCCTTTCGATGAAAGGTTCTTTTACTACCGGTTTTTTTATTGGGTTCTTTTTTACGTTTTTCATAAATTTTGTGTAAGGGAAAACGTCCGACACTCTATCGAAGTTGTATCAAAACTGATACTTTTAATTAACCACAGAGGGCGCCGAGGAAGCGCAAAGAACGCAGGGTGCTGAAAATTAATTCTTTATACCTCCGTGTTCTCTGTTATCCTCCTACGCCTCCGTGGTTTAAAACGGTTTTGATACACCCTCGAAGGGAGGGGGGCTGATGCAAAATTATAAATTTACCCGTGATCCTGCATCACCTTCTCCAGATCCGTTGCCATCCGGATAAAGCCTTCAACACCCACCTGTTCCGCCCGTGAAGAAAAGATGCTCTCATGTAAGAGCTTCTTCTCGGGGTCAAAATTTTTTAACGCATTTCTCAATATCTTCCTGCGCTGGTTAAAAGCCGTCTTCACCACGTCAAAGAAAAAATCCTCCCCGCAGGCCAGCTTATCCCTTTCGTTGCGGCTGAGCCTGATAATGGCCGACTTCACTTTAGGTCTGGGATAAAAAACATGCTCGCTCACCGTGAACAGGTATTCGGCCCGGTAAAAGGTCTGCACCAGCACGCTCAGTATCCCGTAAACTTTCGAGCCGGGCGCCGCGACAATGCGTTCGGCCACCTCTTTCTGGAACATACCCACCACCTCCATCACCTGATTCCTGTAAGCGAGGACTTTGAAAAGGATCTGGCTTGAGATGTTATAAGGGAAATTGCCGATGACCGAGAAGGAACCGCTGAATATCCTGCTCATGTCGAGTTTCAGAAAATCACCTTCAATGAATTTTGTCCGGTGATCGGGGAAAAGTGTTCGCAGGTATTTGATGGATTCGTGATCGATATCGACTGCCACTACATCCAGGTTCCCTTTCGCGAGAAGAAGACCGGTGAGGATGCCTTTGCCGGGACCTACTTCAAGCACATGACCTGAAGATGCTGACAGAGTGCCTGCTATTTTCCGTGCAATGTTACCATCCGTCAGAAAATGCTGCCCCAGGTATTTTTTCGGTCTCATATCCTAAATCTCACTGCACTTCATTCGTTTCTCGCTCTTCGCTTCTCGCTACTCGACATCATCCCCCCGCAGCTCCCTGTATTTCTTCCTTGCCTCCACCACGAAGAGGCTCCCCGGATAATCGGTCAGGAGTTTCTTGTATAATTCCATGGCTTTCTCTTTATCACCGAAGGTGGTCTCCTGCAGCTGGGCTCTTTTAAACAAAGCGTTATCGGCCAGGATGTCATAGGGGTAACGCTCCACCACCTCCTCCAGCAGGCTGTCGGCGCTGCTGAAATGACCCCTTTTCAGCATGATATCGGCTTTACGGTAAAGCACATCGTCGGAGAGGGCGTGGTAGGGGTATAACAACTGAATGGAATCCAGCACCCGCAGGGCTTCATCGTCCTCGTTGCGGTAAATAAGAAGATCGGCTTTGGCGAAGAGACCCAACGCCTTGTAAGTGCTGTCGCTGTCCATGTTGTCGCTGATGAGCAGCGACAGTTCCATCGCATCATTGGCAATAAGCTTGGAAGTGGCCGCCTTGAGGACGTCGAGCTGTGCCTTGGCCCACTGAAACTCACAGATGTAATAGGATAATTTGGCGTTCCTGAACTTGGCTTCATGACCGATGGGGTCGTTCTTGAATTCTTTGTCCACCTGTGAATACAGGAGCGTGGCCTCCCACGGATCACCGCTGAAGAGCAGGATATCGGCCAGCTCGAGCTTGCAGTCGGCACGCTGGGTCAGTGAAATATTCGGTAAAGTGATGGCTTCATTCAGGAGCTGCAGGGCCGCATCCGTCTTTTTCAGGTAAAAAGCATCGAGATGTGCCAGGTTCCTGATGGAGGACAACGTCATCGTGCTCTTACCCAGCTCATTTAATAAACCGTTGTACAGCGATTCCAGCCTGACCAGCTCTTCATGACCGGGGGCATAGGAATGGATCAGCTTCATGAAGGTCACATCCAGCA
>CAZVNP010000112.1:0-3698 GCA_964628285.1 uncultured Lentimicrobiaceae bacterium
TTACAACATCCGTTACAACAACCCCGGCGACGGTGTGAATGCCTGGCCGCGGCGCTGTGGCAGGGTTATCGCCCTGATCAGGAAGTACCACCCCGATATCCTGGGGATACAGGAAGGATTGAAAGGGCAGGTGGATGATCTGACACATGCCCTGACGGATTATGAGTGGTTTGGTGTGGGCCGCGATGACGGCAGGGACAGCGGGGAGTTCTCTGCCATCTTTTACCGTAATGACCGTTTTGAACGCCTCGACGGCTCCACCTTCTGGCTATCGAAAACGCCCAATATCCCCGGCTCCAGGGGCTGGGACGCCGCCTGCAACCGGATCGTCACTTGGGTTGAATTGAAGGAAATCAAATCAGGAAAGGTGTTTTACGTCTTCAATACTCACTTCGATCATGTGGGCAGGCTGTCACAGTACCAGAGTGCCTGGCTGTTACTCGAAAAGATTAAAGACATCGCCGGTGGGCATCCGGTCATTGCTACGGGTGACTTTAATGCGGGCCATACGTCGGAGGCCTATAAAATACTGACAGCCTGCGACAGCACCTGTCTCAGGGATGCAAGAAATCTGGCAAAGAACCGATCAGGGCCGGAGTACACGTACATCGGGTTCAGTGTCAAAGACACCCCCGGGGAAACCATTGACCATATTTTCATCACGCCCGACTGGACAGCGGACAGCTATGGCATTATCTCCGACAGCAAAAACGGTTTCTATCCGTCGGATCATTTGCCGGTGTTGGTGAGGCTGCGACTCCCTCTAGCTGATTATAATAGGTGAGTGCTTCGGGTCTGCAGGCGTAACGACAGGCGGATTGTGATTTGTAATTTTACCAGTCATGCGTCACAAACCCGCTCCCCTGATAAAACAACCTCACCCTTTTGCCCCTCTCCTTTCAGGAGAGGGGTTGGGGTGAGGTCATGATAAACGTTTTATCCGGATACCGGATAAACGCGTATGGTTTGATCCATATAAAATTCAGGCATGTACGACCACCTCCCCGGGTCCGGAAATAAAATATGAACTGTCCTCCTTCGCCGCATGCATCCTTGTACACACTGAAATCAGGCTCACCCAGTTGACAGGTGATGTTCTTGTTTCCGGATAACGACAGAATGAGGTAATCGTTAACAGGCACATTATCGAAGAACAGCTCATGCTGGCCGGTCCTGATCCACATCTTGCGCAGCTCATCCTCTTCGGTGGCCGGCCGCGAGAAACCGTAAAGCGACAGCGAAAGAAAAAAAATGAGCAGCAGCTTGACGATCTTCCTGTACATGACGATCTTATTTTAAACGGCTATCGGAAATGTCAATCCAAAATTACGACAATTTCCTATCTTTACCTTTCATTTTTTCATTTTTCATTTTTCATTTTTCATTTTTCATCTTTCATTTTTCATCTTTCATCCTTATCCGTCACCCTATGAAAACTGCACGATACATTTTCACCATCTGTATCCTCGCATCGGCCATTTTTCCCGTCCATCCACAGACGGTAAAAGTTACCGATGATTACCTTATCCTTATGGCCCGTACCGGGGATCCTCTCTTCACGACCTATACGGCCGCCATTGACCGTTCACGGCTTTATGGGGATAAAGGTTACAAGATGGATTATTATCTGGACTGCGACCCTTTGAATTATGGCAGCGAACAGGGAGGGAGGTTTTACACCCTGTGGGAGATCAATGATGTGGTGGTGAACCGCATGGCCGAGTATTACAGGAAACCTGTCGTGGTGGCCTCCTTTCCCGACCTGGTCATCCTCGAGTACGAACCCTGGCAGGATATTCAAGTGACGGAGACCTTCTTTGTCTACAGTTCCACGATGGCGCTGGTCGACATGCTGATCACCAACAGGTCGGCTCTCACACATAAGATCAACCTATACCCGGTGCTTGAGATCCGTGACGATTCCCTTTACATTGACCACTTCGACACCGTGCATAACGGCTACCTCACCACCCATTACGAAACCAAACACAGGCTCATCAGCGACCTGCGGGCCGGGTACCCCTATCCGGATCATCTCAGGGATTTCTTTGCCATGAATGTCAAAGCATACTCGTACGGAGGATATACCGGTGGCATGAAGGACTTCTACAACACGGTGAAGACCGATTTTTACACCAACCGCCGTTCCGATTCATTGAATCTGCTCAATCAGGGCAAGGTTGACTTCGTCTCCCTGCAGGCTTATTTTACCCTGAATCCGGGTGACAGCATCGACATCCGTTATTTCAGGGGCATACAGGACCGCTATGAGGATCCTGACGATCTGATCCGGCAGGCTGAAGGGCTCAATTATGCATCCCTGCAGCCTTACGTGGATGCCGATGTCAGGCTGTTCGGCCGGATACCTCGAATTGCTTTCAAAACCAGGGAGGAAAAGATGGTTTACCTGTCGGCCTTCAACCTGGTGCGGGGTTGTATGCTGCCGCCCACAGGAAAGACCGACTACAACTTTTATGTTTTCTCCCGTGAACCCATCTGGGGCTGGGGTCATGGTCACCAGGTGCTGCATGAGTCGCTCAGCATGATGGCTTATGCTTACCTCGATCCCCTGTCGGCCGAGGGCTCGCAGCGTGTGTATATCGAGCAGCAGCGGCCCGACGGCCTCATCGCTTACCGCCACGGCCCCCGTGGCATCCAGGACTACCAGCATTACAGCGGCATATACCATGACACCATGCCCACGACATCGGCGCCTTTCTTCAGCTGGATCAACTGGGAGGTGTTTGAGGTGAGCCACGACACCCAGTTTCTCAAAGACGCTTACACGTCAGGGGCAAAATATGTGGAGTGGCTCCTGAAGAACAGGGACTCCAATCATGACAGCCTCCTGGAATGGGGACCCTATGGCATCATCGAAAATGTCAGGGACTGGTACAACGCCGTCTTCCAGGTCTCAGCCGACCGTTATCTCGATGTCGACAAAGAAGATATCTCCGATGAGCTCGACTGCCTCGACCTGAACCTGATGGTCATCAACGAAATGCATTATCTGTCCAAAATGGCGGCGGCACTGGACAGGACACAGGAGATAAAGGGATGGCAAAGGAAAGCCGATGACATGACCGTCCTGGTGAACAAGCTGATGTGGGACGAAAGCTCTCACTTCTTTTACAGCATCAACCGTCTGAATCACTCTTTCTTTTTCATGAACAGGGATCTGCGGCGCCAGGAGATCATCGGCCTCCTGCCCCTATGGGCCGAGGCGGTAACGCCGGGACGCGCCGCCCTGCTGGTGAAAACCATGACCGACACGAGCAAATTCTGGAGAAAATATGGTGTCCCTACCCTGTCGGCTGCCGATCCCTGGTACAGTCCCTATGTGGATTACTGCTGCAAGTGGAACGGACCGGTATGGCTGCTGTGGGATTACATGGTGTTCGACGGACTGATGAAATACGGATACGATGACCTGGCACGGCAGCTGGCCGGTAAGATGATGCTGGCCGTCACCACACAACTGACAAAAAACCATAACTTCTGGGAGTCGTACAGCCCCGACAATGAGGTGCTGAACTGCCCGACGAACTATATCTGGGATGCCATCATGGCGAAGCTGCTGATCAGGGTGTATCAGAAATAATGTTTTCACTGTAGAATGGGATGAGGCAGGTTGCAGGTTACGGGTTACAGGTTACAGGTTACAGGTTGCAGGTTGCAGGTATAAGATATTGGGAGTT
>CAZVNP010000113.1:0-3646 GCA_964628285.1 uncultured Lentimicrobiaceae bacterium
TGTTATTATCTTGAGATAATCGGAATACGCGCCAGTGTAACCTATGGATTTGAGATAATAAGTCTGGCCGTCGTTGACTACTTCCAGTTCCGAGTAGACTCCCCCGTTGAAAATCACCACGGGACCGTCGCCTTCCACTGCCGTTAGTATTGCTTGAAGCTTTGCTTTTGAAGCTGAATCTAAGTTGAAAGGGTCTCCGCTGACGCCTAAAGCTGAAGTGAGCTGTGTAGTGTAATTCTCGAAGAACTCCTTGGTCGCTGCGTCTAAAGGGGGTAGCTCTTCATTTGGAGGAGTTTGTGGAGTCGCCGGCGGCTCGCTTGCCCCGCTGCCAAGCGAATAGTCAATTTGCTCGCCCTCTTTTGATACCCAGAAGTCTATGGCCATCGTGCCGAATGCCGTTCCCGTCTGCGTGACCCTGCCGTGGCAGGTCTCGACGCCTTTTCTCGTCTCGATGCCGATGATGTCCAGCTTGTCCATCATGCTCGAGTCCACCGAGCCTGCGAAGAGGTTGGGGGCGCACCAGTCGGGAGTTCCGGGCGATGCCGGCGGCGAAGATGGGCCCGAGAGCAGGATGAAGCCTGCAATCGCAACTGCTGCTATTGATGCTATGATGATTATAGGCAAGAGGGGGGACTTTCTCGGACTTGCTATTGGAGCTGTTGAAACCAAAGGTTGTGTTGTCGCTGTGAGCGACGCTCCGCAGCTCGCGCAGAAATGCTCGCCTTCAGGGTTTTCGGCTGAGCACTTGGAACACTTGACGACTTTTGCAGTCGGCTTTTCCCCTGGCAGGAGCGAAGCAATCTCCTCGGGGGTATATCCAGTCTTTTGCAGGATAACCCTGACCTCTTCCGGGGTCTTGCCCTGGGCAAGGGCCTGATCTACGGCTTCGCGGGCTTGGGTAAGGGTTGAATCGTCCATTAAAATTACCAGTGTAAGCAGGAAGTAACAATGTACTAAAAATGGCAAATAAGGATGTACAAAAAACAGCAATTAAGAATGTCCATTTTTTCAATCCAAACTTATAAAAAAATCAAAGAACAAAAATTTAATTAAAAATAGTTTTCCTGTTTTTCAACCTGTAACTTTTACCGGACAGCCGGATCACTTCACAACGAAACAGTATCCTGTCAAGTAAGGCTGTAGCAATAACTTCATCATCAAGCATTTTGACCCATTCTTCCGGACTCTTGTTGGTCGTCACAATAAATGATGCCTGTTCATATAAGTGATTAATAAAATTAAAAAGCTGGACAGCCTGTTTCTTCTCCAGGGCGAACATCATAATATCATCAATAACCAGGAGATGTGCCTTTAGAAGTTTATTATATTCAATAAGTGCCGATCTGGTCATATCTTTCATAATCAGGATTTCATTTATCTGTTCCATGGTTCGGAAGTAGGCTCTGTACCCTATTTTCAACGCATCGTAACATAGACCTGCAGCGATATATGTCTTTGCGGTTCCAGAGGGTCCCATTAAAACAACATTATAATTCTGTTCGAGCCACTGGCATTCTCTCAGCTGGCTGAGTTGTTGCTTGCTGATACCGTTCATAAACGAATAATCATAGTGATCCAGATCATAATTTACCGGCAACTTAGCTGCCTTAGTCCTTCGCTCCAGGTCACGCTGTCTTCTTTGATTGATCTCTGTTTCCAGCAGACTGAGAAAAAAATCGAGGTAGCTACTTTTCTTTTCAGTGGCTTTGCGGATCAGCTCTTCGGCCTGATCCTGTATACTAGCTAAATGGAGCTGACCGGCATAGTCTCTCAAAATTTCTGTTTTTGTTTCCATAGGCTTAGTTCATTAATGATTGGTAATCTGATATATCGCTTTTGTTAGGTACGATCTTATAGGAGGTCTGGTTTATTGTGCGGATGACCACGGGCTGCTTTATTGTGGCTTCCTGTGATTCCTGGGAAAAGATATTTTTCGCCACACTTTCCAGGTCCGTTGCCCGGTATATTTTGTTTTCTATGCAAAATTCCATTGCCCGGTTCATAATTTTCATATCAAAGCTACCGGTGAGTTTTTTAATGTGCTGAAGTTGATCCCTGATATACCTGGGCTTATCATGCTTTATTTTTAGAAGATACTCTTTTGCCTGAACAGGATCTTTGAACCGGCTGGATAATTCATCTATCATCTGGTCAATGCCTGAAGAAAAATCTCTTTTATAATTGCTGCCACCAATGGTTTTTCCTTTTCCGGGGTAAATCTTATGCGAAGCAATCTTATTATTGTCGGTATTGTATATGATCAAGTGGTTATCATCGGTTACTTCGGTGCGGACAATCGTCTTTGGATGCTTATAAGTTCCCAGGGGTACCCTGTAAAAGTTATTTTTAAAAATAATCGTATTGTCTTTTCTTACATCCGATTCATTCAGCGCGTTTTCCGGCTTGAAAGAGTCTAATATGGGTTTAAGATGAGTTTTCTCAATGAGCCATTCCTGGTAAGGGATCTTCTTTGTGGCGGAATGTACCTTCGCATTGGCTGTACGGCTTAGCCATGCCATGGCCTGTCCATTAAGTGTATCGATATTAACAAAGACACGACCACGCAGAAAGTTGTATTTAACGTATTTTACTACATTCTCAATCTTGCCCTTACTCTCAGGATCGGATTTTCGGCAAAAATGCAGTTTAAATCCTCTGTGGTCAGCATACTTTCGGAAGGCTTCAGTTAAAATCAAATCCCCAATGTTTTCATCAACAAGTAACAGTTTATCCTGATCATAAACGACTTCATTAGAGATTCCTTCCAGAAAATAAAAACCCTTTTCGTGTACCACTATAGCTGTAAGAGTTATAAATGTATGTTCAGAAAACCAGACAAATTTCTGGCGTGAGCGGGAAAGAACCATGCAAAAAAAGTAAATCTTCTTTCGTTTTCCTTCATCGGTTCTCATATTATATGCTCCAAAATCTCCTTGGATCTGTTTCCCATAGGGTAACTCATCAACTTTTGAGAAGTCCCGTTGATTAAAGGGTTTTGGTATTCCATACTTGCTGCGGACATACAGAACGAAGTTGAAGACCGTCTTTTCATTTACATCAATAAAATCATCATAATGCTCCTTTAGCCAGTCATGAACCTGAGCTGCAGAAGCATCCTCGCAATTCTCCAATCTGGTCTTTACAAAATCTTCGTATGGTTCCAGTAATTTTTCACGATTCTTTTGACTGTTGATAAAATCCAGGTATTCTTCTTCACTCATAGAAAGATATTTTCTTACAGTTCGTTTATCCAATCCCAGGTCCCGGCTTATCTGAGCAGGTCTGAAGCCTTCTCTTCGTCGTTTATGGATTTCATGGTACATAATCCATTTATGTATTAACTTTTTATTCATGGTGGGATCCTCCTGATATTGGTTAATGATTTTTATCAATAACAGGATAATCCCAAATGACTCAAAACAACATTATCAACAACAAGTTGATACGAATACCTAAATCTGATTTAAATGAAAAAATGGTGAGCTTTTTCTTGAAGAAAACTCTTTCTGATTAGAAAAAGTACATTCTTATTTGCTGAAATCAGTACATTCCTATTTGCTGAAAATGATACATTGTTATTTACCGTTTACAATTTGTTTCGTAAAGTTTAAGATTCGGACAAAATTGATCCATAAGCATCTAAAAT
>CAZVNP010000114.1:0-3410 GCA_964628285.1 uncultured Lentimicrobiaceae bacterium
GATATGAATTGCCATGAACTATGGTAATTAGACATGGAAATGTATAAAAATATGGTTGTTTTCATTGGTAATTTATTTTTTTCATTAATTTTGCACTCCATTTTCGGATATTTTTCTTTTAAACAAAACGATATGTACGCCATTGTAGACATAGCCGGGCAACAGTTCAAGGTAGAAAAAGGCCAGGAAATTTATGTACACCGGCTTGAAGCTGAAGAAGGGACGGAAGTACATTTTACTAATGTATTGCTTGTTGACGATAACGGTCAGATCAGGATAGGGATGCCCGTGCTGGAGGATACAACCGTTTCGGTCAAAGTACTGGCACACATGAAAGGGAAGAAAGTCCTTATTTTCAAGAAGAAAAGAAGAAAGGGGTACCAGAAGACCAATGGCCACCGTGACTATCTGACGAAGATACAGATTGAAAATATCGTGACGGAAGGTGTTAAAATCAAGAAAGCGGAAGAGTCAGTCCAATTAGAAGAGCCTAAAAAAAGAAAAACTTCAAAACCTTCTGCACAAAAGAAGCCTATTGAAAAGGCTGAGGTTGAGGTTATACCGGGCCCCGAGGAGGTCATAGCTGCCGGAGAAGGTGTTCCTGTGAAAAAAACAAGAACCAGAACGACGGCTAAGAAAAAAAAGGAAGATCAGGCAAAGACTGCACCTGAAAAAGAATCATGAAAATAGTATCTTCATCACTGAAAAATTTTTGAACCATGGCACATAAAAAAGGCGTTGGCAGCTCAAGAAACGGTAGGGAATCGCACAGTAAACGTTTGGGCATAAAAATCTTTGGCGGTCAGGCAGCCAAAGCGGGGGCCATTATCGTGCGTCAAAGGGGCACGGTGCATCATCCCGGTAAAAATGTAGGGATGGGAAAAGACCATACTCTTTATGCTCTGGTTGATGGCGTTGTGGCATTCGAAAAGAAGCACGACGAGCGGTCATTTGTCGCGGTGGTTCCCGACCAAACATAGGCACATTGTTATCCACAACATGATAACCGGAACGCGTTTCCGGGCGGAGTCTCCTGGTCGCATGGTCAGGGGATTTTTTTATTTTATTTACATACCTTTGCATTACTTAACACCCATCATATGTTGCAGATCCAGTACATCCAAGAGCATCCCGGGGAAGTGGTCGAACGGCTGGCGATAAAAAATTTCGATGCCGCCGGTTTGGTTGAGCGGGTCATTGCACTCGATAATCAACGGAGACAAACGCAAAAGAAACTGGATGATCTTTTATCGGAATCGAATCAACTGGCCAGGGAGATCGGGATGTTGTTCAAAAATGGAAAAACCGCGGAGGCCAATCCCCTGAAAGAGAAAACGACGGATTTGAAATCGAAGACCAGGGAGCTCAGCGAAACCCTTGACATAGTGACGCAAGAGATGCAAACGTTACTGGTACAGCTTCCCAACCTGCCGCATCCTTCCGTGCCACGGGGTCACTCTGCCGGTGAGAACGAAGAAGTGCAGGCGGAGGGTTCATTCCCTGTGCTCGGTAACGATGCCCTGGCCCACTGGGATTTGTGCCGCAAATACGACATCGTTGACTTTGAACTGGGCAACAAGGTGACAGGTGCCGGTTTCCCCTTCTATAAGGGTAAGGGAGCGCGTCTGCAGCGTGCTCTCATCAATTTCTTCCTCGACAGGGCCCTTGAGGCGGGGTACCTTGAATATGAGCCGCCTCTGCTGGTGAATGCCGAGTCAGGTTTCGGCACGGGACAGCTTCCCGACAAAGACGGTCAGATGTATCAGGTTGGGGAAGAAGGATTTTACCTCATCCCCACCGCCGAGGTGCCGCTGACCAACATTTACCGAGATATCATCCTCCAGGAAACGGACCTGCCTGTGAAAAATGTGGCCTATTCAGCCTGTTTCAGGCGTGAGGCCGGCTCGTGGGGCAAGGAGGTGCGGGGGCTGAACAGGCTTCATGAATTTGACAAAGTGGAGATCGTGCAGATCACCCACCCCGACCATTCCTATGAGGCGCTGGAAGAAATGCGCCATTATGTTGCCGGCCTGTTGCGGCAGCTGGTCCTGCCCTTCCGCATCATGAAGCTGTGCGGCGGTGATATGAGCTTCACCTCGGCCCTGACCTATGATTTTGAGGTGTTCTCCGCCGCCCAGAAGAAATGGCTGGAGGTCAGCTCGGTCTCCAATTTCGAGAGCTTCCAGTCGAACCGCATGAAGCTGCGCTTTAAAGACCGGCAAGGAAAAATAAGACCCGCCCATACACTAAACGGCAGTGCGCTGGCGTTACCGAGAGTGGTGGCCGCGTTGCTGGAGAACAACCAGACGGCGGAGGGCATCGTGATGCCGCCGGCCATCGTACCATACACCCGTTTTGAGAGGATATAACATGCTGCGCCCTACCATCTACACGGCTGTCTTTCTCTGTCTCTTCTTTTTACCGGTCACCGTCCCAGCCCAGGTGCAGCCGCCCAAGGGCGCCATTTACAGCATTTACAGGCCCGGGCAGCAGCCCGTTCAGCCCGACGAGTCCCAGCTGGCAGCGCAGTATTACAGGGACCAGGAATACGATAAAGCCGTGGTTCTGTATGAGAAACTGTATGATGCCAACCCCAGCTACATCAATTACACCTATTACCTCTATTGCCTCATCCAACTGGGTGAGATGAAAGACGCCGAGAAGCTGGTCAGGAAACAGATCCGGGAGAACCCCGGTAAACTGCGGTATCTTGTCGACCTGGGATATGTTTACATGGCCTCGGGCGAAACATCCAAAGCCAAGGAGACATACGAAAAAACCATCCACTCATTACCTCCTGAAAAGAACGCCATCATTGAGCTGGCCAATGCTTTCCTATCGAAAAGAGAGACCGAATACGCCATACAGACCTACCTGGCGGGCAGGGAGCTGCTCCATGACAGTTACCGTTTCAGCCTGGAGCTCGGGGCCATCTATGAGATGGCAGGGCGTTACGAGGAGATGTTCAACGAATACCTTGACCTTTTAGATAGTGACATGTCGCAGGTGGATATCGTCGAGAGTAAGCTGCAGACAACCCTGAGCGAAGACCCCGAAGGCACCAAAAACGACCTGTTCAGAGTCACTTTGCTCAGACGCATTCAGCGCTATCCCGACAGGACCATTTACCCGGAGATCCTGTTATGGTTCTCGATCCAGCAAAAGGATTTCGAGACGGCGCTGGTGCAGGCCAGGGCACTCGACAGGCGTTACAATGAAAACGGCCGGCGTGTTTATTCGCTGGCGCAGATGAGCGCTTCCAACGACAACTATGACGTTGCCATCGAGGCATACAATTACATCATCAACAGCAAGGGTGTCGACAACACCCTTTACCTCAACAGCCGCGTGGAGCTGCTGGATGTGACCTTCATGAAGCTGATCCATTCCTATGCCCCCGGTCATGAAGA
>CAZVNP010000115.1:0-3204 GCA_964628285.1 uncultured Lentimicrobiaceae bacterium
ATAAAGCTTTTTCCGGTAAATGCCTCAATGGGTCTCATCGCAAAAAAATCAGGAAATATTGATCTTTATCAGGAAAGCGGGCTGAAAAACCTCGAAGAGTCATTGGCTTCCTTCCTGTCAAACCTGAAATTGAAAACGTTAATAACTCCGGTCACTGATAAAGCACTTCATGTTTTGGAGGACGAAAAAAATGATGGTGTATTTGAAGATATTGATAAGATAATGAACAAAATGAGTACTAAAGAGGGACAACCAGTTACTGTTAATCGTGATCCACATGCCTCTGTCATTTCAATATCCGGGATACGGGCAAGGCTTCAAACTTTCCGTGATCATATTCAGGTTGACCGCCCGGTAGTTGCTGAAGCTAAACAGGTGCAATCATCAAGTCCAACGAAAATATCTTTTAAATCATCTGAACCGGCAGAGACTGACATACAAGCTGATTTTCAAACGAGGGAGTGCCCGGTTTGCCGGTATATAACAAAATTTACATCAAATTTATTTGCAGACTGGCAATATAAGCTCGTTACGGAAGAGAAAACTCAGATGCAATTTGCCGAAACATTAGGATTTTGTCCCGTTCATACGTGGCAGTTATTTGCAATGATATCTCCTTATGGAGCTTCTGTAGGATTTACACGGTTAGGTGAAAATGTTGCCCGCCGTTTACGACAGTTAGCTGATGAATATAATGGTCATGAAAATGTTAGAAAGCTGGTAAACGATTCGGATAACTGTAGTGTTTGCATGGTAATCCATGAGGTTGAAGACAAATATATCCATCATCTGGCTGAAATTATCAGCAAAGCGGATATGACGAGCCGGTATGTGCACTCACAGGGCGTTTGTCTGAAACACCTCGCTATTCTCCTCTACGCCATTGATTCGGGTGAATACCGTAAATTCCTGCTTTTAGATGCAGCACGGCGTTTTGATGAAGATGCTGAGGATATGAAAACATTTACTCTCAAAAGTGACGCACTTCGTAAGGCATTACAAAATCCGGATGAGGAGGATGCCCATATGAGAGCAATCGCCCGCATGATCAGCAGTCAAAGTATGACCATGCCCCAGACATAAAGAAGTAAGCTTTAATAAACAGGCATCTTAAACAGAAAATTTATAGATTCTAACCTACAGATTTTAATATCATTAATAACATTAAAACTATCGAAACGATGAAAATTTCAGGTGTAAGTTCAATAGAGATCCTTGATTCAAGGGGCAATCCGACAGTAGAAGTCAATCTGAAGCTGGAAGACGGGATTCAATCCTATGCGATGGTCCCCAGCGGTGCATCGACAGGCGAAAAAGAAGCCTGTGAATTACGCGATGGCGACAAGACCCGATATGGTGGAAAAGGCGTCTTGCAGGCCGTCGGAAATGTCAATAGCATTATCGCCGAGCATATTGTGAACAAAGATTTCGGTTCACAAAGAGAGCTTGATTATTTTCTGATCAGCCTGGATGGGACATCGAACAAATCTAAACTTGGCGCCAATGCTATTCTGGGTGTTTCAATGGCATTTGCCAGAGCTTCTGCCTTAAGCTCCCGCATCCCTTTGTATCAGTATTTGGGAGGCGTTAATGCAAACCTTCTTCCTGTTCCATGCATGAATGTCATAAATGGTGGCCGGCATGCCGACAATACGGTCGACTTTCAGGAGTTCATGATCGCTCCCCATCATGCGCCGTCATTCTCTGAAGCCATTCGAATTGGCGAAGAGGTTTTCCACACATTGAAATCTGTGCTGCGATTAAAAGGATTAAGCACAGGTGTCGGCGATGAAGGGGGATTTGCTCCCGATTTCAAATCAAATGAACAAGCTGTCGAAATGATCCTGGAGGCAATAATAAAAGCAGGCTATAAACCCGGCGACGATGTCAGCATTTGTCTCGATCCGGCGGCCAGTGAGATGTGGGAAGACGGGAAATATAAATTCTTTAAAAGCACCCGGCAACTCATGACCAGTGATGAAATGATAAAACTTTGGGAAAGCTGGACCCGTCAATACCCCATTGTATTGCTCGAAGATGGCCTGGCTGAAAATGACTGGGAAGGTTGGAGAAATCTGACCGCAGCCCTGGGGGATAAAATTGAAATTGTGGGGGATGACATTTTTTGTACAAATAAGGAGATCCTCTTAAAAGGTATTGAACAAAAAATCGCGAACTCGGTGTTGATCAAATTAAATCAGATAGGTACCGTCACCGAGACTCTCGAAACAATCGAACTGGCATACCGTAACGGATACAATGCTTTTGTCTCACACAGGAGCGGCGAAACCATTGACAGCTTCATTTCCGACCTGACCGTCGCCGTCAATGCAGGGCACTTAAAAACCGGTAGCGGATGCAGGGGCGAAAGAATAGAAAAATTTAATCAACTGATGCGCATCGAGAAACAATTGGGGACAGCGGCGAAATTCGCCGGAAAAGAAACATTTAAAAATGCCTGAAATAAATGTTGATCGATAAACAGACATTATCAGATCTGGATATATTCAAACCTGATGAGAATGACCTGACGGTCTTCGGTCTGATTGACAAAACAAAAACAGCGGGAGGGAAATACCGTTTGCGTGAAAAACTGTTACATCCTCCCCAAAATATGGATGACCTGTTGCAACAACAGGACGTCATCAGATTTCTGTCATGCAATCCCGTTGAATATAAATTACCTTTCCATATCCGTCAGATCAAAACGGTTGAATTGTATATATCCTCTAACATCGAGATAACTAAGAAATTTGATTTTTTCACGTGTGCCAAATTTTACCTGACAGATAGCAACGCTTTTAAGGAAATAAAACAAAGTATCATTGAAGTGGTGAATTTCATTGCCACATTCAAAGCTTACCTCGACACAAAAATGAACGGAGTCTTGCCACTAATTTTGGAAAATCTGCGTAATGACATTTTCAATTTTGCCCATAATGCAAATCTTCAACCCATTATGAAGAAAGGTTGTTTCAAAGGGCTTGCTCTTGCTGAGGTTTTAAAATCGGATATGATCCTGAGAACGGAATTAGAACCGGCATTGAGAAATATTTTAAACTGGTGCTATGAGCTGGAAGCTCTTTTATCGATGGCCGATACGGTTGCAGAAAATAATTTTAACTTCCCGTCATTTACTGGTAATAAAGGCACTTTTTTTCACGCCGAAGGTCTCTTCCATCCTTTACTTGAAAATCCGGTTCC
>CAZVNP010000116.1:0-3100 GCA_964628285.1 uncultured Lentimicrobiaceae bacterium
GTGGTCAGGTGTCATCCTGAAGACCGGAGAGATTCAAATAGAATTGCATGATTGAGCGACGGCCGATGGCCGAGTTACTTTGTTCAATCAGCCGTCGGAAATCGTGCCGGAATCGTCCAGTCGTTTTAGAAGAAGTTCTTTATAAGAAGCTCCGACCGGCAGCTTTTCTTTTCCGATGTTCACCTCGTTACCTTCGACGTATTTTACATGCTTCAGATTGATAAGAAAGGATTTGTGGATACGAATGAATTGATCATCAGGGAACATTTTCTCCATGTTCTTCATCGTGTCATGAATGATGATGACCTGTTCAGGTGTCACCAGCTTCAGATAATCCCCGGCAGATTGGATGTAATAAAGGGAACCGTATTCAATTTTATAGATTCTCTTGTTTGATTTAACCGTGATGAATCCGCTTCTGTCGCCTTTCACAACTGACTTTACTGACAAACGGTCAAACGCCTTGTTCACCGCTTTCAGGAACCGTTCATAACTAAATGGCTTGACGAGGTAATCCAGCACATCCAGTTCAAAACCTTCAATCGCATATTCCGGATAAGCGGTTGTAAAAATGATCAGAGGGGGCTTTTCCATGGCTTTGACCATGTTAATGCCTGAAAGCCTGGGCATATTGATATCGAGGAAGACCAGTTCGATCTTGTTGTCGCGGATCAATTCCATGGCTGCGAACGCATCAGAACAGCTTCCGGAAAGCGACAACAGGGGCGTACCGGAGACATAATTCTCAAGCACTTCCCTCGACAGTGGCTCATCGTCGACGATGATACAGGAAAGTGGCCTGCTCATGGCGTTAGTATTTGATTAACTTCAACGAAACAGAATACTCATTTTCACTCTCTTTGATTTCCAGCGAATGATTGCCGGCGTACTGCAGGTCCAGCCTGCGTCTGACATTCCCGAGGCCGATGCCGCTTTTATTCTCTTTTTCAACATCATCCGCCTTGCCCTTGTTGTTTGAAAGCCGGAAATGAACGGTATCCTGATAAATATCAATACAAAGATGAACGTATCCCCCGGTCGTATCCCCTTTGATCCCGTGTTTGAAACTGTTTTCAACAAAAGGCAGAAAAATAAGCGGTGCCACCTTAATTCCGCCGGGATCGCCATGTACCTCAAAGGAAATATCGGCTTTCCGGTCGTTGCGGATCTGCTGGAGCTCAATATATTTTTCAAGGAATGCCACCTCTTTCGTCAAATCGATGAGTTCTTCACCGGTTTCATAAATCATGTAACGGAAAATGTCGGAAAGAGCCAGAATGACCTGTGGTGTCTCATCCGCCTTTTTCAGGGAGAGCGAATAGATGTTGTTCAGGCTGTTGAACAGGAAATGAGGATTAACCTGTGACCGTAAAGCCTTTAACTCGTTGTGCACCTTTTCCTTTTCGATCTGAGCCAGTCTGGCCCGGGATTCAAGCAATCCAAACCATTCTTTCGACAGTTTCAAAAGGCTTGAAAGACCCAGATAAACGATATGAAAAAGGAGTATATCGGTAAAATCATAGTAAGAAATAAAGTAATATCCCGGAAACAATTTATCGATGAGGTGATCGAAAATGAAAATATTGAGTTGAGATACTACCAGCAGGTCAGCAATAAAAAATACCGCGAACAGAATGATCCTTTTTCTTTTCAGAAAGAGAGGTATCAATAGTCGCAGGTTGACATAAACGCCAATGATCAGACTGATATGAAAAAAGGCGGTATAGAGGTAATCGATGGGTTCAATCTCACTTGTTAACTTGAAATAGTTTAGCAGAACAAGGAATGACAGGCCCCAGAAAGCCGGGTGCTGAACCCACCGGCTGGTTATGATCCGTTTGAATGATTTGTTGACGATGTTCATGGTTAATTACAAACGTTTGCGTATCAACACCTCAGGCTCAATATAAGCTTCCGGATCATGGGCATACTTGGTGACAAATTTCTGCAATTCCTGGGTGGAAGCTGTCAGAACGATCTGATTATCGGTCTTTTCATGGGCGATCCTGATCCTGTTCTGATCAAAGAGTGTTTGGAGCCAATTCGGATCGAACCTCCAGATGAAAAGAGTATCCTGTGCCACCTTGAACCGGGCGAATGTATGGACCGGGATCAGGTGGATAGCCAGTAACATGTTCATTTTATCCAGTTCTTCATTTTGACCGGGATAAAAATCCATGAAGTAAGCATCGTCAAGTCTGACTATGTTTACTTCAAAGTTGGCGTGACTGGTATCTCTTTCAAGTATCTCTCCTTTGTCAGATATTTCGTAATAAGTGCACAGGTATGATGGCTGATTATCCGGGGCTGCCTTGATTTGATAAATTGAGGAACTGTCCTCCGAGAGCCAGACGCCTGTGATCTCATTCATCCTGATGCGGTCCTTGTCGGTATACAAGGGGTGCAATGACGGGATACACCCCGCCATAAGCATGAGTACAAAAGCCAACGTAAATAGATGTTTTTTTGTTTTCATTGGAGTAGGTTTAAAATTACACAAAAATTTCTGACAAAGAAATCCAACACCACATGGATATGCAATTTTTTTCGATGAACGCATAGATTATCGGGATGAAGCGAGGGGAAGAGAGAGGAAAGGGATTGCACGATTGAACGACGGCCGATGGCCGATTGAACGATTTACTTCGGCCATCGGCGTTCGGCCATCGCATAATCGCGCAATTTTAAACTTTCTTATTGGACTGTTCCCATTCAAGATAACGATCTAATTGAGAAACCAAATAATAAGGCAAGTTTAACAAAGTGTATGTTTTACCTGACTGGAGTTTGATTTTATCTGAACTGATCATGCCGGGATAAAACCTTATGGCAAGGTCATTCTTTGACATTTCCATGAAAAGGTGCAATGACTTTAATTTGCCCGTGGGACCTGATTTCACCTCAATTGGTATGACCTTTCCCTTGTACGGATAAATATAATCAACCTCAGCTTGTGATTCTTTTTTATCCCTAACCCAGAAAGCTATTCTGTTAAGTATTCCTGATTCCATAGCCAGCAACTCTTGTCCAACGATATGCTCGGCTATGATTCCCTGGTATACTTTGTTCAGGTCATCAGTACCCATGAGCTCAACCTGAA
>CAZVNP010000117.1:0-3010 GCA_964628285.1 uncultured Lentimicrobiaceae bacterium
TGGGTAGCGATTTTGACCACCAGCCTGGCCTTTGAGCGGTTGTTGAACTAAATCCCCCTGCAGGAACGGAGCAATAGCTGTTCAAATTTTAACAAAAGCCTGACTTTCTATTCATTAAAAATTATCCAAAGACTACGAAAGATTAACCCGATCAGAATCAGCATCTATTCAGCTCTCCTTGATCAGGCCAATGCTTATTTAAACTTCAACAATAATATTAAACAGCTTCCTGATACTCCATAATATCGATATCCCAAATGGTCAAAGGCGCAATGAATCTTGAGCCATTTCAGTTATAATTTGGTTTTCAAAGTTATAAAGTTTCACATAGGTTTGCGAATTGCCGTCATTATTTTGCTGGGTTATGATAATAAAATTCATCGTTGTCCTGCCGGGATTATGATCGATCCATGTTCCCGAATTGGCATAGATCGCTTTTTGTCCGTTGTGGTTTTCATAAGTTTTGATCTTGGCTTCATGGGTGTGCCCGAAAACAACGAGCCTCTTATCGGAGTTGGGATTCATGAAATATTGGATCACTGCCATCGTATCGGTCCCGGCTACCGACGCTGCCTGCATAATTGCATCGTCGGTCGGAACGGACACGGCAACATTGTTGAGCGCACACCTGTGAGCCCAGGTGTCCTGGATGCCGTTAAAAAGATTCACCTCAATCACACCTCCTTCCGTAGTTTGATAAGGAAAAAGATCATTGACGGAATAATCACCGATAAAGCCGTCAACGTTGGTTATAATGATCTTTTCGTCAAAATGATCCTCTATCGGCAACTGCTCCATTGTCCATGCCCAGACGAGATAATACTTATACAGCAGCGTCTGGCTTTCATCACCCGAAACATTTGGGGTAACCGTCGGTATTTCATCGGTGTTTTCATGGCAATCCTCTATGACATGTTGGGCCGCAATTCGTGTAAAGAAATAGCCGGGAGGCAATATTGTTCCCGGGGCGGCATCCTGATTGGAAACAGGGTCGGGGGCACAGAAGAAATTGTACCGGTGGCCATGCTCAATGGCAATTTCAGGATAATCGGCCGGGGAATAAGTGCCTAATCCCAGAAGGCCGTTATCACGGGCCTGGTTTATCCCCGGAAGCATCCTGGAAATGTTTTCAGCCGTGATGGTCAGGTCATGATTTCCCGGTGTGTATGTGACTAAAATTTTCCCGTCTTTGATAATCCCGTTGAACCGGCCAAAAACATCCTTATTCGTTTCCACCACACGGTCAACGAAATCGGCCTGATCCTTCCCATGATAAGTGTCGGTTTTTGCCGGGACAAACCATTCGTCGATCATGTCGCCTGCAATGACGAGTTCCTTAACATTGCGCGATGCCCTGACCTGTTCGAGGAAATTTGCCAGGGGAGCCAGATTCGCGTTGGTTTCGGCGTAGCTGATGTCGGCGCCAAGATGCAGGTCGCTGATCACAACGATCAGATTTCTTTCGTTGCTCCCGGTGTTAAAGACGTCGTTTGCCACAACCTCTTTCTTATTGCACGCCATCAGCAGGCAGACTGCAATACCTGTCAATCCTATTAAACAGAAAGGTAAAAAGCTCTTTTTCATAAGTAATACTTTTATTGTTTATAAATTTTGTCAAACCGGATCCCTATGCCGGAGGGGATGAATAGTCGCTCAAAGAAGAAAAACGTACAATTTGAGCATTGACTAACTCTGAATTGCAAATATTATAAAAAAAGTGCTCACACAATTATTGAGCGCGCAATTTTAAGCATAGCCGGATTTGAGAAGGTGGCCAACACGCCGGAACAGCAGACAGCGCTTCAGAAACGAAGTATATCACCCTCTACAATTAGTTTATAGTACATTTCCGGGATTTATTTCGATCGGCGTTTCTCGATAGATCGGGACAAGCGGTTCCTGGCGCTGTGCGGCAAATGGATGGCGAATTATCACTGCCGGGCCATTTCTATTTATCAATTATTTCATTATAGTTGGGAGAGATATTCATTTTTTCCGTGACAATTTCCCTTATTTCTTTAGCTATTTTTATCCCCTTTTCGACTATCTCCTTTGAAAGAAATATCGTTTCATTTGGATATCTGATTTCAATCGCATAACCCTGTAATTCTGATACGGCATCATAATATTTATTAAAATCAGAATCTTTCTGGATGATCAGGTCGAGTAAATAAACCAAATCATGTGAAAATCTAAAGGAAATGGATTGATAAATCAGGAATGCTTTTAGATATTTTTCAGTTGCCTGTTGGCAATGAAAAATGACCGTGTCGAGATATTCAGGGATATGTCTAAAGGTAATCTTTGCTGTTCCCAGATCATGATCTCCCTTGATTACCCATTGAATAATTTCATTAGTTGGTTCGCTCATAGAGGGTTTTGCCTGTATTTAATACTTCATACACGAAACTAAATCTATTTTCTTTTGATTCATTAATTTCTTCAGGGGTGTAAACAATTACATCAATAGGTACCATAGAGCCAAAGAGTAATTTCCTCACTTGCATTGTTCTTTGTGGTCTGGGTAAATCGGTATCTTTAATTACAAACAAATCTAAATCACTATCTTCATTTGGATTCTTCGTTGCATAGGAACCAAATAAAATAATTTTATCAGGATCGTATCCCGACACAATCTTCCTGACTATTTCCGATATTTTATTTTTTTCTATCATTTCATGATTTCATTGCTAAATTACAAAATATTCAGCCTTTATAGAAAATATGATTAAGGTCGACGGCACATTTTAGACCAGATTGGGTGGTACACTTTCGCCGGATTTATCAATAATGAAATTTATCACCTATGTTGTGTGCAAAAACATCTCCAATTGTCATTAAATCCTGAGAATAGGATAATGTGGAAATGATAGGAAAAAAAATAAATGTAAGAGTTTTCACGGTTAATAATTTTTTGCAGCTGACGGTTATGGCTATAACCAGTGGCCGCCCTTTTTATATTTTGTTTTTTTACGCTGATGGCCGCGGAAGTGGCCATTGGTTATAGCCT
>CAZVNP010000118.1:0-2807 GCA_964628285.1 uncultured Lentimicrobiaceae bacterium
GGAGCCTTGTATAATCACCTCGATTTCTCTTTTCAGGTTGGATATGAGGACGGAAGTGGCACCAGTGAATTTATTTGCAATTCCTATAAAGCCGGGACTGATAAAAACACCAAATATGAAATGGCTGCTTTGCTGAAATTCTTTAACTCCATTGATTTTGTCAGCATGCGCCCGACCGACCAACTACTTACCTATTATTGGGGAAATCAGACTGTATGTGCACTTGAAAACCCGGGGAAAGACTATGCAGTTTATATACACGGAGGATCAAATGAAGGTGCCCTGGGTTTTCAATTACTCCCCGGCAACTATGAAATGTTCTGGATTACCCCATCGAACGGGAACATCATCCAACGTGATGAATTAAAAACAACACCCGAAGGAACTTTATGGTTTAACAAATATCCGCAGTATGACGAAGATCTCGCTATTCTGATAAAAAAACAGGTGCCTGCTTATGATGTTTTTCCTGTTTTTACAGAAAGAAAATTTTCCTCATACTGGAAACCTGAAAGCGGATGGAACCCCTTTACCAATGATGTGAAACCGGTTTCGGAATTGGTTCCGCTTTTTCATGTTTATACCGGCGGAATTAATACCGGTGAAAACGAAACCGGTAAAATTGATTTACAGTTTAAAGGCGATAAACAAATTGCTGCTCCTGAAGGTAAGCATTGTTTAAAATTCAGTCCTAAAATTAAAAATGCTATTGCAGGTGTAACATACAAGGACACTAAAACTTTAGGTGTTCGTGAACATGGAAGTTCCAAATGGGAAGAATATATATGTGATTTTTCAACCTATCAGTATTGCGGCAAGTTTCATTTTAAATACTGGTTGCCTGTTGGCGCCAAATATAAAGTTATGGGCAAGGTAGATGAAGTAGAAATTACCGGAACCGGCAAGTGGGAAACAGTGGTTATCAATCTCCAGAAAGAACTTTTTACACATCATACTTTATTGTGGCTCGAAAATAAAAATGATACTCCGGTAGATATTTACATTGATGATGTTTTCTTTTATAAAGGGGTATTACCGGCAGAAAATACCAGGTAAAAATAATATCAGACAGATATCGGATTAAAAAACGTAATTGTAAGTTTTGTTTATAAATAGGGCCACTTCAGGAAGATAACATTTAAATACTTCTCAGATACATGGAAAAAATAATTAACATTTTAATTTTCAGCATTCTCATTCCTTTTACATCTTGTTCAAAAGGGAAGGATGATCCAAATCCGCCAGATCCTGATTTACCCGTTCAGGTCATTACCATTGATAAATCAGTAAAATATCAGACTATTGACGGGTTTGGATTCTTTGGCGGCTATGATGTCTGGTGGGGAAATGCCACCAATATGTGGAACGATGCCTGGGGCGATAAGGTAATCAGCGATCTGGGAATCTCAATATGGCGAAATGAGTATTATCCTCCTTCAACACCTGGGGTTACCCAGGATGCTGACTGGGCAAAACAAAAGCCTGTTGTGGAAGGCCTGAAAGCTAAAGCAACCAAGTATGGAGTAAGTTTAAAATATGTTTTTTCAGTATGGAGTCCACCGGCTGATTTAAAATGGGAGTGCAACTTTTCATGGGCAGGCGATGTCAATGCCACACGAAATCCCGGCAATGTTTCGACAAAAAATGGCGGAACACTCAATCCAGACAAATATACCGAATATGCTGACTGGCTAAAAGCGGGAATTAAACTGTATAAAGATGTTGGTATTGACTTGTATGCGTTGAGCCTTCAAAACGAATTGATGTTTCGTGAGCCCTATAATTCTTGCATGTACACCATTACCTGGTATAACGATATGGTCAATGCTGTAGTTCCGAAGATAAAGGAGACCTATGCAGATGTAAGGATTTTCGGGGCTGAAAATATGCTTGAGATGGAAGGTAAAGAGGATAACTGGAAATGGTTCTATCATTCTGGCATTAAAGCGAATCCTGCAACAGCCGGGAATATTGATATTCTGGCTGTTCATGGATATTCAGATGGTGTGGCTGCCACATCAGGCTCTGAACTTGCAAAAATGTGGACAAATCACACCGAACAATTTGCCGGACCGATGAATAAACCGGTTTGGATGAGTGAAACCTCAGGTTATGTTGATACCTGGGCAGGTTCAGGCTCAAAACCAGGAGCATTAAGTCTGGCAATGGACATATATTCGGCTTTGGCTTATGGAAATATCAGTGCATGGATCTGGTGGCAGGGAAGCCAGCTGGACGGGATGGGTGAGTATAATCTGATGTATGGAAACAGTGTAGGGAAAAGATATTATGTATCAAAACATTACTACCGCTATATCCGCCCCGGCGCAGTGAGAGTCAAAAGTACATCGGCAGATGCGGATATCTTCTGTACAGCTTATGAAAATCTTGCAAAAAATACAATCACAATGGTTGTGATAAACTCTTCTTCGGCAGATAAAAAAATTGCCATAGAGGGGACAGATCTGCCCTTAACTTTTTCGATGTACAGGACTAATTCTGAATCAGACAACTGTTCGATGATCAAAGATGTAAAACCCGGCACTCCGAACGCATTCATTCTTCCTTCTAAGAGCATTATAACCCTGCAGGCAGGAGGAGATGCCTTGTAGACAATTATAAATTATTATATGATGACAAACCATCGGTGCTTATCGTTTCAAATCCATCGGAATGATTAAAGGAATTATTTTCGACATGGATGGTGTTCTGCCCGATCCTGAAATATTCATAAAGGCAGCTCGAAAATTAGGTTTAAAACCTGAACAGTGTATTGTGATCGAGGATGCACCAGGCGGTGTAAAAGC
>CAZVNP010000119.1:0-2804 GCA_964628285.1 uncultured Lentimicrobiaceae bacterium
ATGCCGTTGGGGATGCCCCAGGTGACATCGACCACATTATTGGTCGGGGGCCGCAGGGCAGCGACCACTCCCGAGGGCGGCACGGCTATTTCCACCAGGGCAATATCTACCGTGCTGAATGATCCAGGTGCTATATATATGCTTTGAGACTGTGTATTATAGCCTGTTTTCTCATAATATACCGTATAGGATCCCTGAAAAAGATCCATCGAATACGAACCATCGCCCAGCGAATATGTAACATTGTTACCGGCAGTTACTTTAGCTCCTACGATAGGCAATCCAGAGGAGGCATCGGTGACCGTTCCACTAAGTGTTCCACCGGTAAGGGTTGCCCAATATATCTGGATATTAGCCTGATAATAACTAATGGATCCGCTAACTGCAGGAAAACTATTATCCTGGTACTTATATTTGCATGAGTTTGCCCTGTATGTGTAATAAAAATAAGTATACGGGTAACAATAAGCACCATTGCGATTTTCCCACACTATAGACAGATTGGTGCCATCATAAAGAAAAGGTGTTTGTAATGTGACTACCACCCATCCCGTTAAAAAATCGACACTACCTGCATATACGAGTGTATACCCGTTGTTCGTCGGATCCGGGTAGTCAGTGCTCGTAATTGTTGAATAGGGCACATTTTTCATGTATACCGATTGGTTGACTTTAAGGGTAGTACTTGCTGTAGAGTATACCTGGAACGCAATCTGATTAATTAAAACAGGCCCCAGGTTAATGTCGCTTTGCTGATAAACAATCTCTGACCAGCTATACATCCAATAATCATCAATCGGAACATACTGTTCTATACCTGTCTCTGTACCGATGGTTATGACACCATCTGCATGAGCACGGTAAGAAAACATAAACACCGATAACAGAAAAGCCATTATCAGTGTACTGAATCGCGTAATGTTTTTCATACTTGTTTTTGTTTTAAGTTATTATAAAATAATAATAATTATTATTTTCAATTATTAATAGTGATTATTGCAAAAATACACATTTAACCAGAAAACACAAAAAATAATTTTTTATAACCTCGTCGGATTTCCTTAATGCTTCTGACAGTGAAAGTCTTAACCGTCATCAAAAAAAAAGATTATTTTCGTCCACTCGGCAAAATCCCCTCGCGGCTTGATTTAATTACAAGATGCATTTGGTATAACCTCTCAGAAAGCAGAAAGAATAAGTTCCGGTTATTTTTTTCAGTTGTAAAATTACACAAGAATTTTAATTTCCAAAAAAAATCAAAAATTTTTTACTAAAATTCTCGATTCAGTCATTTCCATGATGGCATATTTTATTCCTTCCCTTCCCAGGCCTGAGTTTTTAACGCCGCCATAGGGCATATGATCCACTCTGAAGGTCGGTGTATCATTGATGATAATTCCTCCTGCTTCCAGGTCCCGGAAGGCCTCATTCATTTCAGCCAGGTTGTTGGTAAATACGCCGGCCTGCAGGCCGAACTCCGTGTCATTAACTTTTCCGATCGCTTCGCTGAATGTGTCATAGGATTCAAGGGTCACCACCGGGCCGAAGATCTCAAGTGAGCATACCTTCATCGTGTTGTTTGTCTCCGACAGGATGGTGGGCTCATAAAAGCTACCTTTTCTCTTACCACCACAATGGATTTTTGCTCCAGAAGCGATGGCTTCGTTGACCCATTCCTCCACGCGAATGGCATTCCGTTCATTGATCATGACCGAGATATCGGTCAAGGGGTCGAGAGGGTCGCCATATTTCAGCATTTTCACTGCGTCCGTGAACATACGGATAAAATAATCGAAGATACTGCGCTGGATATAGATGCGTTGGGCATGTATGCACACCTGGCCTGAATAGGCAAAACCTCCGGTGATACATTTCCCTACGGTTTCAGCCACCTGGCAGCTTTCGGTGATGATGGTGCCGGCGTTGCCTCCCAGCTCGAGTATCACCCGTTTTTTTCCAGCTTCCTGTTTCAGTTTCCAGCCTATGGCAGGTGATCCTGTGAATGAAAGCATTTTAATCCGGGGGTCGGTAGCCAGGCAACCGGCGATGGCATTATCCATGGGTATGACTGACACGGCGCCTTTGGGCAGGGTGGTATGCTCGATTATTTTAGCCAGCTCGAGTGCCGACAGTGGTGTCACGGGGCTGGGTTTGAGGATGATGGGGCATCCGGCTGCGATGGCCGGTGCGATCTTGTGAACGACCAGGTTCAGCGGGAAATTAAAAGGTGTGATACCGGCCACCACGCCGACGGGGACATACCTGACGAGGCCCTCCTTGCCTTCGCCGGCAGGTGTCCAGTCCAAACGTATGTATTCCAGTGGAAGACGTTTACACTCCTCTGCCGCCACACGAAAGCATTGTATCGCCCGTTCGACTTCGGCTGCAGCATACTTCCATGGCTTGGCCGACTCGCTGCACAACACCCGGGTAAACCATGGCTTGCGGACAGTGATCTCCCCGGCGATCTGCATCAGGATCTCATACTTCCTGTAAGATGGCATGTCACGCAATTCATTCCTGACTGTCAGCGCTTTCTCAACAGCCTCATCAAGCTCTTCATCACCTGCCATATACGTCTCGGCCACCACTTCATGATTAAAGGGATTGCTGATACGGTGCGGCCGGCTTGTCTTCCTGAAGTCTCCGCCGACATAGATGGGATAGATTTCCATTATTCCCTCCTGATTTTAGATTATCCGACACAATATTACTCATTCCAGTAATAAAATAAAAGTTCCGTTTTGTCCTTAAGGATATACATATAATATAATGTATCCCCAAATAACGCCCATGGATATGAA
>CAZVNP010000120.1:0-2759 GCA_964628285.1 uncultured Lentimicrobiaceae bacterium
TTTTAATCTTCGCCATCTTTGTTTACAAAAATCTAATCAATTATCTGTTATATTAATGAGGATATTCTAATTTTACATTTTTGTGTTAGGATATAGAGATTCTACCTTGTATTAGTTGAGATCTTGCAGAAAATATTCTGTTGTTTAATCATATTAATAAAATTAGTAGGTCAGAAGAAAAGATAATAATGAACACAGATTTATCCTTCATCATAAACGAAGAAAACCAAACTCTCAAAGAACGGTTCGGTGTTCTGATTAAAGATACCTCCTTTTTTGACTGCCTGGTGGGATACTTCTATTCAAGCGGGTTTCATGCTGTCTATCCTGCATTGGAAAATACGGAAAAAATACGGATTCTGATCGGCATCTGTACAAACCGTCAGACATTTGATATGATACAAGATGGTAATCATCCGTCTCAGCAATCATTTGATTTTTCACATGCCGAAACCAAGCAGGAGATCGGAAACCTTATCGAATCCGAGATGGCTGATTCCGAGGATAACCGGAGTGTGGAGGATGGCGTACTCAAGTTCATTAATTGGATCAAAAGCGGAAAACTTGAAATCAGAGCGTATCCCACACAGCATATCCACGCTAAGCTTTATATCATGACCTTCAGGGAAGGCGACCGTGATACCGGAAGGGTGATCACCGGTTCCAGCAATTTTACCCAAAGCGGTCTTGTGGATAATTTTGAGTTCAATGTGGAACTGAAAAACAGAAGTGATTATGACTATGCCCGTAACAAATTTGAAGAACTGTGGCAGAATGCAGTGGATGTCAGCGAAAAATATGTCCAGACCATTCAGGACAAAACCTGGTTAACTCAGAACATCACCCCTTATGAGCTTTATCTCAAATTTCTTTATGAATATTTTAAGGACGAATTAAACCAGACAGATGAAGTTTTTATAAAGTATCTCCCGCAGGAATTTAAAAAACTTGAATATCAGGAACAGGCTGTTTTAAATGCTAAGAAAATACTTCTGGAATACGGTGGTGTTTTTATTTCGGATGTGGTGGGCCTGGGAAAAACCTATATTTCGGCAATGCTGGCCGGGCAATTGGATGGAAGGACCCTTGTCATCGCCCCGCCCTTTCTTTTGGAAGAATCAAATCCGGGTTCATGGGTCAATGTATTTCGTGATTTCCATATTCCGTTTATTCCTAATTCAATCGGTAAACTTGATGACCTTCTCCAGATGCTTTCCGATCATCCGGAAGATTATATAAAGAATGTCATCATCGATGAAGCACACCGTTTCCGAACAGAAACGACCATCTCCTATGAAAAACTGGCGGAAATCTGCCGGGGCAAACGGGTCATTCTGGTCACCGCAACCCCATACAATAATTCGCCACAAGATATTCTGAGCCTGCTCAAACTGTTTCAAAAAACAAAAAAAAGCACCATCCCCAACCTGCCGGATCTGGATACGTTTTTCTCCGATTTAGAAAACAAACTCAAAAATCTTGACCGGAAAGCAGACTATACCAAGTATATCGCCACGGTGAAAGAAAATGCCCGGGAGATTCGCGACAAAGTTTTAAAGTACTTAATGGTACGCCGGACCCGTTCGGAAATTAAAAGATATTTCCAGAACGATATTCTGGAGCAGGGTCTTAATTTTCCGGTACCGGAAAAACCGGTTCCGTTTTTTTATGAGCTGAATGAAAAAGAAGATGGGATATTTGACACCACCATAGACCTAATCGCCAATCAATTCAGGTACGCGCGTTACATGCCCATGTTATATTACGAAGGTAAGATCGATCAACTGGAAGCGCAATCTCAGCGTAATATGGGCCGGTTTATGAAAATTCTGTTGGTCAAACGGTTAGAAAGCAGTTTTTTCGCTTTTCGAAACTCGGTCGAGAGATTTCTGCACTCTTATGAAATGTTCCTTCGGGAATTTAACAACGGCTCCGTTTATGTCAGCAAAAAGCATATTAATAAGATATTTGAATTATTGGAAAATGATGACGATGAGGCAATACAAACTTTGATCGATGAAGGAAAGGCGGAAAGATATGACAGTAAGGATTTTAGGGAAGATTTAAAAAAAGATCTGGAACATGATCTGACCATTCTGAAACAGATTAAAACGCTTTGGCAGCAGGTACGGCGTGATCCAAAGCTGCTAAAATTTAAAAGCGAACTTGCCGGAAACCCGGTGTTGAAAGAGAATCACCTGATTTTATTTACCGAATCCAAAGAAACAGCCAATTATCTGTTTGACAATATTAACGAGGAATATCCCGGCAAGGTGCTTTTATTTACAGGCGATTCCGGAGAATCCTTACGGGATAAAGTGATTGAGAACTTTGATGCCAGGGCACGTCGTAAAGTAGATGATTATCGTATTTTGGTTTCCACGGAGGTGCTTTCTGAAGGTGTTAACCTGCATCGCGCTAATGTGGTGATCAATTACGATATCCCCTGGAACCCGACGCGCATGATGCAACGGGTGGGACGTATCAACCGCGTGGATACGCATTTTGATGTAATCCACACCTTTAATTTCTTTCCAACGGTACAGTCCAATGACCAGATCAAACTCAAAGAAGCCGCTGAAGGCAAAATCAACGCTTTTCTGACCTTGCTTGGCGGTGATGCCGAACTTTTAACCGAAGGCGAACCCATCGGGTCCCATGAGCTTTTTGACCGGTTGACATCCAAAAGGACGTTGGAAGGCGATGACGAATCGGAGGAAAGTGAACTGAAATATCTTAAGGTAATTCGGGATATTCGC
>CAZVNP010000121.1:0-2685 GCA_964628285.1 uncultured Lentimicrobiaceae bacterium
TTCTCATTATTGGAGCTGTTTATTTTTATCCTGTCTTTGAAGGTAAAACGGTGCAACAGTCCGATATGATCAACGCCAGAGGAGGACAGAAGGAGTGTGTTGATTTCCATGAAAAGACAAGTCAATATACGTTGTGGACCTGTTCCATGTTTGGAGGAATGCCGGCCTATTTAATTATGTTGGGTCCAGATAACAATATATTTATTTATTTGGGTAAAATTCTACGGTTAGGGATACCATCTTATACGATGGCCATTTTTTTTACTTATCTGTTGGGTATGTATGTTTTACTTATCGTGTTGAGGGTCAATCCCTGGATAGGATTCCTTGGTGCTTTGGCCTTTGCTTTTTCCAGCTATAATATTATCATCATTGCTGTTGGTCATGTGACGAAAGCCTATGTCATCGGATTTATGGCTCCGGTTCTGGCAGGCCTCATTCTGGTATACCGAAAACAATTCTGGGCCGGTCTGGCTCTCAGTGCCCTGACCATTGGCATGCTCATTTGTTATAATCATCCCCAGATATCCTATTATTTGCTCATCATGATCTTCCTGCATCTGGTGATTTATTTCATTTCATCCATTAAGGAAAAAACTGTCATGGATTTTATAAAATCGTCAGTATTGATGATCATACCGGTAATTCTTGCACTGGCTCCGAACATAGTGAATTTGTGGACCACATACGAATACGGAAAGGTAAGTATAAGGGGTAAATCGGAATTAACGTTTAACAAAGAAAATCAAACCTCTGGTCTGAAAAAGGATTACGCCACGGCCTGGAGTTACGGTGTAGGCGAGACGATGACATTACTGATTCCCAACTTTTACGGAGGGGCATCCCACGGCGAGTTGAATGAGCATTCGATAACTTATAAAACACTGGAGCAGAACAACATACCTAATGCAGCGCAAATTGTGAAGCAACTGCCCACTTACTGGGGTAAGCAACCGGGGACCTCAGGACCTGTTTATGTCGGCGCCATTATTGTGTTCCTTTTTATCAGCAGCCTCTTTATCGTCAAGGGCAAATTCAAATGGTGGCTGCTGATATGTACTATCTTATCGATCATGCTGGCATGGGGCAAGAACTTCATGCCTCTTACCAATTTCTTCCTCGACCACGTGCCTCTCTATAATAAGTTCAGGGCCGTTTCGATGACGCTGGTCATTGCGGGGCTGGCAATCCCGCTGCTGGCCATTATTGGATTGCAAAAAATAGTGAGTGATGATAAGAATCCTAAATCCATCATCAGGGTGATGAAATACACATATTTTGTCATCGGAATCATTTTATTGGTATTCCTGTTATTTCCGCGCGCACTTCTGAGTTTTACCGGACCCTATGACACGCAGCTTGGATTGCCTGACTGGCTGATGACATCGATCAGGGCCGACAGGGTCAGGCTTCTGCAACTGGATGCCCTGCGTTCACTCATTTTTATTTCACTGGCTTTCCTGGCCATCTGGCTTTTTCTAACTGAAAAGATAAAGCTGAAGGTATTAATTCCTGCCATGGCACTGTTGATCCTCTGCGATATGTGGCCGGTAGCCAAGAGATATCTAAACGCCGGTGCTTTCGTCCCGAATACACTGATGGAGAGACCTTTCACAGCCACCAAAGCCGACAAGTTCATTCTTCAGGATAAATCACCCTCGTACCGGGTGGTGGACCTTACCGAGGATCTGGACAAGTCGGCCCGAACTTCTTATTTCCATAAAAATATTGGAGGTTATCACGGAGCTAAAATGCGGCGTTATCAGGAGTTCATCGATTACTACCTGGGAGGAGAGAAAAGTAATTTCACACAATTACTTTCCACCAAACCTACCGGCCTGGAGGTGAGTGATGAGTTAAAAGGGATCAGATTCATGAATATGCTCAATACCAGATATCTCATTTATAATCATGATGCCGATCCCATCATCAATGAAGATGCCTTGGGTAATGCCTGGTTTGTGGATAATGTTGAAAAGGTCGACAATGCGGATCAGGAGATCATGGCCCTGAAGGGTTTTGATCCTCTTAGGACAGCGGTGATCGATAAGCGCTTCAACAACCTGATCGGCCAATTTACGCCGGGTAAAGATACCTCGGGCTTTATCCGTTTGCTCGAGTACTATCCCAACAGGCTTGTTTATGAAGCCAGAACCTCAAAAGAGGCGTTGGCGGTTTTTTCCGAGATATATTACTATATGGGTTGGAAGGCCCTGATCGACGGTGTTGAAGCCCCCATTTTCAGGGTGGATTATATTTTACGCGGGATGATGGTGCCGCCGGGCAGCCACAAGATCGAGTTCGGTTTCAGACCGAAATCGTATTATGAAGGTAAAAAATATGCCCTGGCAGGATCATTTATATTTATAATTTTATTATTAACATCCATAGGTGTACCTTTGTATCAATCATGTCCCTTTAAAAAGTGAAATCTCTGCAAAATAGCTGATATTGTAACTATTCAGCCCTAAAAAGATACGGCATAAATTTCGGAAAGGGAATGAAGTGGATTCAAGTTGTTTTTGATGGCAGTATCGATGACCGAACGAAGGATGGCAAAGTTTTCAGCACCAGTAAAGGACCGGAATTGGCCAGATATTTTCTGTTGGCTCTAGTTTAATTTTGCGATTATTTTTTCATTAGTAAAACATATTCCAATGGAATAGACTTGAACCGGACTTTAGT
>CAZVNP010000122.1:0-2630 GCA_964628285.1 uncultured Lentimicrobiaceae bacterium
TGTAACGCGTGCCGCTTTCCTAGCCGAAAGCCGTAAATCGATTTCTGACTGTTAATCCGAAAAACTACGATTTGTGACCCTGTAAGCTTTTATTTAATTCATCAAGGCTGGCTACCACCACCTCACATGTCTCCCTGATCTGCTCCTCAGTGATCGTCAGGGGCGGCGCTATCCTAAAGGCCTGGGGACAGAACAGGAATTGATCTACGACGAGGCCGTTTTTTATGAAGATTCGGGTCAGTTGGTTAGTCAGTGATTCGTCATCCAATTCGACGGCCAGCATGAGGCCTTTCATCCTGATCTCTTTCACCAACGGATGGTCTTCAAGGAGAGAGCGGAACATTTCCCCTTTAACGGTTGCTTGTTGAATCAGGTCATCTTCGGTCAGCACCTCCAGGGCAGCCAGGGCGGCTGCGCACGACACCGGATGACCGCCGAAGGTCGTGATATGGCCCAGCTCGGGATTGCTGGCCAGAGAAGCCATGATCGTTGAAGAAGATACGAATGCTCCCAGAGGCATGCCTCCACCCATGCCCTTGGCGAAAGTGATGATGTCGGGCACAACACCGTAATGCTCAAAGCAGAACAGCCTGCCTGTCCTGCCAAAACCCATCTGTATCTCGTCGAAGACCAGCAGGGCACCGGTTTCATCACAACGATTGCGCAAAACCTGTAAAAATCTATCCTCCGGTAAAATGATACCCGCTTCCGCCTGAATAGGCTCAACCACGACACAGGCCGTCTTTGAGCTGATCCGTTTCATATCTTCGAAGTCATTGAATCCCAGAAAAGCAATCCCGGGGATGAGAGGACGGAAGGCATTCTTAAGCCGTTCATCACCCAATATGCTCATGGCACCCTGTGTCCCGCCATGATAGGCATTCTTGAAAGCAATGACTTCAATGCGGCCTGTGTGGCGCTTGGCAAGCTTTATGGCACCTTCGACAGCTTCGCTGCCTGAGTTGACGAAGAAAGTGCAATTCAGTGATGGTGGCAGCAACTCAGCCAGACGCGCTGCAAGCCGCACCTGCGGCGACTGGATGTACTTGCCGTAAACCATCAGGTGAAGGTACTTATCCGCTTGGTCACAGATGGCCTTGATAACCGCCGGATGTCGGTGACCGATGTTGCTGACGGTGATGCCCGACACCAGATCGGTGTATCTCTTACCATGGATATCATACAGATAAATGCCATCTGCACGCTCTATCTCAAGAGCTAAAGGTTGCCTGGAAGGCAATCCCAAATTTAGGAAGAAAATTTCACGTTGTGTCATCGTGGAATAATATTCGTTTACGGGTAAATGTAGCTATGAATGGATAAACATACCGAAAAATCACAAATCCCAAGCACCAAATATCAAATAAATCACAAATCACAATAAAATAATCCGCCTGCGACGGACCTTGTTTGCGCGCGTTTGTAACGCGTGCCGGCTTCATGACCTCACCCCCTGGCCCCCTCTCCTTAAAAGGCGAGGGGGAAGGATTTGATGATGTTTGCGCGCGTTTGTAACGCGTGCCGGAAAAAAGTCGGCAGCCTGTCCCGCGGAGCGGAGCGAACGCGGGATTGGCAGTCATCAGTCGAATTGTTTTTCGGAATAAAAAGCCCCGTCTCCTTTAGGAGAAGGGGTTTGGGGATGAGGTGCATGCAACCCGCAACCTGCAACCTATAACCTATAACCTATAACCTGTATCGAACCACCTTCACTATCAATCCCTCGTCATTGAATAAAAATAGTCGAACGACCTGAACTATTTACTACCTTTGTCATATGTATTTAAATCATAGTCAGATAAAACGTTTAAGCAAAAAATTGAAGGAAAACATTCCTGAAATCCTGTTCGCTTATCTTTTTGGATCTTCTGTATCCGGAACCATTAAAAATGAATCGGATATTGACCTGGCTGTCTATTTAGCTCCGGGAAAAAAGACATTTGACACCATTGCCCGCATATTTGGCGTTATGGAAGATCAATTTCCGTCACAACAGATCGATATAGTCCTGCTAAATGATTCCGGGATCATTATATCGATGGAAGTCCTTAAAGGTAAATTGCTCTTTGTTCGGGAAGACGCATGGGACATTTATTCCGGGTATTACTCTCTCACCTGCAGAAATTTCGAAGACCATATGATCTGGATAAAGAAACAACTTAAATATCGGGGTTATGAAGTACAATGGAGTGATTGAGAATAAATTACGGTTGATTGAACAGAAGTTACAAGAGATAAGGAGTTGGGAGATCACATCCTATGAACAATTTCAGGATAGTTCACTTCTCCAGAACGCAACCGAACGGGCATTACAAGTCTCCATCGAGCTTATGATCGACATCAGTGAAAGGATACTGGCTATTGAGAAAATCCCGCCTCAAAATACAGCAGCCGATAATTTACGAAAGCTGCAGGAATTAAAGATCATAACTCTATTACCTGATTATCTCGACATGGTGAAGTTCAGGAATTTCATCGTTCATCGCTATGAAAGAATTGATACTGAAGTTATTTATTCGATCCTGAAAAATAAATTGTTCCTTTTCGAATCATTTGTCCAGGATATCAGGAAGACCTGATCATTTCATTCACAATCTTCCATCCTTGGTTGCGCGCGTTTGTAACGCGTGCCG
>CAZVNP010000123.1:0-2573 GCA_964628285.1 uncultured Lentimicrobiaceae bacterium
AGGCATCTGACCACCTTTCCTACTGTAGTGTCAACTCAAGTCCGTCCTGTGACAAATAAATCTTTCTTAACACCGTCATATGTATGGTCACCATCAATAAATAAAACATCCAGCTCGTTTCCTTTTAAAATTGATCTTATCTTCAGGAAAGTACTCTCTTCATGCGAATTTGCTCTGACTAGTTTTATTTTTTGATCATTAGATGCAAAAGATTTAAAAAAAGGGGTTTTCCATAACGGGTATCCGCCACCAAATTCTCCAAACGGAAGATCGCAACTAATGATTGTAGCATCCCGGGATGCTGCACGTGACAGAAGAAAGAGTGTCCCACCCGTAAAAGCCGTCCCAATCTCTAAAATAAATCTTGGTTTTCTTTCCTTCAAAAGGTCGAATAATGCTTCTATTTCAGACTGAACCTGCATGGGCCTCACCAAACCATGATAGCCGGAAAAAACAAAATCCATTAATTTACCTACTTCACAATCTGCCCCGTATTTCTTTGCATTGGCGGTGAAACAGACATAATAATAGAACTTGAAAGTATACCTAAAAGACCTTCTCATGAAAGAGGATATGCCCTCCGACCTTATCAATCGAACTGCTCTTCTGAATTCAAATATCATGTTTTTATAAATTTTTTACCGATCTTTAACCTTGGTTGATTTACTTTTTTGCTTTTCTATTGATAATCCGTTTGTCCCAGTTAAAATAAGTTTCATTCTTTATCTGGATCATGTGGTCATGTGTTTCGATTTTGCAACCGCTCGAATTTCATCCAATACAGAAAAGTTTATCGATCCTCAAAACAGTCTATCCTATTATTCCAACAAAGTCCGGGTTGCAACATCTCGACCGCGGGTTGATATCCATCTGGCCCTTCGTGATGAATGCATTGCCGCTAAATAAGAAACACAATCGTTGTTGCAGAACTATGGGAAGCCAGCGCATATATTTTTGTGGCTTTCTTACAGCCTTCTGCTGATCTTGCGGAGCCAATCTTCTTCACCTGTATCAGCTCATTTCTATCAACTTTTGAAATAAGCAATAACTTTTCATAGCTCCGGTTTTTTTGCCATCACACTTAATGAGGTTCCCATCAAAATCTTCTTGTCGCTGAACAAAGAGAACATTTCTGCCCCGTAGTAGATGAGTTTTTTGAAATTGCTGCTCATCCAATTTCCGGCTGTTGGCTTCGCGTTTCTTACATCAATATCGACAAAGTTATGATCGGACAGAAGCCTTTTAATAAAACGCGGTGTCAGAGAATGTTCATGAAAAATCAGGAACCGACCGACACAATTTTCAATATTATATTTTTTCGAAATTTTGAGGAGCAGGGAATGGAGTTTGCCGTTCGGAAATCTGAAAAAAATATAACCACCCGGTTTCAACAAGGCGTAGATCTTTTTCAGCTCTTGCCATGGCTGGGTCATATGATCCAACACATTGACCATGGTTATGACATCGTATTGCTCACCCGGATAGAACTTTTCTAACGTTCCCAGATATACTACGTCACCGAGAAGACTACTCGCATACTCAACGGACTGCTCTGAAGGATCGACGCCGCACACCGCCCAGCCCCGCCCAAGAGCTTCCTTTAATAACAAACCACAGCCACATCCGACATCCAGCAACTTTCCTCTCTCCGTTTGGCTTTCGATCATATCGAGCGTGTGAGTGAATACTTCATCTCTCTTGCCGATAACCTGATCACCGGCGAGATCGGTGAAATAATTCTTCCGGTAATAATTCAATAACCGATCTTCTTCATCCTGTTCTGTGATTCTGAATATTAAATCGCAAAAGCTACAACGAAAAAATATTTTTTTTCCAGCGGTAAAATAGAGCTCTCCCTTTGATTCACAGTAGGGACATATTCTAATACTTAGGTCTGTCATGCAAAATGGGCAACCTGAACGTTTGATCGGCCTGTTTTTGAGGAATACCATTTAAGGTCTCCCTCATGCTCAACTGCTTGACCTCACTTTGACGTCATGTGTTGGGAGAGTTGCGCAATGAAGGCTCCGCACGACCGGGCGCTGGGATAATATCGAGTCTTTCCATGCCGGGCATAAAGACATCACCCATGTAACGAGCATACCATTGAAGGTCTCCCTCCACCATTTCCTGGACCAAATTTTCAAAGGAATATTCTGGAAACCAATTCAGTTGCGCGTGTGCTTTAGAAGCATCTCCTTGCAGTATATGAACCTCCGAGGGGCGATAGAGGCCCTTGTCGATCACCAAGTACTTTCTGTAGTCCAACCTGGCATAACTGCAAGCGGCTTCCAGAAACTCCCCCACGGAATGGGACTTGCCAGTGGCGACAACATAATCATCAGGTTCGTCTTTCTGAAGCATTAGCCACATGGCCCTCACATAATCATGCGAATGTCCCCAGTCTCTTTTCGCATCAAGATTCCCGAGCCGTATTTCGTGATCAAGGCCGAGTTTGATCCTGGCAACGCTGGAGGTAATTTTTCTCGTGACAAATTCTGCACCTCGCCGGGGTGACTCGTGATTGAACAAAATACCAGACAATGCGAACAGGCCATAAGCTTCTCTGTAAT
>CAZVNP010000124.1:0-2548 GCA_964628285.1 uncultured Lentimicrobiaceae bacterium
CGTGAACTGAAGATCTTCAACTACACCGGCCAGATGGTCCATGAACGGAAGGTGGAAGGAGAGAAGACCTTTCGGGTTAATACATCGGGGTTCAGGACAGGTAGCTATTTGGTTGAATTTATTTTGGATGATGGAAAGGTGGTGACGAGGAAGATGGTGATTTTAAAATGACCTCACCCCAAACCCCTCTCCTGAAGGAGAGGGGCTTTAGGCTCCCCTTCTCCTTTAGGAGAAGGGGCTGGGGGATGAGGTGCATAAAATAAACACAAATGAAAAAACTTCTATTCCCAACCCTGCTGCTGTCAGTCTTCATCCTGACGGCAGCGCTTCACCCTGTGACCGCCCAGGATTCGACGGTCGTGGTTACTATTAACATCTCCACCTCCGGTGATGACATGCCCATAGGCGCCGAGGTGACGCTGGCAAACCACGACGGTTTGCCGGAACATACTTACACGGCCATAAGCCCTCCGGATGGCATTGTCGTATTTCCGGAGGTTTTCATTGGGACATACGATCTTTCGGTAGATCTTTTCGGCTATCAACCTTACCGCAACAACAACATAGACATAATACAGGATTTGACACTTTATGTTCTTCTTTTGGAGATTCCTTTCCCGCCCCCATGCTTCTGGGTTGATCTGACGACCTATATAGCCTATTGGTGTAACCCCCGGTCATATTGATCAGACACTTTTCAATGAAACGTGGGATTCGGGTAATTTCAGCGCCAATGAGTGGACTTTTGATCCGGACCAGGGCAACTGGGCAGTTTATTCTCCCAACGATCCACTTCAGGAAACATATGCCCGGTTTAACTTCTGGCCCCAGGTAACAGATTATTCCTATTCGCTGGTCAGCAAAAACATATCCCGCTACGACAAGCCTGATATATGGCTTTCATTCGACCTGTCATTTTCTAATTTCTTAAACACCACCAATGAAAACCTGGCTGTGGAGGTATGGAACGGATTGTCATGGACAGTGATCGCCAACTTCAGCAACCAGGATTATCCCGAAGGAATACCTTGGACCACGTATATATACAATATTACGGATACATTGCAGGAGTCACCTGATATGCGGGTGCGTTTCCGTGCCTGGGGTCAGGATTCATACTCGATTAATTGGTGGGGCGTAGATAATATTAATATTCACGGAATGAGATATTCCCATGTCTTGGGGTATTACTTATATTTTGACGAAGTGTACTGGACCCAGGATACAACCTATCAGTTACCACCTGAGGCTTTCGTGGTAGGTGAGACTTACACCCCATGTGTCGAAGCGATTTATCCCAGTGGTCCATCGGATATGGTTTGTTTTTATTTTACTGTAACCAATTTGCAGCCACCACGGAACCTTGAAGGCGAAGATGTGGGTCATACGGCTTATCTCACCTGGGAGCCACCATTGGAAAGGACACGACCCTATAAATCAGGTGGCATGACATGGGATGAGCTCCTGGCCTATAATAATTTAACGGAAGCCGATCTGCATCATCCTTCAACGGAAAAATTAAGTTGCGGCTTACCGCCACCGGGCCGCAAACCTATTCACCTCGTCAATCCAAATGGTACCTCGGATTTCGACGCCATTACCTCCAGGGCATTTGCGTATGATGCTTATTCAACGGTCATACAATGGGATTATCCGGTAAAATTCTTCCTGTCGGATCCGGGGGATCTTGAGGATTTCGGTCCATTCGGGGATGGCAACTTTTTTTCAGGGGCCTGCTGGGGACCAAACGATGTCTGGTATGTCGTCAGGTATTACGGTCAGTTTGGTACGGTGGATACAGCCACCGGTGACTTTACTCAGATCGGTACCCTTATCCCATATAATACTACCGGTCTGGCATGGGATCCGACGACACAGACCATGTACATGTGCTCATATGGAGATGGCGGATTATGGACCGTCGACCCGGAAACCGGTTCTTACAGCCTTGTCGGCTATGGCGCCGCCTATTATTATATTGACATGACCTGCACCAATGAAGGTCAGTTATACGCCCTGGATATGAACTTACAGGCCTTTGGCACAATCAACAAAACAAACGGAGCCTGGACACCACTGATCAGTTTACCTTTCGCAATCAACTATGCCCAGGGCATGTCCATCGACCGGGAGGAAGATAAAATCTACTGGGCAGCTTATAATAACGATGTCGATGGAGGACAGCTTTGGACCATCGACCTGGAAGATGAAACAATGTATTATCTTGGTGATTTTGAAGGGCAATCTGAGATCGACGGGATGGTCATACCGTCAATAGATACCATACCATGGAACCTCATTGGATACAACATATACCGCGACGGCTGTCTGATCGACAGCACCGATGCCGAAACGACGGAATATTATGATGAGTATCTCTTAGCCGGATGGTACAGCTATGAAGTGACGGCCTGTTACAGTGATCCAACACCGGGTGAATCACAGGCAGCCGGGCCCGTCATGGTATATATTGAAGGCGAGGGAGTTTTAACAGGTGAGGTCTCCGGGCATGGATTCCAGCCAACAGGTGTCATCGTAACATTAATTT
>CAZVNP010000125.1:0-2528 GCA_964628285.1 uncultured Lentimicrobiaceae bacterium
CATTTACTTCATTCAGGCTCAGACCGGTAACGGAATGATCACGAAAAAGCTGACAATTTACTGATTACTCATTGAGACAGCATATTCTGTCACCACATCATTTGGTAACTAATTTGTTATCATTTATCAGAAAGAAAGGGGGAGACCACCCCTTTCTTTTTTATGCAAACAGGACTATTATTTGCAATTTCATGTTAATGAAAATTTTTATTTATCCTTTTAAAACATTATATTTGCTTATCAAAAAACTGAATTACTAACCAAAAATCGAAAAAACATGAAAAAAATAGTACTCCTCTCATTAGGTTTATTCGTATCCTGGACTCTGTCACTCAAAGCACAGATCTATCAGGATGATTTTGAATCTTATACGGTAGGCAGTTACATAGCCGTTGATAATCCCGATTGGTGGACTACCTGGTCGGGTAATCCTGGCTCAAATGAAGATGCCAAGATATCAGATGACTATGCCTATAGTGGCTCCAATTCCGTAAAAGTGGACGGCACGACCGACCTGATCCTTAAGCTCGGGAACAAGACTCAGGGAAAATACCATGTTAATTTTTATTACTATGTTGCTACCGGCTACGCTGGTTATTATAACATTCAACATTTTGAATCGCCCGGGATTGAGTGGGCCATGGAGTGTTATTTCAATACCGATGGAACAGGCGATCTTTATGCAGGCAGTTCAACGCCTTATCCTTTCACCTATCCCAAGGATACATGGTTCCTGGTTGAAAATAACATCAATCTGGATGAAGATGAAGCCGAGCTGTATATTGACGGGACCCTCGTTCTCACGTGGCAGTTCAGCCTTGAATCGCAGGGAGGTACAGGCACCAATCAGCTTGGCGGCATCGACTTTTATGCCGGAGCGCCAACGGGCGAAACACCCACATATTACTTTGATGATGTGGATTATGATATCATTCCCACCGTCCTTTATGAAGATGATTTTGAATCTTACACCGTCGGTGGATATATAGCAGTCCAGAATCCTGACTGGTGGTCGACGTGGTCGGGTAGTCCCGGATCAGATGAGGATGCCAAGATCTCCGATGAACAGGCCCATAGCGGCTCACAGTCCGTCAAGGTGGACGGCACCACCGATCTGTTACTCCTGCTTGGCAATAAGACAGCCGGCGTGTACAATCTGAATTGGTGGTACTATGTGCCGACCGGGTATGCAGGATATTATAACATTCAGCATTTTGAATCACCAGGAGTGGAATGGGCGATGGAATGTTACTTCAACACGGATGGTTCGGGTGACCTGTATGCCGGAAGTTCCACACCTATCACTTTCACATATCCTAAGGACACCTGGTTTCAGATAGAACAACACATCGACATTGACGCTGACTGGATTGATCTTTATATTAATGGGGTCAATATCAACAGCTGGCAATTCAGTGTCCAGGCTCAGGGTGGAAGCGGCACCAACCAGCTGGGCGGCATTGACTTTTATGCCGGAGCTCCCACCGGTGAAACCCCCACTTATTATTTTGATGACGTATTGTATAATGAACTGGTGGCCCAGCTCTATCCTAATATCACCGTGTTACCCGATGCTTACACGCCCACGGTCACGTCTGGTGAAACAATGACCGATGTCCTGACCATTTCCAACGACGGTCAAGCCGATCTGAATTATGATGTTTACATCATGTATAACTTTGAAGGCACAAATGCACCGGTACTTGAAAGTGGCTATACTTCGGTCAAGACATTGTCATACTCCGGTACGGCCGCTGATCCGGATTATAAAAGCAACGGTACGTCGCCGTCACCACCCACTGATGATGTTGTACTGCATTATGACGGAGATAATTACTCGGCCATCGGTTGGAGTGCTGTCCCTGTCACCGTGCAGGTCGCTGCCATGTTCCCGGCCGACATGACCCTCCCTTATGCAGGAATGGAATTGACATCGGTGGATATTTATGTCAATGATCCCTCAACAAGTTACTACCTAAAGATCTATGATATGGGTAACTATTACTCGCCGGGACAGCTTTTACGTATTCAGAGCTTCACTCCTGATCCGGCAGCCTGGAACCACCTCATTCTCAATGAGCCGCTTCCTCTGTCGGGTGGTGATATCTGGGTAGCATGGCAATTCACTCAAACCGATCTCGTCTACACTCCAGGGTGTGATGCCGGCCCCAATGTGCCGAACGGCGATTGGCTGTCGACCGGCGTGGGATGGAATCACCTGTCGGATAATCCGGCTCTGCCATACAACTGGAATATCAGGGCCAACCTGACAGGCACACCCGTCTTTCACTGGCTTCAATTGGACAATAACACCGGTGTGGTTCCGGTAGGTGGCTCAACCGACATCACCGTCACCTTCGATGCAAGTGAGTTGACAGAAGGGACCTATAGCGGCACATTACTCGTTGTGAGTAATGACCCTGATACTCCGCAAATAGAGATCCCCGTGACCATGACTGTCGTCCCATCAACCTATGAACCACCTTCCAATCTGGCGGCCAATGTCGTGTGCTATGATGTCGACCTGA
>CAZVNP010000126.1:0-2454 GCA_964628285.1 uncultured Lentimicrobiaceae bacterium
GGGGCCGAGGATACGTTGAATATCGCTCATCCACAACATTTGACAATATCTCCGTTTCCGGCTATAGAAAGGGCAAAGCTGTTTCAGTTGACCCTGTTTAACTTTTTGACCGGAAATGAAGACAGCTATCTGAAAAACTATTCACTGATCAGGCGTGATTCGAAAATTGAACTTTCTCCGATGTATGATTTGTCGAATTCTGCCATGATTCTAAATTCGAAGGAAGAAATCGCCCTGCCTTTAAACGGCAAGAAGCGTAATTTGGACCGAGAAGATTTTCTTAACTATTTTGCACGGGAACGACTTAAAATGACCGACAAAATAATAACAAAAACAATAAAAGGCTTAGAGAACGCCTTTCCACTCTGGATCGATCATATTCAAAAAAGTTTTCTTTCCGAATCCATGAAGAAGAAGTATATTCAAAATCTGAACAGCAGGGCAGCAAGGCTGGAATTGAAAGTGGATTTATTTTCTTCATAATGACAAAATGATTGCCCTTGGAACCATGAAACAAGTCCGTAAAACCATAATCAATCACCGCGGCTTCACCATGATCGAGATGGTTATGGTGCTGATCGTACTTTCTATTCTTACAGCTGTTGTAGCAAGTCGTTATGCAATCAGTGGGAACGAATTAATGGTTGAAACGGACGGTCTAAAATCCAGCCTTCGATATGCACAGATTCAGGCGTTGAATGATGATACAGCAGATTGGGGGATTCATTTTCCCGATGCAACCACTTACAGGCTATATAAGAATAACGCTGATGCGCCTTCCATGATTCCGGTGAAAGGGGCCAAAGATGATCCCGAAACGGTAGCGTGTCCGAAGAACTGCCATAAATTACAGGGAAACGTACAAATAACATCTGGAGTCGGCACGACAGTTACATTTGATAAGAAATGGGGACGGCCTGTAGACGGTTCAGGAAAACCGATAGTTGCAGATATTTCTTTGTCGCTCACTCAGGGATCACAATCGAGTCTTATCACCATCACCAAAAACACGGGTTTTATTCCATGAAATTGAGAATCACCCTTTACCAATCCGGATTTACTCTCATTGAAATAATCGCAACGGTGGTTGTGTTGGCAGTCTTCAGCGCCATGATGCTGACATTCTTGGGTAGCTCTTTCGTAAAAAGTAGCGATCCAATAAAATGGTCGAAATCATCATCGAATCTGAATAAAGTCATGGCAAATATAACTGCCGACTACAATCAATTTCAAAAATGGAAAAATTCGACAAATTATAATGTTGGTGACAAAGTTTTACCCATAAGCATGAATGGGCGTTATGTTATTACACTTGTGTGAATGCGGGTACGAGCGGCACGAGCGAACCGATCTGGAGAGATGATCTTAGAGTTGCCGATGGAAACGTTAAATGGGATGTAAAACCCTGGAGGTGGATTACTTCAAAGGCAGGAATGTGGCAAAGTGGTGTGACATATTCCGTGGGTGATATTGTGATGCCGAGAGACACTTTTGAAGCTCCAGATGGAAAGGTAGGGCCCAATGGACATTTTTATCGCTGCAAGGCAACAACAGGAACGGGAAAAAGTGGTGCGACTGAACCAAACTGGCCCAAAATCAGCGGAAGCATAATAAACGATGGTGAAGTTCAGTGGACGCGCCTTCTTCAATACTTAAAAGAGACGGTTGGTTCCCCTGATTTGAATAATAAAAAAAATAATTATGGTCAGGGTTCAGTCCCACTATATGAGTATTATGTGGTTGAGAATAAATTTATAAAATTTGTGTCTAATACCGAGGCTGATATTGTTAGTGGCGATCCGGAGAATGTTCTTAGAGTAACTATTAAAAATGTTCCGAATGATCCGAATGATCAGGGCGAGACATTAACCGCCTTATTTATAGCGAAAGAAAATTAAGGTTTCCTCAATGGATATGACTTTAGATAATCACCGTGGGTTTACACTGATGGAGGTAATTATGTCCATTGTGGTTATCGCAATAATTGGCGTTATCGCAGGCATAAGCCTTTCAAAAATTGCAAGTGGTTACGTATTGTCAAGGAAAAATGCAGTAATTGCCCAGCAGGGACAGATAGCGATAATAAAACTTAAGAAGGAATTCAATGCCATTCAATCAATATCCACCGGTACAGCGCTGACTATAACATTTAAAAGCACAAGGCCTCCATCACAAGACATATCCATATGCTGGTCAGGCGTCGAAAATGATCCTATTTTGATGAAAATGAATGCTGTGAGCTGTACAGGAGGTGACAAGTTGGTCGATAACGTCAAATTATTTGCCTTAAATTATTGTGATACTTATAATTCCACCTGTTTATCCGGTTATTCACCTGGGACCACTTCCATCATTGATATAACTCTTAAATTGATAGGGTACGACAATACATCTATAACCAGAGCTGGTCGGGCAAAACTGGACAGGTGCATAAGTGGTAAAACTGTTCTACAA
>CAZVNP010000127.1:0-2323 GCA_964628285.1 uncultured Lentimicrobiaceae bacterium
TTGGTTCAATAATAAATTTGTTAATAACGATTATTTTTTAAAACTGATTAGTTACTGAATTACAAATATGTCCCCTTTATAAGAAAAAAATCCGTAGTCCCCCCTATGGAAATTTCGAAAAATTTAAAATCAGATAATCAGAATGTTACAGACTCATAGCTGCAATGAGGGTTAAGTTTTCCTGTCTCGTCAAAGAGATCTTCCGGTTTATAGCTCCTCATCCAGTCTTCGAGTATCTTCAGATGTTCCGGCTTGGTGGCAAGTTCGGAGAGGGGCACCTGGTGTGAGCGGAAAGTGCCTTCCACCTAAAGCCCGTCGACGATATCAGGCCCGGTCCAACCCTTGGGTGACCTCATGACGATCATGGGCCAGCGGGGCCGTTGCGTGAAGCCGTTATCGCGGGCCTCTTTCTGAATAGCCTTCATGTCACCGATGACTGTATCCAGCACGGAGGCCATTTTCTGATGCATGGCCTCAGGTTCGTCACCCTCAACAAAATAAACATCATACCCATAACCATTCAACAAACCGGTCAGCTCCTCGTGGCTTATCCGTGCCAAAACAGTTGGATTGGCTATTTTATAGCCGTTAAGATGCAAAATGGGCAGCACAGCTCCATCATGCACGGGATTTAAAAATTTATTGGAATGCCAGCTTGTCGCCAGCGGGCCCGTCTCCGCCTCCCCGTCGCCCACGACACAACAGGCGATGAGATCCGGATTATCGAAGACAGCGCCATAAGCATGTAGCAGAGAATAGCCCAGCTCGCCTCCTTCGTTGATGGAACCGGGTGTCTCGGGGGCAACATGGCTGGGAATGCCACCGGGAAATGAAAACTGGGTAAACAACCGTTTCATCCCCTCTTCGTCCTGCGCCACGTCGGCATAAGGTTCACTATAGGTTCCCTCCAGGTACGTGTTGGCGACGAGCGCCGGCCCGCCATGCCCTGGACCGGTGACATAGATCATGTTCAGATCGTACTTCTTTATGATCCTGTTGAGATGGACGTAAATGAAATTCAATCCCGGCGTCGTGCCCCAGTGTCCGAGCAGCCTGGGCTTGATGTGCTCCAGCTTCAACGGCTCCTTCAGTAAAGGATTGTCAAACAGGTATATCTGTCCTACCGACAGATAATTAGCCGCACGCCAGTAAGCGTTCATCTTTTACAGTTCGTCTTGTGATAATGGTGAATCCATGATTTAGTCCTTTCCGGTTTGGTGATCAAATCTTTTAAGCTCGATTCAAGTATTTAAACCAATGAGTAATATAATAGTTCATCCAACAAATCATCCGGTCAACTTGTTTTTATTAAAATTTTAAATGCTGTTTTTGACCGCAGAGGTCGCAGTGGAAGTTGAAGATTTTCCCAATACGGTCAATAGACTATTATTGGAAAAGAAGCAAAAAAATTTTACCCCCTCTTCTCTCAGGAGAGGGGGCGGGGGTGTTGTTAAATATTTGTTAAAGTGGCTATAGCAACTCTGTAGTCAAAAATAAGGCAAAGAAATATAAGTTAACTTTATTGAACATTCAAATACACGTCTGAAGTGCTTGCAAAGGTCATCCGCTTTTTCCTCGAAAACAAACTGGTAACGATCCTGATCCTTCTGATCTGTATTGTCTGGGGAATAGCGACGGCGCCCTTCAACTGGAAGATGGGCATTTTCCCGCGCAGTCCGGTTCCTGTGGATGCGATCCCTGACATTGGCGAGAACCAGCAGATTGTGTACACCGAGTGGCCGGGTCGTTCGCCGCAGGATATCGAAGACCAGATCACCTATCCCCTCACCACAGCCCTGCTGGGCATTTCGGGAGTCAAGACGGTACGTAGCAGTTCTATCTTCGGATTATCGAGCATTTATATCATCTTCGACGACAAAGTCGATTTTTACTGGAGCCGGACACGCATCCTGGAGAAGCTGAATTCTCTCCCATCGGAATTATTACCGGAAGGTGTTTCGCCGGCGTTGGGCCCCGATGCCACGGCTCTGGGTCAGATATACTGGTACACCCTTGAGGGTCGTGACGAGAAGGGACGGCCGGCAGGAGGATGGGATCCGCAGGAATTGCGCACCATACAGGATTATTATGTCCGTTACGCCCTGTCATCGGCTAAAGACATCTCCGAGGTGGCATCCATTGGCGGTTTTGTCAGGGAGTACCAGATAGACATCAATCCCGACGCGATGAAGGCCTACCACGTCAATGTGGGTCAGATAATGGAAGCGGTCAGGAAAAGCAAGTTGATAGAAAAGCATACGGTAACAGATGCATCCGTTCGCGATTCCACGCCTGTTACGGATATTATGGAAGAAAAAGATGC
>CAZVNP010000128.1:0-2255 GCA_964628285.1 uncultured Lentimicrobiaceae bacterium
ATCATCGGCGACCTGGAAAAAGCCAAAACATTACTTCCCATGGTGAAAAACAATAACAACCATGCGACAGCCTATGCCGCCGAGGCGTTGCTGTCGAGGGTCTATTTCTATCATAAAGAGTATGACAAAGCAGCCGTAGAAGCCACCAACGTTATCGAAAGCGGTCAGTTTGCACTGATCGACAGTGTGAAGAACAACTATCTCGACATGACCGTTTCGGATGAGACGATCTTTGCCCTGATCAGCACCACACTCGATCCGAGCTGCGGCACACTGAACGGCTATTACAGGAAAGCCAGCACACCAAGCCTGATACCGTCGATTTCGTTTTTGAAATTATTTACCGGTACACCCAATGATCAGAGACTTAAAACGCTTTACAAGGAAATAAACGGGAAATACTATCTGACTAAATTTGATCACAGGTATTTTGATGTTCCGTTGATCCGTTTGGCCGAATTGTATCTGACGCGGGCGGAATGCCGTGTGGAGGCCGGTGATATCACAGGTGCGCAGGCCGATGTCAATATGATCAGGGCTCGTGCCGGCGTACCCGATCTCACTTACACGGATCCTTCGACACTGAAAAAATTCATTTACTATGAAAGAGCCAAGGAACTGGCTTTCGAGGGTGATAATTTCTTTAACCAGAAACGGTTGGGAAGATACATATCAGCGCTGAATCTCCCCTGGAACAGCGAAAGGCTGTTATACAAGGTGCCACAACGTGAGATCGATGTGAATCCGAACCTGGTGCAGAATTAGTCGTCAGTCGTCAGTCGTCAGTCGTCAGTCACTTTATCCCCTCTCCTTTTAAGGAGAGAGCCTGTCCCGCTGTAAAGCGGGAGGCAGGGGTGAGGTTATTTAACAGCAATGGGCGTAAAGTAACCGCTAAGTACGCAAAGAGAGAAAATTGATTGTCAACCATTGCGTCCCTTGCGTATCCATTGCGCCCATTGCGGTTTATCTATAAATGGAATTTTTCATCTACAATAAACTCTATATTCCCAGGGACTTAATGTAAGAATCTCCGATTTTCTCAGTCTTTCTTTCTCCTTTGAGAAAGCATTCAGATATTTCCCCCGGAACGCGTTCATATCAATGATCACCGTCTGTGGCTCAGGTGTCAGGTTAAAGACCGCCACGACCCGGTCATCATCTTTTTCCCTGGCAAAGGCGAAGACAGCTTTTTCAGCCGTGTCGGTCAGCTGAACCATATTCCCTCCGAAGCCACCGTTCCATAAGGCCTTGTTATCTTTTTTTAAATTGATCAGGGTTTTATACAGGTCATGAAATGCAGGGTTGCCGTTCCAGACGATGGTGTCCTTATCGAAAAAACGCTGGCGGCGGTTCAACCCTATTTCCTGTCCTGAATAGATGAGCGGCATGCCGGGTACCAGGGCTGAAAATACGGCGAAGGTCTTCACCGCATCGCCCAGCCGTTCAAACTCGGTTCCGTTCCAGGAGTTCTCGTCGTGATTGGAGGTAAAGTACATCTTATAAGCGCCATCCGGGATCAGTGTGTCGCTGTGTTGAAAATAGCTTGTCAGACCCGACGCATCTTTTTTACCCTGTGCGATGTCGTTCATCAGGTGGTAGAGTATCCATCCGTAATCCATGTCGAACGCATCGACGAGGAGCCGTGGCTCTTCGGCTTCGGCCAGCATGAAAACAGGCCTGACACGGTCGAGACGGGCACGGGCCGTGTCCCAGAAAACTGCCGGGACCATGGCCGCCACATCACAACGAAAACCGTCGACATCCGCGCTGTCGAGCCAGAATGTCATGGCACTGATCATGTATTGCCACAGGGCTTTGTTGTCATAATCAAGCTGGATGACATCAGACCAGTCAAAGGGCGAAACAAAGTGGCCTGTTGAGTCTTTTTTATAAAAGTCGGGATGGTCGACGGTAAGGTTGTTGTCCCAGGAAGTGTGATCGGCGACCCAGTCGAGGATGACGTGCATGCCTCTTTTGTGTGCTTCTTGTGTCAACGCTTTGAGATCATCGATAGTCCCAAACTCGGGATTGACGGCAAGGTAATCCTTAACTGCATAGTAGCTTCCCAATGTCCCTTTACGGTTTTTTTCGCCGATAGGGAAGACCGGCATCAGCCACAGAATGTCCATACCAAGCTCCTGAAGCCGCGGCAGATGCGCTTCAAAGGCTTTCAGGGTCCCTTCAGGGGTATATTGGCGGATGTTGACTTCGTAGATGGAAGCATTCTTTGACCATTCCGGGTGTATGACATGGGA
>CAZVNP010000129.1:0-2063 GCA_964628285.1 uncultured Lentimicrobiaceae bacterium
ATTTTCTCAACGCCCCATTGTTCATATTTTCGTATTCTCAGTTAGGAGGGGTATAGCTTCCAACCCTGTCAATTTTCTTGCTAATTCCTTATGGGTAGATAAAATTTCTCTCAGTTTTACAAATACCCTTACTATTAAAACACTTGTTTTTATCGCAGTTGGAATATTTAAAACAGTCGCTAGCATTATGGCTCCATGTTCTGTAAATGCGTAAGGATTTGTCCTTGAAAATTTAATTTTCTCAAGGTGCTCGCAATTTGCGATCTCCTCCTAAAAAGAACTAAAATATATCTATTCTAATCATCCTAATGGTATGGTTGGTAACGAGTCGCAATCTCCAATCTTGCGGATATTTTCCATTTGACTGCAACTCCAGTTGCGGATATTTCTCATTTTCAATGGCTAAACGGATGATTGGGTGATATTCAGCCCTCCCGGTTTTTAAGGGGGCGTTATACCGGATCCTTCCTGTTTTCAGCCTCCTGTTTTTGTTTTTTTTGTCGTTTATAATAGATCCAGGCAACCACAATGGAGCCAATCATACCCAATCTATAAGCCACGTGAAAAATAGATTCGAATGTTCTCGACAATGCCGGATCCTTCGATTTAAACACCAGGCTGAGCATCTGAAAAATACCCGCAAGGACCACTAAAACAAATATGGAAATAACGATCCAATCCCATTGGATTCTTGTCGTTTGTTTCCGGAAGATCACCACCGCAATCAGTAGGGATACTACGGCAGCTAAAACTATTGCATCCGAATAGCGAGGCATTGTAATAATCAGTATGCCTGCAACAAACATGATAATAGCAATGCTGATGCTGAAATAGCGCTTCTTCATTGGGCTATCTGAATCTTCCAGGTTATTTTCATTGGAATGGTCATTCCTTCCGGTATGTCATCGTCGCCTTTCATAAAAGTGGTGCCTTCAACTTCCATAGTAGCATTTGACGAGATGATCCATCCTGACTTACGGTCCACTTTAGCTTCCGAGGTCATTGTGCCTTTCAGATTGTATTTGACCAAAGCCCCGGCGATTTCGATGAATGTTTCCTGATGAGGAACTTCCACGGTTGAAGTACTCGTGATAATGGCGAACTCGTCCTGTAGCTCGGTTAAAGTGTTTTCACTTTTAACAGACAGTTGAAACGAAGTGTTGATATGAGATTCCGTAGTCCATTTGTCACCTGTTTTCACCGGTTTATCCGGCAACAGCCACCCGGCCGTGCCGGAAGAGGAGATTAAAGCATTGTTTCCATACGTGTCAATCATCTGCTTTTTGGCAAGTTCAGCCACTTGTTTAGGAATTTTTGTTGACCTGGCAAACGCCGAATCGATAATCGGCTCCAGGCCTTTCACCTCAGTGATCCGGCCGTTTTTCAACATCGTACAATGAAAAGGCTTAGCTGTCATGTCTGCCAATAATTGCGAATAGGCATCCTTATCACCTTGCTTGTCGGAGTTGAAATCCGATTTTCCCTGTGGCATATCTGCCGACATTCCCAGATTCACGTAAGCGACCTCCATTAAATAGCTATCAGCTTTCTCTTCCAGAACCTTGTTTGCCACAACCGTATTTACGTTCGACACAATTTTCATTTCTTGTCCATCCAGGTCCTGTACTATAGTAGACTGGATGCTTGATTTTTGCCAATACACTTTCCCGGTTTCCAGGTGCAACGCCAGGGTTACGGGTTGTGCCATACCGGCACTCCAAAGAAACCCCAGCAGAAGTAAAGCCAATGACTTTTTCATGCTGTCGTGTTAATAGTGTTTGTTTTCTGATGAGTAATCCTACCGCTTACTTTCCGTTAAATAAACCTCGATTTTTATAACTACTACTGGGAAAGCTTAATTGCGAAAATGTGGAGAAAATGATTTCCACTTACAACGGTTTCATTGATGTGTGGTTTAGATTGGGAGATGATCCGCACTGAAAGCAAACCGGTCGATGAACGCACAGGGTAGATCCGCACTGTGGGCAGGTTCTTCTTTCTGTCTCAAACTGATCTTCTACAGTTGAGTTTTATAAATAATTAAAAAACAAGTACATAAGAGA
>CAZVNP010000130.1:0-2001 GCA_964628285.1 uncultured Lentimicrobiaceae bacterium
GACACCCCAAAGGTCTGTTTGTGGCCTTTTTCGCCAACATGGGCGAGCGTTTCGGCTATTACACCATGCTGGCCATTTTTGTTCTCTATCTCCAGGCCAAGTTTGGCTGGTCGACAGCCGAGACGGGACATGTTTACGGCCTGTTCCTCTTCGGGATATATTTTATGCCGTTGCTGGGAGGCTTTTTAGCCGACAAGGTGCTGGGGTATGGTAAAACGATCATTTTCGGCACCATCATCATGTTCATCGGCTATTTCCTGCTGGCGGTGCCGGGAATGGGAGAAGTGTTTATTTACGCCGCCCTGGCGGTCATCTCGCTGGGTACGGGCCTGTTTAAAGGTAACCTGCAGGCGCTGGTCGGTAACCTGTATGATGATCCCAAATATGCCAAGATACGTGATTCGGCCTTCAACATTTTTTACATGGGCATCAATATAGGTGCTTTCTTCGCGCCGAGTGCGGCCCGTGGCATGCGCAGCTGGATCCTGGGCATGAAAGGCCTCGCATACGATAAAGCCATCCCCGACCTGGCCCATAAATTCTTAAACGGGACGCTTGAGAATACCGGTCAGCTTGAGCAGTTTGCCCATGCTCAGATGGGGCCTCATTTCACCACCCTGGCCGATTTCTGCAATCAGTACATCAGCGGTCTGAGCGCAGCCTATAATGCAGGCTTCGCTGTCGCCGCCGTCAGCATGATAGCTTCACTGCTCATTTTTATCGGATTCAGGAAATATTACAAACACGCCGATGTCACACACAAGCAGCAGAAAGCTGCCAAAGCCGCCAACCTGGTGGAGCTGACATCCAAACAGATCAAGGACAGGCTGGTGGCCCTGGGTCTGGTCTTCCTCGTCGTCATGTTCTTCTGGATGGCCTTTCATCAGAACGGCTTCTCGCTGACCATCTTTGCCCGGGACTACACCGTGGGATCTGCGGCACAAGGGACGGCCATACTTTTCAACCTGTCGACCTTTCTGCCACTGCTCATCGGTTTGGTCGGAATCATCCTGATGGTTGGCAGAAAGAATTCCATACGAACGAGGGTCATAGGCGCACTGGTCACTGCGGGTGCCGCGGTGGTGGCTTATTTCACTATCTCAGCGCTGAAACCCGAAGGCAACGAGATCTCACCGGAGATCTACCAGCAGTTCAACCCCATCTTCATCGTCTTCCTGACACCTGTCATCGTCGGTCTTTTCAGTTATATGCAAAAACACGGCAAGGAGCCCTCGTCGCCCAAAAAAATAGGCATCGGTATGATCATCACTGCCGTGGGTTTTCTGATCATGGTCATTGCCTCCCGCCGGCTGATCAGCCCTCATGAGCTGCAACAGCAGGGAGGTGTTTCTGACGTTCTCCGTTCACCCTACTGGCTGATAGGGACCTATTTCACGCTGACCGTGGCCGAGCTGTTCCTGAGCCCGATAGGTATCTCATTCGTGTCAAAAGTGGCGCCGCCGCAATTCAAAGGCCTGGCACAGGGCGGATGGTTCGGCGCAACAGCCATAGGTAACCTGATGGCCGGCTTCATCGGTCCTTTCTGGGATAAATGGGAGCTGTGGCAGTTCTTCATGCTGCTGGTCGGCTTAACCATTCTATCGGCTATCTTTATTTTCTCCATACTACGGCTTCTCGAAAGAGCGACAACAAGCTGATACTTTTACGGTTGCAGGATACATTTAACGGTGCGGACTGCCGTTTGGACTCTTTTTTCTTTTCATCTAAAACAGATTGTACCTTTGTGCGGTCAATCCTATAAGAAGCAGAGACATGACATATCCCTGGGGCCATGAACGCCGTTATAATGCCTTTTCGGAATACCTGCGCGGCAGGTTCGGTGAGCGAATACAGAAAGTGACCGTCGATGCCGGTTTCACCTGCCCCAACCGTAACGGCACCATGGGCATGGGAGGATGTGCCTATTGCTATAACGATTCTTTCAATCCATCTTACTGTAACCCCGGTAAATCCATCACCCGTCAGCTCCGCGAGGGCATT
>CAZVNP010000131.1:0-1920 GCA_964628285.1 uncultured Lentimicrobiaceae bacterium
CCATATGATCACGATAACTCTTCCGGGGCATTCCTTTGAAGTATTATCGAACTGAATGGTTCTCAAGAAGGAATGCAAGTTCTGCGGTCAGGTTCCTTCTTGAATATTTCTTCACCGATGATCTTTGCAATGATGCCGTGACGGCATCGTGTGATTGTTTTGCCCTTTCGGTACGATAGCCGTTAAAATAATGCATGACGGCCTCTTTAAAATTCTTCTTTTCATTATATCCGATAATCCTGCCGCTTCCGGTTTCATTGATTATATCGGCCAGGTCGCTGTCATTGCGGCATACACAGACAATAGGCCGGCCGGCGGCCAGGTACTCGAAAAATTTTCGCGGTATATATCCTTCCGCCAGCGGCATATCATTCAGCAGCAACAGAAAGACAGATGCGGAGCGATACCTGGTGATCAGCTCCTCATGTGCAATATACGGTTCGAACCGCACCTTCGCAGTCAGGTTTGGTCTTGTTAAGATTCTTTCACGGATCGAAGGGTCCCTATTACCGGCCAGCTCAACTTGCAGATGCTCGTGAAAAACAGGATTTTCATCACATAATTCGTCGAGTCCTTCCCATATGAAATCAAAATCACGCGCCGAGTTGATCAGTCCATAATGAGATATCCTGAATTCCTTCGTCTCCGGCATCATATCATGAAATAAATAATCCTTTTCATCGAAGCCATTGGTGACGACATGCACTGTTGGTGCCCCGAGGTTCCTGATGTCAACAGCCAGCCGCGGGCTCACCGTCAATATGGAGGCTGCGTTTATCAGTACCTTCCTTTCGAGCTTCCTGTGGCGTGACATGGCCAATGACGAGAGAAAAAATTTCCGGAGGTATCCGACCTGAGTCCAGGGATCACGGAAATCAGCCAGCCAGGGGGTGTTGAATTTCCTGTGAAGCTTCATGGCGATCAGGTGCATGCTGTGGGGCGGACCGGTAGAGATAATGATATCTATATTCAAAGCAGGAAATTCTTTCCTGATATAACGGTAAGCTTTCCCGACCCAAAACACTCGCGAATCGGGAATGAACAGGTTACCCCTTATCCAATAGGATATTTTTTCCTTTATGGAAAGATGTTTTCTTTCAGGGAGGATTCCCAGGCTGACCTGGTGACCGCTATCCTGCCGCGTAAAACGTTTGAAAAGCTTGTATGGCTCCCATATGGGGCATTTAAAGATCCTGATGCCGGGAGGTATGTCCCTGGCAAGGGAAGCGTCAACGACAGGATAGTCCGGATCCTGAGGCGTCAGTATCACCGGTTCCCAACCAAATTCGGGGAGGTAGCGGCTAAATTTAAGCCACCGCTGCACCCCGCTGCCACCCGAGGGCGGCCAGTAATAGGTGATGATCAGGACACGTTTCATTCACTCAGGTGTAAAGAAAGTTTCACCCGATATTTTTTTACATTTGTTACGGCTAAGTTAGGTGATATTCGTTATCAGGCGGTGTGGTTTGTTTTACATTTTAATTAACAGATTTATGCCTCACCTGAAATGGATTCAGGAACATCAAAAAAGATAACTTATAATAGAACACGGATAACGCGGATCACGTTATAGCGTGATCAAACCCGTTTAGTTATAATCATTAATTTTTCTTTTTAGTAAAATACGCGTAAATCCGCTGAATCCGCGTCATCCGTGTTCTATAATTTGTAGTCGATCTTCCGAAAGAAGTTATTTTTTGATAACCAAATAATTAAGATTTATGAAGAATTACAATGATTATCCCCACAAAGCTCACTTTCAACGGTCAACTATCATTATTGTCGTATTGGGCATCTTACTGTTCCTTACCTGCAACAGGAATAAAACATCCGAATGGCAATCTTTACAGAAGGCCACCTTCGTTTCCCATGTCATACACCCGGAATGGTCAAAGAATGCTTCCATCTACGAAGTCAACA
>CAZVNP010000132.1:0-1915 GCA_964628285.1 uncultured Lentimicrobiaceae bacterium
CATATTCCCGTGAAAATTTTGCAAGAGGGGCATTAATCGCTGCAAAGTGGATAGTAACCCAGAAAGACGGGATTTACAGCATGAAGGATGTACTGGGGCTTTAAATTCAGTAGGCAGTAAGCACCAAGCAGCAAGTAGCAGGCCACTTCTCGACGGCCTGTTGCCCAAACCTATATCTTCATTAACATCACTCCCGGAAGAACTTTTCCTGAGCGCGACATCGAGCATTTATTGGGTCCACCCGCAAAAGTTCATGAGGGTACCCGGCTGAAGGTTGCGTCCCTCAGGACAATGTTGCTCACATCCGTTCGCAATGAAACCGTACGTGCTGTCTGAGTGCGTAGCACGAGTTCACGAATTGAGTGAATTCCGAGTCTTAGTGGGTAAGAAACGCGGAGCCGGAGCGTCGAAGGAAACAGTGTTCCGGCAAATAATTTGATTTGGGCGACAGGCTGTCGAGTTCTTGCGATCTGAACAATTAAAGAAAAAAGCAACAGGAAAAAATGAAATACAAAAAATTCTTGATATTTTTAAGAGCTATGTAATAATGAAAGATATAGGTAAAAATATGAAACATAGTAATTCTCTGAACAGTATTATACTGCAAAAAACTAATATTTATCCTGTATCGGTAAGAAAATCAGTCCATATTGAAGTGGTAGAACATTACAGATTATAGGTATTTGTTACAGTAGCATAAAATAAATCGAGTTTATTATTTCTTCTTCGCCAGTTCTTTCATTCTTTTTACAAATTCTTTGGCAGATTCCAGAGCGCTCTCTGCATCGTCTTCAGTCGCAAAAAATGTGGTACTATATTGGTCATCGTGTCGTGTCTCTCTGAAATGGTCCAGAAGGGCGATCCATTTCGCTTCGAGCTCGCCTTTGTTTGCGTATCGGTCTTCCAGATATCTGGCAACGGCAAAATGGGATTTTTCCCTGAAGCCGTCAGCAAACAATATGCCTCGTGCCGAATGAAACATGGCGAGATAACTTGATATAATACAGGACCTGAGGGCGTTGCTGCTCAGGTTATTGCTTGCTTCTTTGAGCCATGATTCGGCTGTCCGGATGCTTTCTGCTGCCTTATCTTTCGATGGAGGAATCTTCCTGATCAGTCCTTCCTCAAACAGTCTGTTGATACTATATTGCGTTTTCTTCGCCATACACGGTCACGGAACCAAAATACAAAGAATGATAAAATAAAGGGTCTTCTTTCTTCAATGTCTCCAATTTATTGTCATCCAGTATCAGGATTTTCACATTTTTTATGTTTTTTCTCAGTTCGGATGTCAATTTGGCAAGCTTGTCATTATCCGTTTTATTTATCTTGATCCACAGGTCAGCATCAGATGAGTTGGTATTTATGCCTTTTGCACAGCTTCCGTACAAACCAGCCGCTTCTACGAATTTGTAGCGTTTGAAGATATCTGTATCAATGTCTTGTATGTTGAATATGATTTTCAGGCTTTTGACTTCTTTCGTGTTTCTGACTATAAATTTTGTATTCTTTCTTTCCAGTATGTTCTCTGTTACAAGGATGTATAGATATTTTGAAACAAGGCCCTTGCTCAGCGAAAGCCGCTTGGCCACTTCATTGACGCCAAATTCCGTTTCGGAAAAAATGACGTCCTGAAGGATGGCAACCCTTTCTTTTGTTGAAAATAGCTTTTCTGTGTTCATGATATATAAACTAATCGTTCACAATATATAAACTATTTGTTCACAAATCAAGAGTATATTAACCATAGTCTAAATATTTTTTAGCCGCTTATGGAGCATGGGGTCTTGAAATATAAGTTTTTCATAACCCATCCTTCCCCCTGTTTCCTTTATTTTCCGGATTTTCAGCTATTAGCTTTCAGCTATCAGCGTGAAATCCACGGATATACGAGGAGAGATGCACGATGCATGAT
>CAZVNP010000133.1:0-1899 GCA_964628285.1 uncultured Lentimicrobiaceae bacterium
TTCCTCGTTACTTCGTTACTTGTTTTGCAGACAAGATTAATCCCACTCATTTATCATATCATTCTTAATCCTGTCACTCTTTATTTTAAGTTATTTTGTATCTCGCTAAGCCTGTCTTCTATTGATTTGATAAGCTTTTCTTTCTGTTCCGGGGTTATTTTTCCGAAAGCTATACGAAATGTCAGTCCTCTGGTCGTCGGTTTCATGATCCAGTCCTTTACGACGGATGTGACGGCCGGTTGCCGAATCAACTCATTAAGTTTCTTACGGTTTAGTTTTTTCAATGCGACCTTTCTGTATAAATCCCATTGTTTTTCTGATTTACCTTCTTCATTTACTTTGTCCGAACGTCTGATAGCGCGTAAAATGCGAAGGTCTTTCACCAGGTTTTTCTTTGCCAGGTCGTCAACGATGCGGCTGTCCATGTTAAGGGTACCCAGCAGGTCACCGATATAGCTTTCATCTTTTCCGATTGCCTTTGAAAGTTCGCGTTTATCCTTGAAAATTCCGGCATCGAGTAATTTTTTATAAGTTACGGCCTGTTCAATGGTAGTAAGGTTTTTACGTTGCAGGTTACCTACCACCGACATGATCTGAGCCTCACGTTCCGTGCAGTTTTTAACGATGGCTTTTATCTGGCCGCGTCCGAGTTTTCTCATAGCCATAACCCGCCTTTGCCCGTCGATGATCTCATAACTGTCTTCAACCGGCCTGACAATGACGGGTTGCATGAGTCCCGTAGTTTCGATGCTTTGTGTTAACTCTTCCAACTGTTTAACGGAAGTCTGGTCATCATCCTCGCCTGTGATCTCGAAAAGCCGTCCCTGATAGGGTGATTTTTTAAGTTTTTGCAGGTTGATGATCTTGACGATGTCTTTTACTTTCTCCTTTTCCGAAACCATGTTTATTGAATTACCGGTTTTCATATTAATTTTTTCATCTTTCATCTTTCATCTTTCATCTTTCATTGAATTTCAGTATACTTTTTCAGCCATAAATGTTTCTTCTGATCAAAATAATTTTATTATCATGGGCAAATGATTGACGGGGACAAAGATACGAAAATAAAGTATGCAAGAAAGATATTTTAAAATCTCTGAAAATTTATCAAATACTCACATATAACTATTGCATTAACACATTATAATTTGTATTTTCGCAGTAATATGCACAACACGTCTCAGCTTCTTCATCGGTGAAGGTGAAGATAAAGCACAATAACAGTTTCATGCAAACCCTGTATTCCAGAGACGTCATTGAGGGAGAAGGTTGTTATTCCGAAATTGTCGGATACGACAACTCCAAACACTTGTATATCAATCATATACGTGACGCTCGGTCAAGTCCGAGCGTCTATTGTACCTTTCGGATATACGATAGTCACAGACAGAGGCCGCTTCATCCCATGCCACGTTGCAGATCACCGATACCGGTCATCAGCAGGCCCGATGACCGTCTGCGATATAAGTTCAAATGGAACCTGATCAATCATAAATACCCAATAACAGATGCACCTTATGACAGTTCACCAAGAGACCCTGAATTTGATGATATAATGGTCAGGTTGGCCCGCAGATGGACCTTTGCATTCGGATTTTTCAGGATATTCGGAGCTATGATGCTGATTTCCCTTTTGGGAGGCTCATTGTGCAGATGTGGTATATTGGGGTCGCTGCCGTATCTTACCCACAGCCCTTTTACTCCCGGTTTTCTGATGCTTATTTTGATGCTTTTTTCCCTGCTTTTCATTATATACCTAAATCTTCGAAAAAGCATGGGAAAACTGAAGAAAACATTGACAAGTTTGCTAATAGGTGTACCTTTAGGAATTAGTTTAATATTTGGGGTTCCGGACAAAGTTGAAGCTCAAAATAAAATTGGACGAGATGAATTTTATGG
>CAZVNP010000134.1:0-1778 GCA_964628285.1 uncultured Lentimicrobiaceae bacterium
ATCTGATGGGATAGACTTTCGATAAAAGGCCAACGTTGTATTTATCACACAGGCCAACTGCTGCCCGGAGACCCGCAAGACCTCCACCAACAATAAGGACGTCGTGGTAAAGCATAATTACGAGGTAATTGAGTAAATATAGATAAGTGCTAACGAGATGATTGATGCAACCAGATTAGAGAGCAGGAAAAGCTGCTTTTCATTCCTGTATCCAAGGTCCATTATGATTGTTCTCAAGCCGTATATGCTGTGGAAGGTAAATAGTATAAGGATAAGGATGTCAAGAACGGGCTGTCTGTGCAAACTCAACGCCCAATCAGGTTTTTTATCTTTTGTAAAGAGAAAGAAGCTTGTAAGTATTTTAATGCCGAAGAGAACTATAAGAGTTACACCGCTAATTCTGTGAAATAGCCAGATAAACATAATGTATGTGACTTTTTATCAACAGGGTGTAATTTAAAGTGGTATAGTAATGGCGGACATCTCGAAAAGCGTGGTATATAAACTAAACTTTTTTGAGGTGGAACATGAAAACAAAGAGAAAGAGTTATTCGAAGCAATTTAAAATTGATGCTGTAAAACTTTTGACAGGGCAAGGTTACAAAATAACAGAAGCAGCCAGGAATCTCGATGTTCATCCGAATGTTTTGCGGAAGTGGAGAAACCAGTTAAATTGCGATAACGAAAAAGCATTCCCCGGCAAAGGGCATATGACACAGGAGAATGAGGAACTACACCGACTACGAGAAGAAAATAAGCGGCTTCGCATGGAGCGTGAAATCTTAAAAAAAGCCGCGGCCTTCTTTGCCAAAGAGTCGATGTAAAATATGACTTTATCCGGCAGCAACGGAAGGCCTACCCCGTAACTGTTTTGTGCAAGGTTATGGAAGTCAGCCGGAGCGGATACTATCAATATTTGGGAACAGATCATACTATGAAGATAGATAAGGATTTTAAGTTATTATCGGAAGTTCGACAAATCCACGGAGAAACCAGAGGCGCTTATGGTTCCCGCAGAATATCCAAGAGACTCCGTTCTCAGGGACATAATGTGGGTCGGTGCAGAGCACGCAGTCTGATGAAAAAAGCCGGTATATCCGTAAAACACCGCAGGAAGTTCAGGATAACAACGGACAGCAGGCACAACCTGCCCGTAGCGTCCAACCTTCTGGATCGCAATTTTCAGCCGGCTCGACCTGATGCCGTATGGTGCTCTGACATAACATATCTGTGGACCATGGAGGGGTGGCTGTATCTGGCGGTGGTTATTGACCTGTTTTCGAGAAAAGTTGTTGGCTGGGCAATGAGCGGCAAAATGAAAACATCGCTCGTTACCGAAGCCCTTTCGATGGCTTATTGGCGACGGAAGCCAGGACAGGGATTGATCCATCACTCTGATCGAGGCAGTCAATATGCCGGTTGTGAGTATCAAAATCTACTGGGCGCCTATGGAATGATCTGCAGTATGAGTCGAAAGGGCAATTGTTGGGATAATGCTGTTGTGGAGAGCTTTTTTCACAGTTTAAAAACAGAGTGGACTGCCGATATGCTTTATCGTAATAGAAACGATGCGAGAAGCGATGTGATTAGTTACATTGAAATGTTTTACAACAGCCATCGTCTTCATTCGTATTTGGAATATAAAAACCCGAATGATTTTGAAAAGAGTTTTATGTTGGCAAAAGCAGCTTAACTTGGTGTCCGTTTTTACTTGACCAGATCAGGCATAACTTCCGTTACGATAATCGGTATGACCTTCTTTCCGTTCATATTTGTCT
>CAZVNP010000135.1:0-1524 GCA_964628285.1 uncultured Lentimicrobiaceae bacterium
CGCGCCCGCCACAATGCCCCGGCACTCATCGCCAATATCGACCTGTCGGGCGTGAAACGTGTGCTGGATGTGGGTGGAGGCCCCGGCACCTATGCCATGGCCTTCGTCAACGCCTCCCAACAGATCACCGCTGATGTGTTTGACCTGCCCCACGTCATCCCGCTGACAAAAAGATACATCGAAAAAGCCGGATTATCGGACAGAATGGGAACGGTGGCCGGTGATTATCTGGTCAATGACCTGGGCAACGGTTATGACCTTGTTTTTCTCTCCGCTGTCATCCACAGCAATTCATTTAATGAGAACGCCCTCCTGGTGAGGAAATGCGCCGCGGCATTGAATACAGGAGGAACGATCGTCATCCAGGATTATATCATGGACAACGACAGGACCTCGCCCGTGGCGGGAGCCCTCTTCGCCATCAATATGCTTGTCGGAACCGCCAAGGGAACAACTTATACCCAAACGGAGGTGAGGCAATGGTTTACGGATGCCGGTATCCGGTTCTCCAAAAGAATCGATACCCCCTTCGAAACCACACAGGTCATAGGTAAAAAACCATGATGAACAAATCGTGCTATCTTTGCAAAAATTCAAACACCACATGAAAGCATTGTCAACGTATCGCTTAAAGCTGCGATCAATATGGTTCCTCTTTATAACAGCCTTATTGCTGCCGGTGTCTCAGCTCCTGCATGCTCAGGACGGCAGCCCGGTACCTTACAAGGGCAAGGTAAATTTCGCCAAACACAATCCAGATAAAAAATGAGAATACTGATTTATCATGTCGACACCTTCACCGGTGAGATATTCGGTGGCAACCCGGCAGCCGTCTGTCCTCTCACAGAATGGCTCGACGATAAGATCATGCAGAACATTGCCGCCGAGAACAATCTCTCCGAGACCGCTTTCTTCGTCCCTCACGATGAGTATTTCGAGATCAGGTGGTTCACGCCCGTCACTGAAGTGGACCTGTGCGGTCATGCCACCCTGGCCACAGCTCATGTCCTGTACAGGCATCTGCATTACCGTCATGAGGTGATACGCTTCACCACGCACTACCGCGGCGACCTGTCGGTGTCAAGGAACGACGACCTCATCGTCCTGAACTTCCCTGCCAGCGACCCCCAGCCTGTGCCCTATCCGGAGGCTTTGAGCAAAGCTTTGGGACAGAGACCCGCCGAGTTGTACAAAACCAGGGATTTTCTGGCCGTTTATAATAAAGAAGAAGAGATTGCGGCCATCACCCCCGACTTCAGGCTGTTGAAGACGCTGGGACAGGCAGGGATCATTATCACTGCTCCGGGCAAGGCCTGTGACTTCGTCTCACGTTTCTTCGCCCCGGCGTATGGCATCGACGAGGATCCCGTCACCGGCTCGGCACACACGACACTCATACCTTACTGGGCCTCACGGCTGAAGAAGGAGGAACTGTTTGCCCTGCAGATATCCAAACGGAAAGGCGAACTGTATTGCGGTTATACGGGCGACAGGGTCACCATCGGAGGAAAAGCGGTCACTTTT